>NZ_JBITGZ010000005.1:303672-358244 GCF_044457565.1 Kitasatospora sp. NPDC050543 | reverse complement strand
GCGAACAGGCCCAGGGTGCGGTTGGAGGTCCAGCCCCAGTTGTTGCCCTGGCTGACGGCGACGAGCAGGGCGGAGAGCCAGGCGGCGAGGGTGATGGCGCCGAGCGGGTCGGCGCCGCCCTCCTGGTCGGTGACCGGGTCGGTGGGCACCCGGAAGGCGACCAGGGCGAGGGCGAGCAGGCCGAAGATCAGGCCCATCCAGAAGATCGACTTGTAGTTCCAGTGCTCCAGCAGGAGGCCGGTGGCGACCAGGCCGAGGCCGCTGCCGACGCCCATCGAGGCGCTGATGGCGGCGACGCCGCCGGTCACCTTCTGCTTCGGGAGTTCGTCGCGGACGATGCTGATCGCCAGCGGCAGCACGCCACCGCCGGCGCCCTGGAGGACGCGGGCGACGACCAGCCAGGTGAAGGAGTGGGTGCTCACCGCAAGGGCGGAGCCGGCCACCAGACCCGCGAGTGAGATCAGCAGCATCGGCTTGCGGCCGCGCAGGTCACCGAAGCGGCCGAGCAGCGGCGTGAGCACGGCGGCGGACAGCAGGTTGGCCGTCATCAGCCAGGTGATGCTGGATCCGGAGACGCTCAGCTCCTTGGCGAGCGAGGGCAGGATCGGGACGACCGCGGTCTGCACCACGCTGAACGCCAGCATCGCCAGTACCAGGGCGGGCAGGACCCGGGCGCTGCTCTGCTTCTCGGCCGTGGCGGCGGGCTGTGGTGCCTCACTCACGGTGGTTCCTCCAGTTACGTGCGCCCGAGGCAAGTGCTTCAGGCAGGTGAAAGTAAATGAACTGAAGCAACCATGCCGCGAGATACTTCATTGTGTCAAATATCGATCGGTGAAGCTTTGGCAAAGCGCAGTCCCCCGGACGGGGTGGTCCGGGGGACTGCGGGGGAGCGCGGGGTCGGGCGGGCCGCTCAGGCCAGGGGGCGCAGCGGCAGCGGCTTGAGCAGGTCGGCCGTGGGGGCGGACATCGCCATGCCGGACCCGCCGGTGTTGGTGCCGGTGGTGTTGGTACCACCGGCGTTGGTACCGGTGGTGCCCGAGGTGCCGGTGGCGTTGGGCGGCTGCGCAGTGGTGCCGGGGGCGTCCGTCGATGACATGCCCGGTCCGGAGGTGCCCGCGGTGGTGGCACCCGGGGTGGCGCCGGCATCGGAGCTGTCGTGGATCTCCACGTGCTCGCGGTGCAGCTCCTCGCGCACGACGTGGTCGTCGGTGTAGCGCTCGACCACCAGCCGTACCCGCTCGACCGGCACCAGGTACTTGCGCACCACCGGCCGTTCCTCCCGCAGTGTCACCTCCTCCACGGCCTCGGCGATCTCCTGCTGGGTGAGCGCGTCCCGCTCGCCCTCGCTGACCGGCACCCGCTCGACGCGCACCCGCTCGCGGACCACCGGGACATGGCGCTCGACCGTCTCGCTGGTGACGTACCTGCGCAGCCGGGCGGTGTACATCACCTGCCACTCGGTGGTGATGTCGATCCGCTCCTCGTGGCAGGTGATCTCCAGCAGGCCGCCCGGCCCCGTACCGGCAGGGCCCTGCGCCGTACCCGCCTCCATGGCCGCGCCGGGGGTGGCCGGCGGGCGGGCGGTGGACGACGGGGCGGTTCCGGCGACGGCGCGGACGTTTGTCTCCTCGACGGCCGGGGGCTTGCGGTCCAGCCCGGCCGACTGGCTCTGCGAGGTGAGGCCGATCGCCTGGGCCGGAGGCTGTGCGGGTGGGGCCGGCATCTGGGTGGTGGCGGCCGGCGGGGCCGCCTCCATGGTCTTCGGCGGCTCGGGGGTCTTGGTCATCGGCGTGGGGGCCGGCGTCGACACCTGGGTGGTGGCCGCGGCCGCCGCTGCGGCTGCCGCTGCCGCCGGGGGAGCAGCCGGAGGCGCGGGGGGCGCCGCGGCGGGGGGCTGCGGCGGGGCCCCGAAGTCCAGGTCCGCCGGGCGGGAGCCCGAGGTGCTGTCCTGCGCGGCCTGACGGCCCTCCGTCGGGGTGTCCAGTCCGTAGTAGCGGTACAGCTGGAGTTCCTGGGCGGGCGACAGGTGCTGACCGACGCCGAAGTCGGGGGACTCTTTCACCAGCGACTTGTCGTACGGAACCCGCAGCTCCTCGCCCAGGAACTCGCTGGTCGTCAACGGGACGAAGGCGTCCCGCCCGAAGATGCCCGTCCGCACCGCCGCCCACTCGGGCTCGCCGGTCGCGTCGTCCAGGTACACCTCGTCGACGGTGCCGATCTTGTCTCCGTTGCGGTCGACCGCCTTGTGTCCGATCAGGTCTCGGGGGTCGATGTCGGTCTGCACTCTTTCCTCCAGTGCGCTGGCTGCTGCGGAGCTCCCGTGGGGGACGGCTGGAGGGCCCTTCCCATCCGCCACTTCACACCAAAAGCCATGTACCGGGCGGCTGCGAGCGGAGCGCCGCCGTCCGGGCCGGTACTGGGCCGGACGGGGGACTCCGGGACGCCCGGCGACGAGTCGGTGGGACCCGTGATCGAACGCGTTTGCGCTGGTACCCTGGGCGCGACCGCCGAGCCCGCTCGGGAGAGTCCCCGACCGTCGCCAGCCGCGGTGGGGGCGCCGAAGGAGCAACTCCTCCCCGGAATCTCTCAGGCATCCGTACCGTGTGGGATAGGTCACTCTGGAAAGCAGGGCAGGACCGCCGGCGAGGGAGCCGACGGCCACCACCCTCACCGACGGTGCAAGCCGGCGGGGCGACCCACGCCCCGTGCGGGCGAAGCTCTCAGGTCCCGATGACAGAGGGGGAGGCCTGTTGGGTTCGTCCGCCCGGGCCGATCCGCTGTCCGCAGCGGCCAAGTCCGTCCCGGCGTGCGTGCCCCCGCCGGTCCGTGACCAGGAGGCCTCGACCACCATGAACGCCCAGCCGAACGCCGGTCGCCCGCAGAGCACCGCGACCCTTGCCGAGCTTGAGCAGGCCAGCCCCTTCGAGACCCGCCACATCGGCCCCGACGCCGAGGCGCAGGAGAAGATGCTCGCCCAGGTGGGCTACGGCTCCCTGGACGAGCTGTCCGCCGCCGCCGTGCCCGAGGCGATCCGCTCCATCACCGGACTGGACCTGCCCGCGGGCCGCAGCGAGGCCCAGGTCCTGGCCGAGCTGCGCGAGCTGGCCTCCCGCAACCAGGTGCTCACGCCGATGATCGGCCTGGGCTACTACGGCACCTTCACCCCGCCGGTCATCCTGCGCAACGTGCTGGAGAACCCGGCCTGGTACACCGCGTACACGCCGTACCAGCCGGAGATCTCGCAGGGCCGCCTGGAGGCGCTGCTCAACTTCCAGACCGTCGTCTCCGACCTGACCGGCCTGCCGACCTCCGGCTCCTCGCTGCTCGACGAGGGCACCGCGGCCGCCGAGGCGATGGCGCTGGCCCGCCGGGTGGGCAAGGTCAAGGGCGGGGTCTTCCTGATCGATGCCGAGACCCTCCCGCAGACCATCGCCGTCATCCAGACCCGCGCCGAGCCGACCGGTGTGGAGGTCGTGGTCGCCGACCTGTCCGAGGGCATCCCGGCCGAGGTCGCCGAGCGTGGCGTCTTCGGTGTGCTGCTCCAGTACCCCGGTGCCACCGGCGTCGTGCGTGACCTGGCCCCGGTCATCGAGCAGGCGCACGGCCTCGGCGCGATCGTCGCCGTCGCCGCCGACCTGCTGGCGCTGACCCTGCTCAAGTCCCCCGGCTCGCTGGGCGCGGACATCGCCTGCGGCACCTCGCAGCGCTTCGGTGTCCCGATGGGCTTCGGCGGCCCGCACGCCGGCTACCTCTCGGTGCGCGCCGAGTACGCCCGCTCGCTGCCCGGCCGCTTGGTCGGCGTCTCCGTCGACGCGGACGGCAACCGTGCCTACCGCCTCGCCCTGCAGACCCGCGAGCAGCACATCCGCCGCGAGAAGGCGACCAGCAACATCTGTACCGCGCAGGTGCTGCTCGCCGTCATGGCCTCGATGTACGCCGTCTACCACGGCCCCGACGGCCTGGCCGACATCGCCCGCCGCACCCACCGCTACGCGGCCGCGCTCGCCAAGGGCCTGCGCGCCGGTGGCGTGGAGCTGCTGCACGGCGAGTTCTTCGACACCGTCACCGCCCGCGTCCCGGGCCGCGCCGGCGCCGTCGCCGCGGCCGCGCGCGCCGAGGGCATCAACGTCCACCAGGACGGCGAGGACCTCATCTCGGTCTCCTGCGACGAGACCACCACCCGCGAGCACCTGGCCGGCGTCTGGGCCGCCTTCGGTGTCGAGGGCGTGGAACCGGACGAGAGCGCCGAGGCGCTGCCCGCCGCGCTGCTGCGCGAGGACGAGTACCTCACCCACCCGGTCTTCCACAGCCACCGCTCCGAGACGGCGATGCTGCGCTACCTGCGCCGCCTGTCGGACCGCGACTACGCGCTGGACCGCGGCATGATCCCGCTGGGCTCCTGCACCATGAAGCTCAATGCGACCACCGAGATGGAGCCGGTGACCTGGCCCGAGTTCGGCCATCTGCACCCGTTCGCGCCGATCGACCAGGCCCAGGGCTTCCTGACGCTGATCCGCCAGCTGGAGCAGCAGCTGGTCGAGGTGACGGGCTACGACGCCGTCTCCATCCAGCCGAACGCGGGTTCCCAGGGCGAGCTGGCCGGCCTGCTGGCCGTGCGCGCCTACCACCAGGCCAACGGCGACACCCAGCGCGACGTCTGCCTCATCCCCGCCTCCGCGCACGGCACCAACGCGGCCTCGGCCGTGATGGCCGGCATGCGCGTGGTCGTGGTGAAGACTCTGACCGACGGTGACGTGGACGTCGAGGACCTCCAGGCCAAGATCGAGCAGCACCGCGACCAGCTCGCCGTGCTGATGGTCACCTACCCGTCGACGCACGGCGTGTTCGAGACCGAGATCACCGACATCTGCGCGGCCGTGCACGAGGCCGGCGGCCAGGTGTACGTGGACGGCGCCAACCTGAACGCCCTGGTGGGCCTCGCCAAGCCGGGCAAGTTCGGCGCGGACGTCTCGCACCTGAACCTGCACAAGACCTTCTGCATCCCGCACGGCGGCGGCGGCCCGGGCGTCGGCCCGGTCGCGGTGCGCGCGCACCTCGCGCCGTACCTGCCCAACCACCCGCTGCAGTCGGAGGCCGGCCCGGCCACCGGTGTCGGACCGATCTCGGCGGCGCCGTGGGGTTCGGCCGCGATCCTGCCGATCTCCTGGGCGTACGTGCGCCTGATGGGCGGCGAGGGCCTCAAGCGCGCCACCCAGGTCGCGGTGCTGAACGCCAACTACATCGCCAAGCGCCTGGCCCCGCACTTCCCGGTGCTCTACACGGGCCCCGGCGGTCTGGTGGCGCACGAGTGCATCATCGACCTGCGTCCGCTCACCAAGGAGACGGGCGTGACGGTGGACGACATCGCCAAGCGCCTGATCGACTACGGCTTCCACGCGCCGACGATGTCGTTCCCGGTGGCCGGCACGCTGATGATCGAGCCCACCGAGTCCGAGGACCTGCACGAGATCGACCGCTTCTGCGCGGCGATGATCGAGATCCGTGCGGAGATCGACAAGGTCGGGGCCGGCAAGTGGGCGGCGGACGACAACCCGCTGCGCAACGCCCCGCACACCGCCGCCACCCTGGCCGGCGACTGGGCGCACGGCTACTCGCGGCACGAGGCGGTCTTCCCTGCCGGGGTCAACCCGGCCGACAAGTACTGGCCGCCGGTGAGCCGGATCGACGGCGCGTACGGCGACCGCAACCTGGTCTGCTCCTGCCCGCCGCTGGACGAGTACGGCGCCTGAGTGTGACCTGAGTACGACGAACGAGGGCCCGGCACAAGCGCTTGTGCCGGGCCCTCGGGCGCTCGCCGTCCACGCCGGGTGGGCGGCGGACTCCCGCGGTCAGGTCGTGGCGCCGGCCAGCGGACGGCGTGGGGCGATCACCCGGCCGTCGGGCAGCAGCTCCCCGGTGTCCTCGAAGAGCAGGACGCCGTTGCAGAGCAGGCTCCACCCCTGCTCGGGGTGGCAGGCCACCGGGACAGCTGCCTCGCGGTCCTCGGACTCGGCCGACGGGCACTCAGGACGGTGCTGGCACATGTCGTACCCTCGCTTCGCATTGCGATCCTCCCCGTGGTGCGGGTTCCGGCGAGAATCGGCCGGCTGCCGCCGCGGTAGTCGGATCCTGTCCCGCCGGCCCAGGTGTGAGCCGGCGCTTCTGTGGGTAGGACAGGTGGACCTTCCACGCTGGTTCCCAGTGTCGGCGTCCTGGGACCGTCGCGCAGCAATTTGGTGACATGCGCCACAACTACCGGGCAGAGATCACCCATTCAGATGGTGGCAGGCGCAGCTGAATGCCGGACGGGCATCGCATCGGGTGGCCCGATCGGGCCATACCGGATGACCCGTCCGGGTGACGGGTGACGGGTGATGGACCGCGGGTGAGCGAGGTGGTGGCGTCGGGCGGCCGGGCCGGGCGGACGTGGAGCCACCGGTCGGGGGTGGCGGCGGCGGGCGGGCCCGGAGGGTGGTCCGGTGGGATCAGGACATGCCGAGCACCAGCGGTTTGGTGAGCGCGGCCCGGGCGAGGATGGCGAGCAGGTCGGCCGCCGGATAGGCCCGGTGCGCGGTGATGCCCAGTGGGGCGGGCGCGAGCGGGATCAGCAGGTCGGCGGCCGGGGTGGCGTCGGGGCTGTGCAGCCACAGTGCGGTGGCGTAGTGGCCGGGGATCGACAGCAGCCGGGGCTGGTGGCGGCCCCGCACGGACTGGGCGAGCTGCCAGGCATGGCGCAGCGCCCGGACGGTGGAGTCGAGGTAGGGCCCGGCCGTGAAGTGCGAGAACGTATGGCCCTCCATGCCCAGCACCACCTCCGCCGCAGCGGCCACCTCGTTGCCGTCCTTGATCAGGAAGCGCCAGCCCGTACGCCGCGCGGTCGCGAGCGCGGGGCGCTGGCCGTCCAGTACATGGACCGCGAGCGGGTGCGCGGGCAGCAGTGGCCCGGCCCGGTGCCGCAGGGCGGCGGCGGCCGGCTGGCGCAGTGCCGTCTCCGAGTCGAGCGCGGCCAGGACGGCGCGCAGGGCGCTGGGCGGGGGCTGGGGGGTCTGCAGAGTCATGGGCGGGGTCGCCTCTCCGTGCGAGATCGGCGTGCGAGTGTGCGGCATACCGGCGTGGCTCGGTGTGTCGGGGTGTGACGGGACCTGGCCGTGTCCGGTTGGGCATGATCGCGTGCGGGCGCGGCTGTCACCGTCGACAGGGGGTTTCGGAGCGGTGCGGGGCCGGGCCGGTGCGCAGTGCGAATTCTACTCGAACAGGTGCGCAGGGTGACCTGTTTATCACGTTCAGTGTCCCCGGGCAAGTCCGAAGTTGACTGAAAGACCGTCAGTTCTCTTGTCCGGTCGCCTGTTCGGTGCCGTCGGGTATCGATCTTCGGGATGGGCATGATGCTTGCACGGTCGGCCTAGGAGGAGGGGACCAATGGGCGAGAAGGTCGTGGCCACGCGAGCGGACCTGTCGGACCGGCAGCTGTACCGCCGCAAGCTCCAGTCCTGTCTCGACGCGCTCGACAGGATGCTCAGGGAGGACAGGTTCGACCGGCCCAGGGCGGTGCTGGGCCTGGAGATCGAGCTCAACCTGGCCGACGAGCACGGACAGCCGCTCATGCACAACGAACAGGTGCTCAGTGCCATCGCCTCCAGTGACTTCCAGACCGAACTCGGCCGGTTCAACATCGAGGTCAACATCGCCCCGCACCGGCTCTGCGGCCATGTGCTGGAGGACCTCCGCGAGGAGATCGACACCGGCCTGCGCTACGCCGACCGTAAGGCGGCCGAGGTGGGTGCGCGGATCGTGATGGTCGGCATCCTCCCCACTCTGGAGAGCGAGCACACGGGACTGGACGCGATGTCCCACAACCAGCGCTACAGCCTGCTCAGCGACCAGATCCTGGCGGCGCGCGGCGAGGACATCGCGCTGGACATCGAGGGCGTCGAGCGCCTCCAGCTGGAGTCCGTCACGATGGTCGCGGAGGCCGCCGCCACCTCGCTCCAGATGCACCTCCAGGTCACCCCCGAGCGCTTCTCCTCGGTGTGGAACGCCGCCCAGGCGCTCTGCGCCCCGCAGCTGGCGCTCGGCGCCAACTCGCCGTTCCTGTTCGGCCGCGAGCTGTGGTGCGAGACCAGGCCGGTGCTCTTCCAGCAGGCCTGCGACACCCGTTCGGCCGAGCTCAAGGCACAGGGCGTACGCCCCATCACCTGGTTCGGCGAGCGCTGGGTCGACTCCGCGTACGACCTGTTCGAGGAGAACCTGCGCTACTTCCCCGCCCTGCTGCCGATCTGCGACGACGAGGACCCGGCCAAGGTGCTCGCCTCCGGCGGCATCCCGCGCCTCGCCGAGATGCGGCTGCACAACGGCACCATCTACCGTTGGAACCGGCCGGTGTACGACGTCGCCGACGGCGTGCCGCACCTGCGGGTGGAGAACCGGGCCCTGCCGGCCGGGCCGACCGTCGCCGACACCCTCGCCAACGCAGCGTTCTACTACGGGCTGGTCCGCGTCCTCGCGGAGCAGTCCAGGCCGGTCTGGACGCGGCTGCCCTTCGTCCAGGCGGACGCCAACTTCCAGCAGGCCGCGCGGTACGGCATCGACGCCGGTGTGCAGTGGCCGCGCAGCGGCCGGGCCGGGCGCGCCGGGGGCCTGACCGAGCTGCCGGCGGTCGAGCTGGTGCTGAACGAGCTGCTCCCGCTCGCCCACCAGGGCCTGGACGAGTGGGGCATCGAGGCCGCCGACCGGGACCGCTACCTGGGCATCATCGAGCAGCGCTGCCTGCGCCGCACCAACGGCGCCGCCTGGCAGAAGGCCACCTTCCACCGGCTGCGCGAGCACTTCGGGATGGACCGCCCGGCCGCGCTCGCGGCGATGACCCGCCGGTACATGGAGTACATGAAGGCGGGGGAGCCGGTGCACACCTGGCCGGTGGGGTGAGCCGACGGGGTGAGCCGCAGGGCCGGCCTCTCATCCTGGTATGGAAGGATGATCGCCCCGGTGGTCGGCCGACCACCGGGGCGAAGCCCGCCCGCTGGAGCACCCGTGACCACCGTTTCGAGCGAACCGGAGACCGCGACCCCCTCCCGGCGGCTGCTCGGTGTCGAACTGCTGACCGTCCTCGGCCTCTCCCTGGGAGCCAGCGGGATCGGCGCCCTGATCAGCTTCGCCGGATCGCTCACCCAGCCCCTCGCGCTCGGCCAGCAGGTCGCCACCCTCAACGGCTCGCGCGCCCCCGGCCGCCCCTGGCTGGACCTCGCCTGGCAGCTCTACTACATCGCACGCGGCCTGATGCCCGTCGTCCTGGTCGGCTATCTGCTGGTACGCGAGGGCACCTCGCTGCGCGTCCTCGGCTTCGACCTCGGCAGCAAGCTGCGCGACCTCGGCCGGGGCGCGGCCGTCGCCGCCGCGATCGGCGGCTCGGGGCTTGCCCTCTACCTGGCCTCGCAGGCCGCCGGATACAACCTGACGGTGGCGCCCTCCGGGCTGCCCGACGTCTGGTGGCGGGTGCCGGTGTTGCTCGCCTCGGCCTGGCAGAACGCCATCCTGGAGGAGGTCATCGTCCTCGGCTACCTGCTGCGCCGGCTCGGCCAGCTGGGCTGGAGCTGGCCTGCGACGGTGGTCGCCAGCTCGGTGCTGCGCGGCTCGTACCACCTGTACCAGGGGGTCGGCGGGCTGGTCGGCAACATGGTGATGGGCGCGGTGTTCTGCCTGCTGTACCGGCGCTGGGGGCGGGTGATGCCGCTGGTGGTCGCGCACGGTCTGATCGACTCGGTCGCCTTCGTCGGTTACGCCCTGCTGGCCGGCCACGTCAGCTGGCTGCCCACGGGCTGAGCCGGCCGGGCCGGGGAGGGGCGGCCCTGCCGCCAGGTGGAGCGTTCGCCGGGCGGTCAGCCGAGGTGGCCCCAGAGGAAGCTGAGGGTGCGGCGCCAGGCGATCCGGGACTGCAGGGCGTCGTAGGTGCCGGTGACGTTCTCCTCGTTCATGAAGGCGTGCCCGGCGGGGTAGAAGTGGATCTCCGGGCGCCGGTCGGTGGCCTCGCCGATCCGGATCGCGGCCTCGTCCACCTCCGCCGCCGGGTGGGAGCGGTCCAGCTCGCCGAAGTGGCCGAGCACATGGGCCGTCAGGCCCCGGTAGTCGTAGCCGGGCTCGCGCGGCAGGCCGTAGAAGGGCACCACGGCGGCGACCCGCTCGCCCTCCTCGGCCGCCAGCTCCAGGGCCAGGCCGCCGCCCAGGCAGAAGCCCGCGACCCCGACGGCGTCCCCCACCACGGCCCGGTCGCCGAGCAGGAACTCGACGGCGGCGCGAAGGTCCCGCGCGGCCTCCTCCCGGGGCGGCTCGTGCAGCAGCAGGTCGGCCTCGGCGCCGTCGTGGGCGGTGGGACCGGCGTACAGATCTGGGACGAGGACGACGAAGCCCTCGGCGGCGAAGCGGTCCGCCGTCGCGGTGATCTGCCCGGTCAGCCCCCATCGGTCGTGGATCAGGACCAGACCGGGCCCCACTCCCTGCGGTGGCAGGGCGAGATAGCCGTGCGCCCGGCGCCCATGGCTGGGGAAGGTGACGTTCTGCCGGGAGCCGCCCTGGTCAGGCATGGCTTTCTCTCCGTCGGTCGGGCCGCGAACGCAGGCGGGCCGCCGCCCCGCGGGGCGGGCCGCCGGGCCTGGCGGCCCGCCAGACGATGCTATGCGTGGCGTGGCGCCGGCGCGCTGCCTGCGTCGTACGCCGATCGGGTGACGCCGGTGGGGCCGGTGGGGCCGGTGGCGCTGCCGGCGTGGGGCGCGGGCGGGTGCTCAGCCCATCTCCTCCAGGGCGCGGCCCTTGGTCTCCCTGATGCAGAAGACCACGAACGGGATGGAGAGCAGGGCGAAGACCGTGTAGATGACGTAGGTGGCCGACAGGTTCCAGTCGGCGAGGTCGGGGAAGGTCACGGTGATCGCCCAGTTGGCGATCCACTGCGCGCTGGCGGCCACCGACAGGGCGAGCGCGCGGATGCGGTTGGGGAACATCTCGCCGAGCAGCACCCAGACCACCACGCCCCAGGAGAAGGCGAAGCAGAACACGAAGACGTGCGCGGCGACCAGCGCCACCGTAGCGTAGGTGTCGGCGAGGGTCGCGCTGTCCCCGGTGCCCTGCCGGTAGGAGAAGGCCCAGGCGGCGGTGGCGAGCGACAGCGCCATACCGACCGACCCGGCCACGGCCAGCGGCTTGCGGCCGATCCGGTCGACCAGTGCGATCGCGACCACCGTGCCGATCACGTTCACGATCGAGGTGGAGAGGCTGATCAGCAGGAATCACTCTCGTTGATGCCGACCGACTGCCAGAGGAAGGACGAGTAGTAGAAGATCACGTTGATGCCGACGAACTGCTGGAACACCGAGGCTCCGATGCCCACCCAGACGATCGGCAGCAGCCCGAACCGCCCGCCGAGCAGGTCCCTCGCCTGCGGCTTGTGGGCGGACTCCAGCACGGCGCGGATCTCGGCCACCCGGGCGTCCAGGTTCACGCCCGGTCCCTCCACCTCCAGCAGCACCGTGCGGGCCTGGTCCTCGCGGTGATCGGCGATCAGGTAGCGCGGGGACTCCGGGATGGCCAGCGCCATCAGCCCGTACACGATCGCGGGGATGGCCTCCACCCCGAGCATCCACTGCCAGGCCTGGATGCCGGCCAGGTGGCCGGTGGACTCGCCGCCGGCGGCCTGGTTCAGCGCGTAGTTGGCGAGTTGGGAGACGGTGATGCCGAGCACGATCGCGAGCTGCTGGAAGGAGGCAAGCCGCCCGCGGTAGGCCGTCGGGGAGACCTCGGCGATGTACGTGGGCGCGACCACCGACGCGATGCCGATCGCGACGCCGCCGACCACCCGCCACAGCGCCAGCACCTGGACGCTGGGCGGGAACATCGAGCCGATGCCGCTGATCGCGAAGAGCACCGAGGCCAGCAGCATCGTCCGCACCCGGCCCAGGTGGTCGGCCAGCCGGCCGGCGATCACCGCGCCGGCCGCGGAGCCGAGCAGCGCGATCGCCACCACGAAGGCCGTCTCGGCGTTGCCGACCCCGAAGTGCTGCTGGATCCCCGTCACCGCGCCGTTGATGACCGCGCTGTCGTAGCCGAACAGGAAGCCGCCCATGGCCGCCGCGGCCGAGATGAAGACGACGTGCCCGAGGTGCGGCTCGCCGACCGGCGCGCGGGCGCTGAGGGAGGACACGGGGAACTCCTGGGGGTACGCGGCCCGCGGGTCCGGCCGGGCGTGGACAGGGGTGCGCCCTCCATTCGACCAGCGGTGCGCGGCCTTCGCGCGCCGGGCGGGAGATCCGGTGGGTGTCGCACCCGCTGTTGACCCGTTCGGGTGAACCCGCGCACCGGGCCGCCCGGTTGGTCCTCCGGACGATCCGTCAGCCCGTACCGCGCCGTCAGGCCGTGCCGGCCCGTACCGGCCGTCAGCCCGCCGGGCAGCCGCCGCCGTCGGTCGCGGGCGGGCCGCCACGCAGGGCGGCCCGGCGCCGCAGCTGGGCCGAGACACCCGCGTCCAGGCCCCGGCCGCGCCCGGCCACCAGCCCGGCGAGGGCGTACTGCAGCTCGACCGGCTTCTTGTCGTCGTACTTGAACTTGGCGCGCACCTCGCGCACCGTCAGCCGCAGGCCGCGAATGCCCGGGAGCAGCCGGCCGAAGGGCTCCCCGCCCGGGACGACCCGGGTCTGCGGGGTCTCCGGCTGGAAGTGCGCGAGCTGGCGGTTGAGGATCTCGGCCTTGCCGGCCGGGTCCTCGACGGTCTCGGCGGTGCAGGAGAACTGCACGGAGGCGTAGTAGCTGGTCGGGGTGCCCGGGTCGCCGCGCCAGTGGCCGGGGGCGAAGGCGTAGTCGTCCGTCACCGCGAGCGTCACCTCGGGGTCGGCCCGGACGGCCGCCCAGAAGGGGTTCGGGGTGGCCAGGTGGAGCACGATCTCGCCCTGGTCGGCGTCCAGCAGGAAGTGCGTGGGTACCAGGACGGGGCCGCGGCCCGGCCCGCCGTTGGCGGCCAGCAGGCCGAAGTCCCGCCCGGCGGCCAGCCACCGGCGCCACTCGGGTTCGGCGCCGCGGTCCCAGCTCCTGATCAGCATGACCAGCCCCCGATCAGCGGAAGTCGCGCAGGTGCGCGGGCAGCGGCACGGTGGTCGAGTCGGCGGGCACGGGCGTGCCGTGCACCGTGGAGACCGGGACGACGCCCGCCCAGTACGGCAGGTCGAGGTCGGCCTCGTCGTCGTCGGCGCCGTCGTCGCGGGTCTTGGCCGAGACCTCGTCGAGCTCCAGGCGGACCACCGCGGTGGCGGCCAGCTCCTTGGCGTTGGCGGGGCGGACCTCGCCGGAGCGGCCGGGGATGGTGTGGTCAACCAGCGCGTCCAGCGCGACCGCGAGCTCCGCAGGGTCGGTGACCTGGTGGGCGACGCCGTGGGCGACCACCGAGCGGAAGTTGACGGAGTGGTTGAAGGCGGACTTGGTCAGCACCAGTGCGTCGACCTGGGTCACGGTGACGCAGACCTTCAGGCCGGCGTCGGCGGCGCCGCGCAGCGGCCGGCTGCCGGTGGAGCCGTGGATGTACAGGCGGCTGCCGACCCGCGCGTAGATGGTGGGCAGGACGACGGGTGCGTCGTCGGCTATGAAGCCGAGGTGGCAGATGTACGCGCTGTCGAGGATCGCGTGGATCGTCTCCCGCTCCCAGGTGGCCCGGTCCTTGTAGCGGGTCGGGGTGGTGCGGGTGGTGCGGGAGTACGCCGTGGTGCCGTCCGACATGACAACCTCTATGTACTAGTGCATAATCAACTTTGTGCTAGGAGACTATACGATCAAGGGACGGCGCGCCAGCGACATCGCGGCCGACATCGAGCAGGCCGTCACCGCCGGAGCGCTGCCGCCGGGCGCGGCCCTGCCGCCGCTGCGCGACCTGGCCACCGAACTCGGCGTCAACCCCAACACCGTCGCCGCCGCCTACCGCCTGCTGCGCGACCGCGGGGTGATCGAGACGGCCGGCCGCCGGGGCAGCCGGATCCGCCCGCGCCCCGCGCTCACCCCGCGTGAGGGGATCCGCGTCCCCGTGCCCGAACACGCCCGCGACCTGTCCGCCGGCAACCCCGACACCGCGCTGCTGCCCGCCCTCGGCCCCGCCCTGGCCGTCGCGGCCCACGCCGCCGACCGCGACCCGGTGCTCTACGGCCACCCCACGGCCGACCCCGGACTCCTGGGCCTGGCGCGGGAGTTCTACCGCGCGGACGGCCTGCCGGAGGGCTCGCTGGCGGTCGCCTCCGGGGCGCTGGACACCATCGAGCGGATCCTCGCCACCCAGCTGCGCCCGGGCGACCAGGTCGCCGTCGAGGACCCGGGCTGGGGCAGCCTGCTGGATCTGCTGCCCGCCCTGGGCCTGCGCCCGGCCCCCGTCCGGCTGGACGACGAGGGCCCGCTGCCCGACGCGCTCGCCGCCGCGCTGACCGCCGGCGCCCGGGCGGTGATCGTCACCAGCCGGGCCCAGAACCCCACCGGCGCCGCCCTCACCCCGGGGCGCGCGGCCGCGCTGCGCGCGGTGCTGGCCGCGCACCCCGACGTCCTGCTGATCGAGGACGATCACGGCCACGGCATCGTCGACCAGGCCTACCAGCCGCTGGTGCGCGGCCCGCAGGGGGAGCGGACCACCGCCCGCTGGGCTGTGGTCCGCTCCTGCGCCAAGGCGTACGGCCCCGACCTGCGGCTGTCGGTGTCGATCGGGGATCCGGACACCATGGCCCGGGTGCTCGGCCGCCAGCGGCTGGGCGCCGGGTGGGTCAGCCACCTGCTCCAGCGCACCGTCGCCGAGCTGTGGCGTACCGACGCGGCGCCGGTGGCCGAGGTCGCCGCCGCGTACCGGGCCCGCCGGGACGCCCTGCTGAACGCGCTTGCGGCGCACGGGATCGAGGCGCACGGCGCCAGCGGGCTGAACGTCTGGGTGCCCGTCCAGGACGAGTCCGGGACGCTGGCGGCGCTGGTGCAGCGGGGCTGGGTGGCGGCGCCCGGGGCGCGGTTCAGGATGCAGTCGCCGCCCGGCCTGCGCTTCACCGTGGCGAGCCTGCCGCCGGGCGAGGCGCCGCGGCTGGCCGACGATCTGGCGGCCGTGCTGGGAACGGGCGGCTCCGCCTCGCGACTGATCTGAACCGCCCGGTAACACAGCGAGAAAGGTGTTGCAGATACCTAGCGGTAACAAGCGCGAGCATGTCATGTTCTTCGCGCCACCGGCCGGCGGCCCACCCTCACTCGCGCGTCCCGTCTGCCCCCACGACGCAGGCGGGACCGAACGCAGGAGTTCGCCGTGCCCGAAAGCTGTCAGAGCACCACAAGCGCAGCCAGCACCGCCAGCACCAGCAACACTGCCAGCACCATCAGCCCCGCCGCCACCGGCCGAACACGGCGCATGTTCGCCGCGCTCCTGGCCCTGCCCCTCGCCGCCACCGGCCTGATCGCCGTCGCCGCCCCCGCCCACGCCGCCACCGGCCCCACCGCGAGCGTCACGATGGGCGACAGCTACATCTCCGGCGAGGCCGGCCGCTGGAAGGGCAACAGCACCACCACCAGCGGCAGCCGCGCCGGCACCGACCGCGCCTGGACCTCCGGCAGCAGCTACGACCCCGCCCGGGTCTACGGCAGCACGGCCGCCAGCGGATGCGACCGCTCGGACGTCGCCGAGGTGCGCAGCGCCCCCACCATCGCGCAGACCCAGATCAACCTCGCCTGCTCCGGGGCCGTCAGCGCCAACGTCTTCCGCGCCTCCAACGGCGGGCAGTCCTACAAGGGCGAGGCCCCGCAGGCCGACCAGCTCGCCACCGTCGCCGCCCAGAACAACGTCAAGCTGATCACCCTCTCCATCGGCGGCAACGACCTCGGCTTCGCCGACGTCATCACCACCTGCGTCTCGGACTACCTGATCTGGTACTCGTACTGCAACGACGACCAGCAGCAGGAGATCGACGCCAAGATGCCCGCCGCGATGGCCGGCGTCGGCAAGTCCATCGACGAGATCCGCGCGGCGATGGCCGCCGCCGGCTACTCGGCCGGGTCCTACCGGATCGTGCTCCAGTCCTACCCCTCGCCGATCCCGCGCAGCTCCGAGATGCGCTACCGCGAGAGCGGCTGGGACCGCTCGGACATCGGCGGCTGCCCGTTCTGGGACGGCGACGCCGACTGGGCGCGTGACCGGCTGGTGCCGCAGATCTCCAACGCGCTGGCCGGTGTCGCGGCCGCCAAGGGCGTGCAGTTCATGGACCTGCGCGACATGCTCCAGGGCCGTGAGGTCTGCGCCAAGGCGTCGAAGCAGGCCACCTCGTCCTCGGCGCCGTCCGCGACCACCAGCGAGTGGGCGCGCTTCGTCGACGGCGGCCTGAGTGCCTCGCAGGGCGTCATCCAGGAGTCCATGCACCCCAACTACTACGGCCAGCAGGCCCTGGGCCGCTGCCTGACCCTGCTCTACGCCAAGCCGAGCGGTGACTACAGCTGCCGCAACACGGCGGGCCAGGACGCCTCCGGGATGTACCTGACGGCGAAGTAGCCGCCTCCCGCGCCGAGGCCGGTGCCCGTACCGTCGCGCGCGGTACGGGCACCGGCCCGGTGCGTGGGGGGCTCAGCCCTTGGCGAGCAACGCCTGGGCGTGCGCCCTGACCTGTTCCTTCGTCAGATAGGCGTCGGTGTACTCGAAATCCCGCAGCCGGGCCGGCTGGCGGGCCAGGAAGCCCGTCCGGACGAAGTCGTCGCCGGCGGTCGCGTTCAGCAGCCAGTTCGCGCCGACCCGGAACTTGGAGGAGTTGGTGCGCATCGCCATCAGGTGGTAGCCGCGGGCGACCAGCTGGGCGGGCACGCCCGTGAGCTCGATGCCCACCGGCTTGGAGACGGCGTCCTTGCCGCCGAGGTCCACCACCAGGCCCAGGTCCCGGTGGTAGTACGGCTGGAGCGGCTGGCCGCGGAGCGAGGCGATCACGTTGTCCGCCACCACCCGCCCCTGGCGGGCCGAGTGCTGGGCGGTCGGCGGGCAGACCGCGCCGTCCCCCTTGGCGAGGTCGGGCACGGCCGCGGCGTCACCGAGCGCGAAGACGCCCTCGAACTGCGGCACCCGCATCTCCGCCGTCACCGCGGCCCGCCCGCGGACCGTCTCCACGTCCAGCGTGCCGATCAGCGGGCTGGCGGCGACGCCGGCCGTCCAGATCAGCGTCCGGCTGGGGAGCACCCGGCCGTCGGTGAACTTGACGCTCTCCGCGCCGACCTCGGCCACCGAGACGCCGAGCGAGACCTCGATGCCGCGCCGGCGCAGCACCTCGAGCGCGGTGGTGCCCAGGGTGTCGCCCAGCTCCGGCATCAGCTTCGGGGCGATGTCGATCAGGTGCCATTTGATCTGCCGGGCGTCGAGCCTGGGGTAGCGCCTGGCCGCGGCGGTGGTCAGCCGCTGGAGGCACGCCGCCGTCTCGGTGCCCGCGTAGCCGCCGCCGACCACCACGAACTGCAGCCGCGACTCCCGCTCGCGCTGGTCGACGGTGGCCGAGGCGAGGTCGAGCTGGGCGATCACGTGGTCGCGGACGTACGTCGCCTCGGCGAGCGTCTTCATCCCGCGCGCGTAGTCCGTCAGCCCGGGGATGTCGAAGGTCCTGGTCACACTGCCGGGGGCGAGCACCAGGTAGTCGTAGCGCTGCGCCACCACCTCGTCGGTGATCTTGCGGATCACGCAGACCCTGGAGCGCGGATCGATGCCGATGGCCCCGCCCGGGACTATGTGGGTACGGTGCAGCGATCGGCGCAGGGACACCGCCACGGACTGCGGGGTCAGCACACCGGCCGCGACGTGCGGCAGCAGCGGCAGGTACAGCTGGTAGCTGAACGGCGTGACCAGCGAGATCTCCGCCTCCGAGGGCGTGAGCTTGCGTTCCAGCCGGCGCGCGCACTCCAGTCCGGCGAAGCCGGCGCCCACGATCAGGATCCGAGGTCGTTCCATCGTTCATCCCTTACATGCAGATCCGAGCCGCAACAGGACAACTGTTCGCCACACTCGCACGGACCAACCGGCCCTGCCACCGCAACGGTGCGGACGGTTGACCTGACGGGTCGGTAGGCTGTCCGGGTGCTCCCCCAGGTGACGGCGGTCCGCTATGTGACGCCACTGCGAGAAGGCGGCTCGATGCCGGGACTGGTCGAGGCCGACGACCACCGGCTCTATGCCCTGAAGTGGTGCGGCGCCGCACAGGGCCGCAAGGCGCTGGTCGCCGAGGTGCTCGCCGGGGAGCTGGGCCGCCGGCTCGGGCTGCCGGTGCCGGAGTTGGTGCTCGTGGACCTCGACCCGGTACTGGCGCGCAGCGAGCCGGACCCGCAGATCCAGGACCAGATGCGGGCCAGCGGCGGCCTCAACCTGGGGATGGCCTTCGTCAGCGGGGCGCTCAACTTCGATCCGCTCTGCTTCGCGGTGGATCCGCAGACGGCGGGGCAGGTGCTCTGGTTCGACGCGCTGATCGGCAATGTGGACCGCTCCTGGCGCAATCCCAACCTGCTGGTCGCGACCGGCGGGCTGCGGCTGATCGACCACGGCGCCAGCCTGATCTTCCACCATCACTGGGCCGGCGCGGCCGGCTGGACGCGCCGGCGCTACGACGCGGGCGACCACGCCCTGCTGCGCGCCGAACCGGACCTCGCGGCGGCCGACAAGACCCTGGCCCCGCTGGCCGAGTCGGTGCTGGCCGAGGCCGTGGCGCAGATCCCCGACGTCTGGCTCACCGACGAGGCCGGCTTCGACTCGCCCGAGGCGGTCCGCGCGGCGTACCGCGAGCAGCTCACCGCGCGGCTGGCGGGCCCGCGCGACTGGCTCCCGGAGGTGTCCGCATGACCAGGCCCGAGCCGAGTGCGCCCACGGCCCCGGTGGACGGGGCCGCCCTGCACGACTACGAGTACGCGGTGATCCGGGCGGTGCCCAGGGTCGAGCGCGGCGAGTGCGTCAACGTGGGGGTCCTGCTCTACTGCCGGCAGAACGCGCACCTCGGTGCGCGCACCCACCTGGACCAGGGCCGGCTGCTGGCGCTGGACCCGGTGGCCGACGTGGCGGGCGTCCGGCGGGCGCTGCACGGCATCGAGGTGATCTGCGCGGGAGGGCCGGAGGCCGGGCCGGCCGCCGGGGACAGCCCCGGGCAGCGCTTCCGCTGGCTGGCGGCGCCGCGCAGCGCGGTCGTGCAGCCGGGGCCGGTGCACACCGGGCTGACCGCCGACCCGGAGGCCGAGCTACGGCGGCTGTTCGAGCTGCTGGTGCTCTGAGCCGCCGTGCTCCGAGCGCGGTGCGGCCGGCGCGCTGCCCGGTCGGCGCGCCGTGGCGGGCTGCCCGGGGCGCAGGTGCTTTCGATGGTCAAAGCTGGAGTTGCTGAACCTTTTACGCGTACCCTGATGACCATGGGTTCGACAGCGACGACGACCGTACCGACCACCGCCGAGTTGATGGAGGCGCTGGCCGCCGTCGGCGCCGCGTACTTCCAGGACTTCGCGGGTGCGGCGGCCAGGCACGGCCTGTCGTCCTCGCAGGCGAAGGCGCTCGGGGCGGTGCAGACGCCGGTGCCGATGCGTGCGCTGGCCGGCCGGCTCGGCTGCGACGCCTCCAACGTCACCGGCATCGTCGACCGGCTGGAGACCCTGGGGCTGGCCAACCGCGAGGCGGCGGCCGCCGACCGCCGGGTGAAGAACGTGGTCATCACCGAGCACGGCCAGGAGATCCTGCGCCTGATCCGCGCCGAGATGGCCCGTACCCACGAGGCTTTCGACGCGATGACCGACGAGCAGCGGGTCTCGCTGCACTCCATCTGCGCCCAGGTGCTCCCGGTCCTCACCGGCCGGGCGTGACCCGCGCAGCCGGGCGTGCCGCGTGACCCGGGCCTGACCGGGCCCGCACAGCCGGGCCGGCCGGTGTGCGGGCGGTCGGGCCGGTGCGCCGGGAGTCGGGCCGACCTGGGCTGTTAGGCTTGCGAAGCGTGAGCGCGAAGCCCCAGATCCCCAATGTCCTGGCCTCCCGGTACGCCTCGGCGACCCTGGCCCAGCTGTGGTCCCCCGAGCACAAGGTGGTTCTCGAGCGCCATCTGTGGCTCGCCGTCCTGAAGGCCCAGCAGGACCTCGGTGTCGAGGTGCCCGCCAACGCCGTCGCCGACTACGAGAAGGTCGTCGACCAGGTCGACCTGGCCTCCATCGCCGCGCGTGAGCGGATCACCCGGCACGACGTCAAGGCCCGGATCGAGGAGTTCAGCGACCTCGCCGGCCACGAGCAGATCCACAAGGGCATGACCTCTCGGGACCTCACCGAGAACGTCGAGCAGCTGCAGATCCGCCAGTCCCTGGAGCACGTGCGGGACCGTACGGTCGCCGTGCTGGTGCGCCTGGGCCGGCTCTCCGCCCAGCACGCCGAGCTGGTCATGGCCGGCCGCTCGCACAATGTGGCCGCGCAGGCGACCACCCTGGGCAAGCGCTTCGCGACCGTCGCGGACGAGCTGCTGGTCGCGTTCAACCGCCTGGAGGAGCTGATCGCCCGCTACCCGCTGCGCGGGATCAAGGGCCCGGTCGGTACCGCGCAGGACATGCTCGACCTGCTCGGTGGCGACACCGAGAAGCTCGCCGAGCTGGAGCGCCGGGTCGCCGGCCACCTCGGCTTCGAGAACGTGCTCACCAGCGTCGGCCAGGTCTACCCGCGCTCCCTGGACTTCGAGGTGCTCACCGCCCTCGTCCAGCTCTCCGCCGGGCCGTCCAGCCTGGCCAAGACCATCCGCCTGATGGCCGGC
This sequence comes from Kitasatospora sp. NPDC050543, assembly GCF_044457565.1. Classification (NCBI taxonomy): domain Bacteria; kingdom Bacillati; phylum Actinomycetota; class Actinomycetes; order Kitasatosporales; family Streptomycetaceae; genus Kitasatospora; species Kitasatospora sp. NPDC050543. Next base: position 337,482 of record NZ_JBITGZ010000005.1, on the reverse strand, counting down.
CACGAGCTCGTCACCGAGGGCTTCAAGGAGGGCCAGGTCGGCTCCTCCGCGATGCCGCACAAGATGAACACCCGCTCCTGCGAGCGCGTCAACGGCCTGGCCGTCATCCTGCGCGGCTACGCGTCGATGACCGCCGAGCTGGCCGGAGACCAGTGGAACGAGGGTGACGTCTCCTGCTCGGTGGTGCGCCGGGTCGCGCTGCCGGACGCCTTCTTCGCCTTCGACGGCCTGCTGGAGACCCTGCTGACCGTCCTGGACGAGTTCGGCGCCTTCCCGGCCGTGGTCGAGGCCGAGCTGGACCGCTACCTGCCCTTCCTGGCCACCACCAAGGTGCTGATGGGCCTGGTGCGGGCGGGTGTCGGCCGCGAGGCCGGGCACGAGGTCATCAAGGAGCACGCCGTCGCCTCCGCGCTGGCGATGCGCGGCGGGGCCCGGGAGAACGAGCTGCTGGACCGGCTGGCCGAGGACGCGCGCGTCCCGCTGGACCGCGCCGCGCTGGACGCGCTGCTCGCCGACCGGCTCTCCTTCACCGGCGCGGCCGGGGCGCAGGTCGCCGAGGTCGTGCGACGGATCGAGGCCGTCGCCGCCGCCTACCCCGAGGCAGCCAAGTACGCGCCCGGCGACATCCTCTGACGTAGCATCAGTGCATTCGCGCGGCCCTCAGGGCCCGGTCGCCGTCCCGGTGGCCGGGCCCTGAGGCGTCTCGCCGCCGGGGCGTCCCGGGTCGAACGGCGGGGTGGTGGTGGCGCAGTTCCACTCGCAAGTCGGCTCGGCCACCGGGTGGTCGGGCGCCAGGACGTTGCCGCGTACCGTCGCCAGCGCCAGCAGCCCGCCGGTGGTCAGCAGGCCGGCGCAGATCAGCATCGAGGTGTGGAAGGCGGAGTCGACCGCCTCGGGCACCCGGTAGGCCTCCCCGCTCAGCCCCGACAGGGCGGGCAGCGCCGCGACGGCGAGCAGGCCGGCCGCCCGGGCGGCGGCGTTGTTGACACCGCTCGCGATCCCGGCCCGCCTGACCTCCACGGCGGCCAGCACCGTCGCCGTCAGCGGCGCGACCAGCAGCGTCATCCCGCAGCCCAGCACCGTGCTCGCGGGCAGCACGTCCGTCCAGTAGGAGGCGTCCGGCCCGATCCGCAGCATCAGCAGCACCCCGGCCGCGCAGATCAGCGGGCCGACGAAGAGCGGCAGCCGCGGGCCGATCCGCTTGCCCAGGCGCCCGGCCCGCGAGGACAGTGCGAGCATCAGGATCGTGATCGGGAGCAGGGCCAGGCCCGAGGTGAGCGGCGAGAAGCCGCTGACCGTCTGCAGCTGCACCACCAGCAGGAAGAACACCCCGCTGAACGCGCTGTACACGCAGAGCGTGACCAGATTGACGGAGGTGAACAGCCGGGAGGCGAACAGCTCGGGCGGCAGCATCGGCTCGGAGCGGCGCCGCTCGGTGGTGATGAAGGCCGCACCCAGCAGCACCCCGGCCACCGCCGTGACCCAGACCGCGGGTGAGAGTCCCTCACCGGCCGCCGTCAGCGCGTAGGTGATCGCGCCGAGCGCGAGCGCGGCCAGCGTGGCGCCGAGCACGTCGAAGCTTCCGGTGGCGCTCTCGTCCCGGGTCTCCGGAACGTGACGGGCGGCGACCGCGACCACGACGGCGGCCAGTGGCACGTTCAGCAGGAAGATCCACCGCCAGCCTGGCCCGTCCACCAGCCAGCCGCCGAGGAAGGGGCCGACGGCCGCGGCCACCCCGCCCAGGCCCGACCAGAGGCCGACCGCGGGGGAGCGGTCCTCCGGGTGGAAGGAGGCCTGGAGCATCGCCAGGGATCCGGGGGTGAGCAGTGCGCCGCCGATCCCCTGGAGGGCGCGGGCGGCGATCAGGAACCCGATCGAGGGCGCGGCGGCGCAGGCGGCCGAGGCGACGGCGAACCAGCAGACGCCGAGTAGGAAGATCCTGCGCCGGCCGTACCGGTCGCCGAGCGCGCCACCGAGCAGGATCAGCCCGGCGAGTGTGAGCAGATAGGCGTTCAGGGTCCACTGCAGGGCGGCCAGTGAGGCGTTCAGATCGATGCCGATCCGGGGCAGCGCGACGTTGACCACGGTGCCGTCGAGCATGGCCATGCTGGAGCCCAGGACTGTGGCGAGCAGCACCCATCGCCCCTGTGCGGTGCCGAGCCGCAGTCCGCCGGCGGAGTCTTTTGCCACGGCCCGATCGTGCGCGCCCGGGGGTGAAGTGACAAGGCTCACCGGCGGCGTGTCGGCCGGTGACCGAGAATATCCGGCCGTGTACGGAGTGCCCCGAATATGACCGGATCCTCGGTGGCCGGTAGCGCAGCGCAACTGGATTGTGCACATACTGCGTAGGCGATCATTCGGAGCGTCACGGTAATTCGGCGAATTGTTGACCGGTGAAGAGATCGACATTGCTTCGATCGGGTCGATGGGCTTTGCTTCAGCGACCGCCCGGCCCTGGTCCGGACGGCTCCCCGGGTAGAACGCCTAGTCCTGCCGCTGCCCGGAGGTATCGGAACTGAGCTCTGTACGGCAGGAGCGGGGGAACCACAGGTAAGTTGCCGTCCCGGAATTCCGGGGCGGCTTGGGGTGAAGCCGCGCTTGCGGCCGGGCAACTCCAGCCCGAACCCGACAGCTCACCTCGCAGGCGTCGGAGAGGAAATCCCCCATGCCCGCACAGGCAACCCCCCTTCGTAACCGCCTGCCCCGCCTCGCCCGCATCGGCATCGCCACCGGCGTCGTCGGCGCCGTGTTCGGCCTCCCGCTGGTGACCGCCGCGACCGCCCAGGCCCACGAGGCCCCGGCCGCCAAGACCCAGCAGTCGGCCCCGGCCGCCGCGACCAGCACCGACGCTGTCGCCGTTGCCGAGAAGCCCGCCGCCGCGCCCGCCGAGGCCGCTCCGGCCCCGGCCGCCGCGCCCGCCGAGCAGAAGTACAAGGTCGTCGGCGGCGACTCGCTGTCGAAGATCGCCGCCTCGCACAAGGTTGAGGGTGGCTGGCACGCGCTGTACGACCACAACCGTGACGTGGTCGGCGCCAACCCGAACCTGATCTTCCCCGGTCAGCAGCTCTCGCTGAACGGCAAGCCGGTCGCCCAGGCCCCCGCGGCCCCGGTCGAGAAGCCCGCGGCCCCGGTCCAGAAGCCCGCCGCCCCGGCGAAGAAGCCCGCCGCCCCGGCCCCGGTCAAGCAGACCCCCAAGCCGGCCAAGCCCACCGAGAAGCCCGCCGCCCCGGCGAAGCAGGCCCCCAAGCCCGCCGCCACCACCCCGGCCACCCCGGCGCCCGCCACCAAGCCGGCCACCGCCAACGCCTCGGGCTACACCGCGCCGATCGCCGGCGCCAAGCTCGGCACCGCCTACGGCGTGGCCGGCTCCATGTGGGCCAGCGGCCACCACACCGGCGCCGACTTCGTCGCCCCGACCGGGACCCCGCTCAAGGCTGTCGCCGCGGGCACCGTGGTCAAGGCCGGCCCCGGCGGCGCCTACGGTAACGAGGTCGAGATCAAGCTCGCCGACGGCAAGTACGCCCAGTACGCCCACCTGTCCTCGATCGGCGTCAAGGTCGGCCAGACCGTGACCGTCGGTCAGCAGATCGGCCTCTCCGGTGCCACCGGCAACGTGACCGGCCCGCACCTGCACTTCGAGATCCGCACCGGCTCGGAGTACGGCTCGGACATCGACCCGATCGCGTACCTGCGCGCGCACGGCGTCAGCATCTGATCCTCCGGGATCCGCTCCACCGCGGTACCTGACCAGTCGCGGTGAACACACCGGGCCGGGCCGGCTTGCGAAGTCTCTTCGCGGCCGGCCCGGCCGGTCGCGTTTGTGCCCGCGGCGGCCGTCGTACCGGACGCACCGTCAGCTCCGGCCTCGCCCCCCGCCCGGCTCAGCGGGCGGTCGGGCCGGTGTGGGCCGCGGCGAGCAGGGCGTGCACGGCGTGGCCGAACTCCTCGGCGTCGGCGACCTGCCGGGGGAAGGCCAGCCGGACGTCCTGGTGGGTGCGCTCGCGTTCCAGGCGCAGCACGATGCCGAGCCGGTCCAGCGCCAGCGGTACCACCTGGTGAACGCCCGCGAGCAGGCCCGGCTCGATCAGCCGGGTGAGGGTGAGCAGCGCGTCCGGGTGGTCGTCGGCCAGGTGCGTGAGCAGGCCCGCCTCGTACCGGGCGAGCGGGTCGGCCTCGGCGGCCGCGAGGGCGGCGCGGTCGACGCACGAGCTTCCGTGCGGGGTGCTCAGCGCGGCCTGGGTGATCTCCAGCCAGAGATGGGCGAACTGGCCGTCGTCCGCCCGGTGGGCCGGGTGCAGGCGCCCGGCCACCGCGAGCCGGCCGCGGATCCGCTGGCGGACGGCGACCGGTGCCACGTCGGTCAGTTCGAGCACCGCGCTCGCTCCGGTGGGCGGCGCCTGTGCGGCGGCGAGGGCCGGGTCGCTGTCGGCCGGGACGCTCAGCCGGAGCCTGCCGCCGCCGCGGGCCAGGGAGTGGCCCGCGAAGAGTTCGTAGCGCTGCCCGCCGACCGCGAGGGTCAGGGACGCGGCGGCGGTGAGCAGGCTGCGGATGCGCTCGGCGTGGGTCGGCTCGGGTGTGTCGCGGTCGACGTGGCTCATGTCAGCGCTCCGGGTGGCGTAGGCAGGGACAAGATTAGGTTAGCCTTACCTTGGTCATTCGGGGCTGGTTGGCAACACCCGGCCGCCCGCGGGGTCCGCGAGGCCGGGGTGGCCCGGTGGACGGGGTGTGCGGCGGCGGCAGTTCGCCGGCCGTCGTTCAGGAGTCCCGGATCAGGCGGCCGAGTGGGAACGCGGTCGCGTCCTCGGCAGGCCGGGAGAGGTGCAGGGCGGTGTGGAAGTAGCCCTCGCTCTCCTTGCCGGCCGGGTCCTCGCCGGCCTCCGTGACGGCGTCGATCGCATGCCGCCGCTCGCCGGGCCCGCTGAAGCGCCGCTGGGGGAAGGTCGGCGCGCAGGCCTTCTCGGTGATCAGGTCATGGGGCGCCAGCCCCTCGGCGATCGGCTGGTAGGAGCCGGTACGCAGCACGAACGCGGCCACCCAGACCGGCTGTTCGGCCGCTGCCAGCAGTGGCTGGAAGGTGCGCGGGGACAGGAAGCTCGCGCCGCCGGTGACGGTGATCAGCCGGGCGTGCCGGGCGGCGGCCAGCAGCTCGGGGCTGGGCGGGCCGGCCTCCAGATTCTCGGCGAACCCCTCGTCCAGCAGACCCACGGCACGGGCGTACGCGATCGCGTTGGGCGCCACGTCCAGGCCGACCATCCGGGCGGCGTCGGGGCGCCGGTGCGCGGCGTACCAGCTCCGGTCCCACTCGGCCAGCTCGGCCGTGCCGAGCCCGGCGGCCCGGCGGCAGGTGTAGTGGGCGTAGAGGTCGTCCAGCGTCAGGTCGTGGTTGAGGAGTGCCGCGTTGATGCCGTACGAGCAGCAGATGTCGAGCACGGTGAGCGGGCGCGGGGTGCCCGCGGTGAGGTCGGCGCCGGCGCTGTGGGCGCTGCGGGCCCGGGCCTCGACCAGTCGCCGGAAGATGCGTTGGGCGTGGTGAGGTGTGCGGTACTCGAGCGGGCCGAGGGTGCGGAAGAACTCCCTGGGGTCCGGTCGGTCGTAGACCTCGTCGAACGGCGTCATCGCCGGCCGGTCGCCATCGCCATCGCCATTGTTGTCACGGTCACGGTCACGGTCGCGCGGATCGGTCATCATGCCGTCCTCTCGTCCCAGGTGGGCCCGTCGCCCCGTCAGGATGGGCGCCGGGCCGGGCGGATGGAACAGGGGGCGGCGGGATCCGGCCATCCGCCGCCCTCCGCCGGAGTCCGGGGCGGGTGTCGGGCGGTGCGTCCTTGACGCGGCGGTACGGGCGGATCACGATGCCTGGGGCATTCGAGGCGGTACCCAGTCGTTCCAGGAGGCGGTATGGCGCACGCGGCGGATCGGACGGGCGGGGCCGGCGGCGCCGCGGGGCCGGAGGGCCTGTCGGGCCCGGCCAACTTCGGCGACCACCAGCTCGGCATCTACGCGGACGGGATGTTCGGCGGCCGGCTGCCCGAGCTGACGACCGACCTGGCCGCCCTGGAGGACAGCGCCCGGGCGCGGCTGTCGCCGGAGGCCCTCGGCTACATCGTGGCGAGCGCGGGCAGCGGCGCGACGGCCCGCGCCAACCGGGCGGCCTTCGACCGCCGCCGGATCGTCCCACGGATCCTGCGCGGGGGCGCCCGGCGCGACCTGTCCTGCACCGTGCTGGGCACGGCGATGCCGGCCCCGGTCGCGGTGGCACCGATGGGCGTCCAGACCCTCGCCCACCCCGAGGGCGAACTCGCCTCGGTCCGGGCCGCGGCCGCGCTGGGCGTGCCGTACATCCACTCCACCCAGGCCGCGCACTCCTTCGAGCAGATCGCCGAGGCCGGCGGGGGCGCCCCGCGCTGGTACCAGCTGTACTGGCCCACCGACCGCGAGCTGTGCCTGAGCTTCCTGCGGCGGGCGAAGGCCAGCGGCTTCTCCGCTCTGCTGCTCACCCTCGACACGCCGCTGCTCGGCTGGCGTCCGGCCGATCTCGACCGTGGCTTCCTGCCCTTCCTGCGCGGCCAGGGCATCGCCAACTACCTGTCCGACCCGGTGTTCCTGGCCGGGCTGGACAAGCCGCTGGAGGAGGATCCGGGCGCGGCCGCGCTGCACTCGGCCCGGCTGTTCTCCAATCCGGGGCTGCGCTGGGAGGAGCTGCCCTTCCTGCGCGAACACTGGGACGGTCCGATCGTGCTCAAGGGCATCTGCGCGGTCGAGGACGCGGAACTGGCGGCCGAGCACGGGATGGACGGCATCGTCGTCTCCAACCACGGCGGCCGTCAGGTGGACGGGGCGGTCGCCGCGCTGGACGCGCTGCCCGAGATCGCCGCGGCGGTGGGGGAGCGGCTGACCGTGCTGTTCGACTCCGGTGTCCGTACCGGCGCGGACACCGCCAAGGCGCTGGCGCTCGGGGCCAGGGCCGTGCTGATCGGGCGCCCGGTGCTGTACGGGCTGGCGCTGGCCGGGCAGCGCGGTGTGGAGCACGTGCTGCGCTGCCTGCTCGCCGAGCTGGACCTGACGCTGGTGCTCTCGGGGTACACCAGCCACCGGCAGCTGACCGCGCGCTCGGTGCGGGAGGTCTGAGCCCCGCCCGGGGCGGACGGCACCCGGCTCCTGACCAGCGCTCCGTGCTCATTGTGCGCTCGCCGATATGAAGCGCTTGCAACTATCTGCTCGGGCGACGTACTGTCGACGCAGTTAGTTGCACGCGCAATGTTCCTCGGAAGCGGAGTCCCCTCATGCCTCTTGCGCTCCTGGCCCTGGCGATCAGCGCCTTCGGTATCGGCACCACCGAGTTCGTGATCATGGGCCTGCTGCCCGAGGTCGCCGGCGACTTCGCCGTCTCAATCCCCACCGCCGGCCTGCTGATCTCGGGCTACGCGCTCGGCGTCGTGGTCGGCGCCCCCGTGCTGACCGTCCTCGGCGCCAAGGTCCCGCGCAAGCGGATGCTGCTGATGCTGATGGGCCTGTTCATCGCCGGGAACCTGATCTCCGCGCTCGCCCCCGCGTTCGGCCTGCTGCTGGCCGGCCGGGTGGTCGCCGCGTTCGCGCACGGTGCCTTCTTCGGCATCGGTTCCGTCGTCGCGGCCGACCTGGTCGCCCCGCAGAAGCGGGCCGGCGCGATCGCGCTGATGTTCACCGGCCTGACCGCCGCCAACGTCCTCGGCGTGCCCATGGGCACCCTGCTCGGCCAGCACTTCGGCTGGCGCTCCACCTTCTACGTGGTCGCCGCGCTCGGTGTGATCGCTCTCGCGGGCATCGCCGCCCTCGTACCGGCCCGGCCCCGGGACGAGGACGCCCGGCTCGGACGCGAGCTGGCGGCCTTCCGCAATCCACAGGTCTGGCTCGCCATGACGACGACCGTGCTCGGCTTCGGCGCCATCTTCGCCGCCTTCACCTACATCGCGCCGATGATGACCGAGGTGACGGGCTTCGCCGACACCAGCGTCCCCTGGCTGCTCGTCCTGTTCGGCGTCGGCCTGTTCGCGGGCAACCTGCTCGGCGGCCGGTTCGCCGACCGTGCGCTGATGCGCAGCCTGTACGTGATCCTGGCGGTGCTCGCCGTGCTGCTGTTCCTCTTCACCTTCACCGCGCACAGCCGGTTCGGCGTGCTCATCACCCTCCCGCTGATCGGCGTCTTCGGCTTCGCGACCGTACCGCCGCTGCAGAAGCGGGTGATGGACCAGGCCCCCGGGGCGCCGACGCTGGCCTCCGCCGGGAACATCGCCGCCTTCAACCTGGGCAATGCGCTCGCCGCCTGGCTCGGTGGCGTGGTGATCTCCGCCGGGTTCGGCTACACCGCGCCGAACTGGGTCGGCGCGCTGCTCGCCGCCGCCGCGCTCGGGGTCGCCCTGTTCGCCGGGGCGCTGGAGCGGCGCACCGCGCGGGCGAGCCGGGTGGTCGTCGCCCGGATGCCGGAGGCCGCCGTCCCGGCGGCGCGCTGACCATCGTCCGGGGCCGCGCCCGGACGGCCGTCAGCCGATGACCGCCTGGGCGTCGATCTCCACCAGCATCGGCTCCCGCGGCAGCTCCACGAAGATCGTGGTCCGGCGGGGCTTCACACCGCCCGGGGCGATGTGCTCGTCGATGAACTCGGCGTAGACCTCACGGTCTTCTCGGTCAAGCTCGGGTCAGCTCCTCGGTCGGTACGGCTGCGCCCGGGGGCGGGTGCCCGGGCCGGAGGGGGTGGGCCGCGCTCGGGTGGCTCACGCGGACGGCAGGCCGCCGCAGTCGGCGGAGATGGCCCGCGCGGTGTCCCGCAGCTGCGGCAGCAGCGCCAGCACTCCCTCGTACGGGAGCACCACGTCGGGTACGGAGATCGACGCCGCGGCGACCACCCGCCCGGTGGCGTCCAGGACGGGCGCGGCCACGCAGTTGATGAAGGATTCGCGCTCCGCGTGGTCCTGCGCCCAGCCCCGGGCCGCGACGCTCTCCAGCTCGGCGAGCAGCGCCCGCGGCGTGGTCAGCGTGTTGGCGGTGAACGGGGTGAAGTCGATGCCCGCCACGACCCGCTCCCGCTCGGCCGGCGGCAGGGCGGTCAGCAGCACCTTGGAGACGGCCGCGCAGTGCAGCGCCGCGCGCAGCCCGATCCGCGAGTACATCCGCACCGGCTGCCGCGAGTCGTACTTGTCGATGTAGACCACCTCGCCGCCCTCGAACGCGGCCAGGTGGACGGTCTGCCCGGTGGCCGCGTTGAGCGCGGCCAGGTGCGGCGCGGCCGCACGGCGCACGCCGCGCTGCTCCAGGGCGAGGCCGGCCAGCGCGAACAGGCCGGCGCCCAGGTGGTAGCGGTAGGCGCCGTCGCGGTAGACGAAGCGCTCCTGCTCCAGGCTCTGCAGCAGGCGCAGCACGGTGGTCTTGTGCACGCCGAGCAGCTCGGCCAGCTGGTCGAGGGAGCGCTCGCCCTCGCCGAGCTCGGCGAGCAGGCGCAGGGCGCGGGTGACGGTCTGGCTCATCGGGCTCCCAGGGCGGTGCGGCGGGGTGCGGCAGCTCGGTGGGCGGTGTCGTCCTCGCGTTCGCGGGGGCGGAGGGTTTCGCGGGCGCGCTCGCCTTCGCGGGCGCTGCGGGGGCGGGGCCGGGCGGCGCCCGGGAGGTGATGCCGGCCGCCGTCACCCGCGTGGCGGCCCACTCCGTCGGATCCGCGTCCAGCAGGGCGGTGATCGCCCCGCCCGGCCGGCTCGCCCGTCAGGCGTCGGCCGAAGCCGTCGTCGCCGACCCGGCTCAGCCGGCCGGCGCGCCCGCCCGGCGCGGCAAGGCCGCAGGCCACATAGGACTGCGCGCCGCCGACCGCCGCCCGGAAGCCGTCCACCCCGTCCAGCGGCCCCGGCCGATCGGGCGGCAGGACGGCCGTCGACTCGCCCACGCAGATGGCTTCGGGGGTGGCGGGCGTCGCGGTGTCGGGCATCGCTTGCGCTCCCTCGCGTCCCCCGCGGCCGTCGTTGACCGCCGTCCCGCGCCGATGCTAGAACCGTCACACAACATGCGCAACCATCGTTGCATATGGTGCAACATCAGGCCGGCCTGACGTTGCGACACCCGGGCCGGGTCGCTCCGGCCGAGCACGCAGGACCGGAGGCACGCGGTGAACCAGAGCTTCGAGAGCAGCAGTACCGGCAGCGGCATCGACACCGCCAAGGTCGCCGCGCTGGCCGACGAGCCGCTCGACTGGCGGTTCAAGGCGCTGCCGCCCGCTGCCTGGGGCCTGACCGTCCGCGAGTACCTGGCCACCGGCCCGACCCTCGCCGACTTCGGCACCCCGCTGCTGACCCTGGACGCCGGCGCGCTCGGACACAACGTGCGCACCATGGCCGACTGGTGCGCCAAGGCCGGCGTCGCGCTCACCCCGCACGGCAAGACCACCATGGCCCCCGCCCTCTGGCAGGCCCAGCTCGCCGCGGGCAGCCACGGCATCACCCTCGCCAACCTGCCGCAGGTACGCGTCGCCCGGGCCTTCGGCGTCGACCGGATCCTGCTCGCCAACAGCCTGCTCGACCCCGCCGGGCTGGCCTGGATCGCCGCCGAGCTCGCCGCCGACCCCTCCTTCGCCTTCGTCTGCTGGGTGGACTCCGTCGAGAGCGTGCAGCTGATGGACCAGGCGCTGCGCGCGGCCGGGGTGCAGCAGCAGGTCGAGGTGCTGATCGAACTCGGCGGCCCGGGCGGGCGCACCGGCGCCCGGGGCGAGCAGACCGCCATGGCCATCGCCTTCGAGGTGCTGGCCTCCACCCGGCTCAACCTGGTCGGCGTCGGCGGCTACGAGGGCGCACTGGCCCACGACGCGACCCCCGCCGCCCTCGGCTCCGTCCGCCACTACCTGCGCGAACTGGCCGGCCTGCACGAGCAGCTGGAGGCCGCCTCCCTCTACGGCACCGGGGAGCCGATCGTCACGGCCGGCGGCAGCGCCTACTTCGACCTCGTCACCGAGGAACTGGCACCCCTGGCCACCGAGGTGCCCGGTACCAAGGTGATCCTGCGCTCCGGCGCCTACGTGGCCCACGACGACGGCTTCTACCGGGGCATCTCCCCGCTCGCCCGAGGCGCGGGCGCCGCAGGCGTCGGGGACCAGGACACCGCAAGCCCGCTGCGCCCGGCCCTGCACGGCTGGGCCCGGGTGGTCTCGCACCCCGAGCCGCAGCTCTCGCTGCTCGACGCCGGCCGGCGCGACCTGCCCTTCGACGACGGCCTGCCCGAGCCGCAGCTCGTCCGCACCCCCGAGGGCGCCAGGAGCCTGGCCGGCAGCGGCGCGCACATCAGTGCGCTCAACGACCAGCACGCCTTCCTGCGCGGGGCCGGCGAACACGCCCCCGTCGGCGCCGTCCTGCGGCTGGGCATCTCGCACCCCTGCACCGCCTTCGACAAGTGGACGATGATCCCCGTCCTCGACGACGCCGACAGCCCCGACCCCAGGGTCGTCGACCTGGTCAGGACCTTCTTCTGAGGCCCGACCTGCTGGTCGGGGGCGCCATGGTGGTCGAGGCTCCGGCGCGGAGCGCTACCGCGGGGATGTCACCGTCACCGACGGCCTGCTGCTCGGGGCCCGCCCGCACCCCGCGCCTGAGGCACCTGCGCCCGCTACCTGTCCTACTGCGGACGGGAGTTGGGCGTCCTCACGCTGGAGGAGGCGATCGCCCGGATGGCCGGCCGCCCCGGCCGCAGGCTCGGGCGCCACGGCGGCTGTACGGGCCCGGCGCCCTGTCGGGACGGCGGAGGATGGGCGAGAATCTGAGGACCGGCACACCAGTGGACACCGGCAGGAGGACCACTTCCATGACCTCGACCCGCCCCGGCCCCGACTGGCTGGCCGACGCCGTCCTCTACCAGATCTACCCCCAGACCTTCGCCGACTCCGACGGCGACGGCATCGGCGACTTCAACGGGATCACCGCCCACCTGGACCACCTGGCCTGGCTCGGCGTCGACACCGTCTGGCTCAACCCCTGCTTCGCCTCGCCGTTCCGCGACGCGGGCTACGACATCAGCGACTACCTCGCCCCCGCCCCCCGCTACGGCACCTCACAGGACCTCGTCGCCCTGGTCGAGGCCGCGCGCGCCAAGGGCATCCGGATCCTGCTGGACCTGGTGGCCGGGCACACCTCCGACCGCCACCCGTGGTTCCTGGCCTCCGCCGACGACCCGGCCGACCACCGCTACGTCTGGTGCGAGGAGCCTTTCGAGGGTTTCGTCGCCTCGCCCGGCCGGCGGCCCGGCTACTACCTGCCGAACTTCTTCGACTGCCAGCCGGCCCTCAACTTCGGCTACGCCCGCGCCCGTTCGGACCAGCCCTGGCGCCAGCCGGTCGACGCCGAGGGGCCCCGCGCCAACCGCGCCGCACTGCGCGAGATCATGCAGCACTGGCTCTCGCTGGGCCTGGCGGGCTTCCGCGTCGACATGGCGTCCACGCTCGTCAAGGACGACCCCGGGTACGTCGAGACCGCCAAACTCTGGAACGAGCTGCGCGACTGGCTCGACCGCACCCACCCCGGCGCGGCCCTGTTCGCCGAGTGGGGCGACCCGGCGGTCGCCGTCGGAGCGGGCTTCCACGCCGACTTCTTCCTCCAGTTCGGCGGCGCGACCAGGGGCCTGCCGCTGCGCTCCCTGCTGAACAACAACGCCGGTACGGTGGAGGAGTTCTGGCAGCAGGGCCCGTGCTACTTCGACGCCGAGGGCAATGGCTCCCCGCAGGTCTTCCTGGACGCGTGGCGCGACGCCGCCGCGCTCACCGACGGCTCGGGCCACATCGCGCTGCCCACCGCCAACCACGACTTCTCCCGGCTCAGCACCGGGCCGCGAGGGCGGGAGCAGCTCGCCCCCGTGTTCGCCTTCCAGCTCACCTGGCCGACCCTGCCCGCCATCTACTACGGCGACGAGATCGGCATGCGCTACCTGCCCGACCTGCCCGACACCGAGGGCAGCGTGCTCGGCCCGCACTACAACCGGGCCGGCTCCCGCACCCCCATGCAGTGGGACGCGACGCCGGGCGCAGGCTTCTCCACCGCCCCCGCCGAGCGCCGCTACCTCCCGCTCGACCCGGACCCGCACCGCCCGGACGTCGCGACCCAGCGCTCAGACCCCGGCTCCCTGCTCAACCTCGTCCGCCGCCTGATCGCCCTGCGCAGGGCGCACCCCGGCCTCGGCGCGCACGGCGGCGTCGAGGTGCTGCACGCCGGCTACCCCCTGGTCCACCGGCGCTCCGGCCGCTACCTGGTGGCGGTCAACCCGCGCCGGGAGCCGGCCGAGCTGCCGCTGCCGGACATCAAGCCCGGCCGGCCGCTGGAGGCCCGGGGGGTCGAGCACTCCGACGGCCTGCTGCGCACCGAGGGCTTCTCGTACGGGATCTTCGAGCTCTGAACCGGTGCCGCCGGCCCGGCCGGTCGACGCCGAGCAAGCGTGCCCCGGGGTGTCCGGCCGGCCGTGCGGAGCGCAGGGGTTGACGACGGGCGCCGTGCGGAAGGGCGGGACGGGCGGCGGGCGGACCGGGCTCAGCCCCGGCGCTCGCCCCGGCCGGCGATGACGACGGTGGCATCCAGCTCGTCGCAGACGGCGACCCGCGCGCGGAGCCCGTCCCGGGTGACCGTCTCGACGGCCTGCGGCACCTGGCGTTCGCTGGTCTCGAACAGCAGATGGCCGCCGGGAGCCAGCCACTGCGCCGCGGTGGCGGTCACCCGGCGCAGCACGTCGAGCCCGTCCGAGCCGCCGTCGAGCGCCACCCGGGCTTCGTGGACGCGGGCCTCGGCCGGCAGCAGCCCGATCTCGCAGGTCGGTACGTAGGGCACGTTGGCGAGCAGCACGTCGACGCGGCCCTTCAGCGCGGCCGGCAGCGGCTCGTACAGGTCGCCCTCGTACACCCGCCCGCCGGCGGCGGTGACATTGCGCCGGGCGCAGCGCACCGCGGCGGGGTCGATGTCCGCCGCGTGGAGTTCGGCCCGGCCGAGGGCCGAGACCAGGGCCGCGCCGAGCGCGCCCGAGCCGCAGCACAGGTCCACCACGACCGCCTGCGGGGCGTCGGGGGCCCGGTGGGCGAGCGCGGCCGCCCGCCGGACCAGGAACTCCGTCCGGCGGCGGGGCACGAACACCGCGGGGTCGACGAGGATCCGCAGCCCGCAGAACTCGGCCCAGCCGATGACGTGTTCGAGCGGCAGGCCGGCCACCCGGCGCTCCACCATGGCGGTGAGCTCGTCCGGAGTGTGCGCGGCGGAGAGGATCAGCTCGGCCTCGTCCTCGGCGAAGACACAGCCGGCGGCGCGAAGCCTGGTGACGATGGCGGAGAAGGGGAGAAGTGGCGATGAAGCCGACATGGGAGCCTTTCGGGATGCCTGAGGGCGCTCCCGCGATCCACCTATGCCGGATGGATCGTACGACCGTGGGAGGGGAGCACCCGTACTGCTACAGCGGTAATGGGTCCCACCTCCTCGACTCGTGCACTGCCTGAGCCGGTAACACTACCTCAGTCCCGGCCAGGCGCGGGCCTGCGCGCCCGGGTGCTCCTGATCCCGCCCGGTACGGCCGCGCCCGCCGGCGGTGGCTCGGTCGGCCCCGGCTAGGGTGGGGCGGATCGGGGGGAACGATCAAGGAATCGCGACGACGCGCGCCATCGCATCCGTGCCCCGTGCCGCCCGTGCCGCCCGCCACGTCCTGGTGCCGGGCGTTCGACCCGTGACGATGAGCCCTGCGGAGAACAGAGATGCAACTGCGTCCCATCACCGAGGCGGACCTCGCGTCCGTGCTGGCCTGCCCGACCGCCGACCCCGTCACCACGATCTCCGCCGAGCGCTACCGCGAGGAGCAGGCCAAGGGGCAGTTCCGGCCGGAGTGGTCCTGGATCGCCCAGGACGGTGACGAGGTCCTCGGCCGCGCGCTGTGGTGGGGCCGGGCGGACAGCGCTCAGCCGGTCGCGCTCGACTGCCTGTGGATCCACCCGGCCGTGGCCGACCGGTCCGCCGTGGCCGCCGACCTGCTGGCGGTCGGGCACTCCGCCTTCGCCGCCGCCGGCGAGTTCAGGCTGCCCGAGTACAACCTGACGCTGCCCAACGGCTGGCGCGCGGAGCCGGAACTGGCCGAGGCGGTCGCCTGGCGGCGGGAGGCCGCCGGCCGGGCGGGGCTGACGGTGGAGATCGAGCGGCTGCGCTACGAGTGGACGCCCGAGGCCGGGGTACCGGCGGCGGGTGGCCGGCTGGTCTTCACCGCGGAGCCCGACGATGCGGTGTTCCTGGAGGTGTTCCGCCGTCTGGCTGAGGGCACCCTCGACAACGAGACCCGCAAGAACGTCGGCTTGATGGGCCTGGAGGCCGCGGCCCGGGACGACATGGACTTCTACCTCGGCTGCCCCGGTAAGCGGGAGTGGTGGCGGCTGGTGCACACCGTGGACGGGCAGCTGGCCGGGCTGGCCATCCCCTCGGCCACGCCCTACGGCCCCAACGTCGGCTACCTCGGGGTCGTGCCCGAGCTTCGCGGCCGCCGCCACATCGACGAGATCCTGGCCGCGATCACCCGCTTCCACGCCGAGGCCGGCGCGCAGCGGATCACGGCCACCACCGACACGGACAACGCGCCGATGTCCGCCGCCTTCGAGCGCGGGGGGTACCGCAACACCGAGATCCGGCTGGTCCTGGAGGCGCCGTCGCACTGACGGCCGGGCCGGCGCCAGGTCACGGGTCAGCGCGGCGGGGTGTCGAACACACAGTCGCCGCAGACGCCCGCGCCGGGGCCGATGCGGTAGTAGAGGCAGCAACTGGTGCGCCGGAAGGCGGGGGTGGCCTGCGGCCCGGCGAGGCTGAGAGCGCCGGTGCCGGTGAGCGGGGCGAGGGCCAGCAGCCCTTCGACCAGGCGGCCGGCCCGTCGGCCGGCGTCGGGGTCGCCGTCGGGGCCGGCGGCCAGGGCGTGGCCGTGGAGCACCCGCAGGGCACCCGCCAGCGCGGAGGACGCGTTGCCCCGGAGCAGCCGCTCGGACACCGGCACGACGGCCCGGACGGCCTGCGTCAGCGGCACGAGGTTCTCCACCACGACGGCCCGGTGCAGCGCGGCGACGGGCTGCTCCGGGTCCGTGGTGCCGGCGGCGGGCTGCGGCAGCCACAGGTCGATCGGTCCCTGCTCCGGCAGGCGGGCGTGCACCCGGTCCGGGTGCAGGTCCGGCACCTCGCCGGTCAGTACGGCGGCGCCGAGCCCGACGGACCAGATCCGGGCCGCCAGGCCCAGCTGGAGGATCGAGGCGGCCACCCGCGGCTCCGCCGTCCCCAGCCTCCGCGCGACGACGGCGATCCGCTCGGCCAGCGGGGTGCCCGGCCCCTGCGCGTACAGCTCCCGCAGCGGCCCGTAGCCCGTCGGTGGTCCGGCGCCGGGCGCACCCTGCGCAACGGCGAAGTACGGCCCGACCGCCGCGAGTCGGGAGAGCCCGCCCGGCGCGGCGGCGCCTCCCGGGGCTCCGGCGGCCGTCGGCCCGGTGCCGTGGCTGCTGCTCATCGCGTCCCCCTGCTCGGGCCGACGGTATATCTTCCCGCGCCGATCCTATGCCGGGGCTCCGCGCTCCCTCGCGGACCCGCTGCGGTGCTCAGCCGCGTACCGCGTAGTTGCCGCTGGTCGTCCGGATGAAGGGCACGGTGCCCTGGCAGTCGGCGACCGGCTGGCCGAAACCGCCCCAGACCCAGCCGAGCCGGTCGGCGCGGCCGTTGTCCTGCACGGTGATCGCGACCTTGCTGCCGATCAGCTCCAGGTCGGGGAACCGCGGCACCGTCCCGGAGGTGACCACCCCGGTGGCGATCGCGTCCCGCCCGCCGACCACCAGGCAGCCGAGGGTGCCCTCGAAGTCGGCCACCAGCTGCCCGTCGGGCTTGCGGTGGACGACGTGGAACCGGCCCCGGGTGTCCGTGGGCGAGCCGTTCACGGCCGCCCGGGCGTCGAGCTCGATCCGGACGGCGTCGCCGGCGAACTCCCCGAAGTCCTGGGTCAGCGTCGTCCCCGCGGCGCCCGACACCCGCACCCCGCGGCCCGCCGCCGGGCCGTCGGCCACCGAGTCCGCCGCGGCCGCCGAGGAAGGTGCGGCCGTGGCGAGGACCCCGAGCAGGGCGAGCGAGACGGCGGCGGTCGCGAAGGTGCGGCCCGAGCGCGGGCGGGGGCGGGGGCGCACACGAAGGGTCATGTTCTGCTCACTCCTCGGTGGTACGGCGGATGCCGGGATTGTCCCCGGCGGCTGACCACCACTCTCCCCGGCGGGCCCGCCCCGGCGGATCCCGCCACGGGGTGGACCCGCTCCACCCGGCGGACGAGAGCGGCCTCCCCCCGGAGAGCCACCCGGCCCGTTCCCGGGTGGGCGCCGGGCGGAATCGGCACGGTGACGTCCTGGACGACGGAGACGGAGTTCGCCAGGCGCAAGTGCTACGCCCGGTACGGCGCGCTCCACGTGCCGGCCGCTTGCCGGCCGATCGTCAGAGCCGCGTGTGCACCCTGCTCTCCGAGCCCCACGACCTCGGCCGCGCCGTGGCGGACGGCCCGTACCCCGTCGGTGCCAGGCGGCTCAAGCGCACGGGCGACGCTGCCTGGGGACGCCACTGTGGCGTCGTGGAACCGTGGGGGTCGGGGCGGGTGAACGCGGGTCGGGACCGGCGCTGTGTCGACGCCGGCCGCGTGGGGGTTGGTGTCTACGCGGTGCGCTGGTGGCCGGTCAGGGTGCGGGCCGGGGTGGTGGTGGCCGGCTGGTGTGCGAGGGCCTCGCGGTGGATGCGGATCTTGGTGGCGCAGTGCAGGCGTACCGCGTCCCATCCGGTGGCCAGGGTGCTGATCGCGATGGCGAACCACATCTGCTGGGTGCTGAGGTGGTGTGCGGCGTAGAGCCAGGTGCTGCTGCCAGTGGCGCCGATGGCGTACCCGCCGAGCGGGACGCGGATCTTGCGGAGTGCCTGGGCGGTGGGAAGCGGGATCGTGCCGCGCAGGTTGACCCAGCGCAGGCGGGGTTGCTGGTGCGCTCCGGTGGCGGGAAGGGGGAGCGGGGTGACGTTCGAGTTGCCTTCGTCGAAGTTCACGGTGTCCTCTTCGTGGGTGAGGGGCCGGGGGTGGTGGCGCGGGGAGTGCCGGTCGGGTTCTTCGCTGCGGAGCGGGCGGGCGGGGTCAGAGGAGTTCACCGTTGGCTCCGCGTAGATCGCGTACGAGATCCTGGACGGTGAAGTCGTCATGGCCGACGACCAGGGCGGGGACGGGGGAGGTGCCGTCGAGGTCCTTGCGGATCATGTCCATGATCATCCAAGTGCAGAGGCTGCCCGGGGTGTCCCTGTCGGTGGGCTTGATCGTGCAGCCGGCGGCGGCGGCGATGAACATCGCGGTGCTGGAGATCGCGTTCGACGTCCCAGTCACCGCGGCCGGGGTGTTGCCTGCCAGCAGCAGGTCGGTGATCCCGGCGTTGGCCGAGCCGGTGAACTCCAGTTCGCGGGGCTTCAGGGCGGCCACGACGCCGGGGCGTTCGGCCAGCGCGGTGGGTACGACCACGGAGCCGGCGAGCGGGACGGTCTGGGCTTCACGGAAGAGGTGCCAGGCCCCGAACCGGGCGTCCCACCGGAAGGCGTCGTAGCCGAACGCGGCGGCGACCCTGCTACGACGGGTGGTCACGGCGGCGACCAGCGGCATGGCGGGCGTCCACAGCAGCACGGCGGCGCCGAGCGCGCTCGAACGGCCGTTGGCGAGGTAGGAGTTGAGGGAGCCGGTCAGTCCGAACAGTGCGCCTGGTCGCCCTGCCCGCCGGCTCTCGCGTACTGCCGCTTCCCGCTCGTGCGGGTGCAGGCCGTCCCCGGGGCCGTAGACGGTCATCCCCGGGTGCATGGCGCAGGCCGCCTCGTGGACGGCCTTGTACGAACGCGCCTCGATGCGGGCGCGGCCGAGCGCGTAGCACTCATCGTGCAGGGCGGCTCCGCGCTGGGCCGGGACGGAGGCCTGCTGGTGGTCCGCCGGTTCGTCGGGTCGCGCGAGGATCTCGTATGCCGCGGCCTTCGTGGGCGGTGGGCCGGCGTCGATCTCGGTGACCCGGTTCAGCACGAGGTGCTCGTCGCTGACCGGCCCCATGGCGCGCCCGGCGAGGACGCTGGCGACCTCTATGTATCCGAGGGCGCCGAACCCCTCCAGCGGTGCCTCACTGCTCTGCTCCACGACCGGCCTCCTACCTGTACCGCGCGCGATGCCTTGGCGGAGCCTGCCTGCTCGAAGCCTGCAGACCCCTCTAGCACTTACTCGACCCCTACAACGCGTGAACGTAGTCCTGTAGTTCCCGGTGCTTGTAGTGAGAAAGGTCGTCTAACAAAGAAGTGCTGATTTGTGTGTCCTAGTAGTGCAGGGAGGGTAACCTGAAGACACTACTCGGGAACACCCCGGGTGCACTACACGGGGCGGCGCGCCAACTGCGCCCCCGTCGGAGTTCAGTCCCAGGAGGGCACATGCCGAGCACTCGTCAAACCACAGACGCACCGGACAGGAACAAGGCGGTGGTCGTCTCGGTGCGCTTCTCCGAGGCCCAGCTCGAGAAGATCCAGGCCTACGCGGCCATCTTCGACACCACCCCGAACGCGGTGGTGAGGGAAGCCGTCGAGGAGCACCTGCGTCGGCGGGTCCAGTCCCCGGAGTTCCAGAAGGCCTCCGAGGCCCATCTGCGGCGGGCGAAGCTGGCCGTCGAAGTCCTCGCCCCCGTCGGCCAGCAGCCGGCCGGTCGCAGCAAGAACACGGACACCCAGGAGCGGATCGCCTCCTGACCTTCCGTACCTGCGACAGAGCGCCTCCCATGCAGCGACCGGTCCCCTGCCCCTGTCCCTACAGCCCCACCCCACCGGATCCAGGCGCAGTCACCCTGCACACCCGGATCCTGCTGATCCCGCCACCCAGGCCCATCGGCGAGGAACGGAAGGGCACACGATGCGCCCCGGACCAGTCCGGGGCGCATCGTGCTGTCTGACACCGGGTCTCCCGCGCCTCCCGGCGCACCCGCGCTCCGCCCGACCCGCTCAGGCGGGCAGCACCCAGCGCTGGTTCGCGCCGCCGTGGCAGTCCCAGATCAGCAGCCGGTCGAAGTCGGCCGCGCCGCTGCCGGGATCGTCCAGGCAGCGTCCGGACGGCGGGTTCACCAGCGTGCCGTCCGGACGGGGGGTCCAGCGCTGCGCCCCGGTGCCGTTGCAGTCGTAGAGCTGCACCTGCGTCCCGTTGGCGGTTCTGCCGTCCTTGACGTCCAGGCACTTGCCGAACGCCCGCAGGGAGTCGTCCTGCCGGACGGTCCAGTCCTGGGCGCCGGTCTCGTTGCAGCGGTACAGCTGGACGGCGGTGCCGTTGACCGTGGCCGCCCCGTCGACGTCCACGCACTTCCCGGCGATGCCGGTCACCGGGCCGCTCGGGCGGGGCGTGTACCAGCGCTGGTTCGCGCCGCCGTGGCAGTCCCAGAGCTCCAGCCGGGCGCCGTCGCTGTCCAGGCAGCGGCCGCTGGCGGGGTTGACGAGCATGGTGTCCGGCCGGGCCGTCCACACCTGCGCGCCCTGGCCGGTGCATTCGAGCAGCCGTACCGGCGCGCCGTTGCCCGTGCCGGCGGCGTGCAGACAGCTGCCGAGTGCGCGCAGGGTGCCGTCCGAGGAGACCGTCAGCTCCTGCGCCGCGGTGCCCTCGCAGCCGGTGATCCGCACCGCCTCCGCGGTGCTCCCGGCGGCGGCCGCCGCGTCCAGGCAGCGGCCGTCGTCGCCGGTGATCCGGCCCGCCCAGGCGGACACCGTGGGGGAGGCGGGCACCTCCACCGAGCCGTTCAGCCGGGCGTCACGGGAGGAGGCGCCCACCGTGATCCCGTACCGGCCGCCGGGCACCTGCCAGCCGTGCGCGCCCGGGTCCCAGGTGGCGAAGGACGAGCGGTCCAGCCACAACGACACGCGCTGGGAGTGGCCGGGGGAGAGGGCGACCTTGCCGAAGCCCTTGAGCTGCTGGGGCGGCTCCCCGGCGGCCGAGGGGAAGGCGACGTACAACTGCGGCACCTCGCTGCCGCTGCGCGACCCGCGGTTCGTCACGTCGAACTCGACCTGGACCCGACCGCTCGCGTCCGGGCCCCGCACCGACAGGCCGGAGTACCCGAAGGTGGTGTAGGAGAGGCCGTGGCCGAAGGCGAAGAGCGGCGGCGTACCGCTCGCGTCGTACCAGCGGTACCCGACCCGCAGCCGCTCGGAGTAGCTGTACGTCTCGTTGACGCCGGGGTACTGCGCCGGGTCGGTGATCGGCGTGGCGCTCAGCGAGGTGGGGAAGGTCAGCGGCAGCCGCCCGCCCGGGTCCGCGTCGCCGAAGAGCACGTCGGCGAGCGCGGCGCCGTCCTGCTCGCCGGGGTACCAGGTCTCCAGGACGGCCGGCACGGCGTCCAGCCAGGGCATCGTCACCGGACCGCCGGTGTTGAGCACCACCACCGTGCGGGCGTTGGCCCGGGCGACGGCCTGGACGAGGGCGTTGTCCTCGGCGGACAGCTCGATCGAGCTGCGGTCGGCGCCCTCCGTCTCGTCATCACCGACCACGACCACCGCCACGTCGGCGCCGGCGGCCAGGGTCGCCGCCGCGTCGCGGTCGCGGCCGTCGTGGTAGCGCACACTCACCCCGCCGCCGGCCCGCGCGGTGATCCCCGAGCGCGGCGACAGCGTGAACTCGCCGTAGGGCGTGACGTGCGAGGAGCCGCCGCCACCGGTGTAGACGCGGTCCGCCCACGGCCCGACCACCGCGAGGGAGTGCAGCGCCGCGGGGTTCAGCGGCAGGGTGGCGCGCTCGTTCTTCAGCAGGACCGTGCCGGCCACGGCGGCGGCCCGGGCGTCCCGGGCACCGGCCGCCGGGTCGGCGGGCGGGTTCCCGCCGCCGTCGAGCACCCCGGTGCGGAACATCAGCCGCAGCACCCGCCGGGTCTGGTCGTCGACGACGGCCGGGGCGAGCCGCCCGCCGTTGACGGCGTCGGCCAGGGCGTTGAAGTACGTCGAGCCGCCGAACTCCTGGTCCAGGCCGGCCGCCGCGGCGTTCACCGTCGAGTGGGTGGCCGGGTAGTCGGAGCCCACGACCCCGTCGAATCCCCAACGACCCTTCAGAACATCGTGCAGCAGCGGGAAGTGCTCGCACGCCCAGTTGCCGTTCACCCGGTTGTAGCCGCACATCGACGACCAGGAGCGCCCGTCGCGGACGGCGGCCTCGAAGGCGGGCAGCTCGATCTCGTTCAGCGTCCGCTCGTCGACGTCCGAGCTGAAGGACATCCGGTTGTCCTCCTGGTTGTTCGCCACATAGTGCTTGACCTGTGCCGCGACCTGCTGCGACTGGATGCCCCGGATCTGGGCGGCGGCGATCCGGCCCGCCAGGTACGGGTCCTCGCCGAAGGTCTCGAAGTTCCGCCCGCCCTGCGGGATCCGGACGATGTTGACCATCGGCGAGTACAGCACCTGGTACCCGCGGGCCCTGGCCTCCCGGCCGAGCACCGTGCCGTAGGTGTTCGCCAGGGCCGGGTCGAAGCTGGCCGCGAGCGACACCGGCGCCGGCATCGCGGTGGCGGGCAGCCCGTCCCGCACCCCGCCAGGGCCGTCGGCCAGCCGCAGCGGCGGGATGCCCAGCCGGGGCACGCCCGCGACGTAGCCGACGGAGTGGACGCCGACCGGTGCGTCGGCGCTGTGCAGCAGGGTGGTCTTCTCCTCCAGGGTGAGCTGCCCGAGCAGTGCGTCGATCCGCTGTTCGAGCGATTGCGACAGATCCAGCCACGGGCTGGCGGCCACCCGCGCGGGGGCGAGGGCGGCGGCCACCGCGGACCGGGTGGGTTGGGCGGATGCGGCGAGCAGGCAGGTGCCCAGGACCAGGGCGAGGGAACGCGTCCGGGAGGAGATGAGTTGCATGGGGCCCTTTCGATCGGCTAGGGCAGCCCGGCAGAGGGTGCATGGCCGCGTGGTGGCCGGAATATCTGATTTACCGTCAAAGTTATGCCCCGACAGATAGAGTTCTCGCAGGCAACAGGGTGTGTCCTGAAGATTTGCCCGCGCGCACCAGGGGCGTGAGCCGGATGGGTGCCGACACCGGCGCGCGCTGATCCGGGGAGTCCGTGCGGTCGCCTCCGGCGCTCACGGATGCGCCCGGCGCCCGGCCGGAGCACCCGGCGCGCAGGCGCCGTCGGCCGCGCCGCGGCCTCCGATGGCGACCCACGGGAGACGGCCCTGCGGGCATGACGGCGCGCCCTCGACGCCCGCTCGCACGAGAGTGCCGTGCAGGTGATCTTGGCCGGATGCCGACTGCTGCCGACCTGGTGTCGACCAACCGTCAGAACATCAGTGCGCCCTGGCGGCGCGATGTCGGGACGGGGACGGTCCGGTCGGCGCCCCTGTGACCGTCCGGCCCGGGAGGGCGACGCGGGGAGCAACGGCGATTCGGGGGCAACGGGATTCGGGGGCAACAAGAAGCGCCCGGCGGGGCCGGGCGCGGCGAACCTGCGAGGGGGATCGAGGTGCAGCCTCCGGACCGTACTGCCCGTCCTCCGGCTGTGATGAGTTCGATCGTCGACCGAGGTACCAGCGGCAGACCTCGATCTGTCGCCACTGCCTCCTGCGGTCGAACTTCCTCTTGCCTGCCCCGCAGGTCCGACTACTATTATGTCCCTTTTGTGCACTCGCTGCCAAGGGGGTCAGCGGGCCGGATCCTTGCGCAGGAAGCGCTTCAGCCGCTGCCACGGCCAGGTGTTGATCACATCCTCCGGGGTCAGCCCGGCGCGCTGCGCCGTACCGACGCCGAAGCGGGGATTGCCGAGGTTGGCCACCGAGTGCGCGTCGCTGTCGATGGAGAACTTCACACCGAAGCGCTTCGCCCGCAGCACGTCCTCGTCCCGCAGGTCGAGCCGGTGCGGCGAACCGTTGATCTCCATCGCGGTGCCGGTACGGGCGGCGGCCTCGAACACGGCGTCGAGGTCGACGTCCAGCTGCGCCCTGCGCCCGATCATTCGGGTGGTCGGGTGGCCGATCACATGGACGTGCGGGTTCTCGCAGGCCCGGATCAGCCGCCGGGTCTGGGCGTCCCGGCCCGCGCCGAAGTGCGAGTGGACGGAGGCCACGCAGACGTCGAAGCCGGCCAGGAACTCGGCGGGCCAGTCGACGCCGCCGTCCGGGTCGATGTTCAGCTCGGTGCCGTGCAGCAGCCGCATCCGGCGGTACCTCGCGGCGAGCTCGCGCACCTGCTCGCGCTGGGCGAGCATCTTCTCGTCCGTCATCCGCTGCATGACCAGGTTCGGCGCGTGGTCGGTCACCGCGAAGTAGGCGTAGCCGCGCCTGGCCGCCGCCGCGACCATGTCGTCCAGCGACGCGACCCCGTCGGTCAGGTCGGTGTGGGTGTGCAGATCGCCGCGCAGGTCCTGCTCCGTCACCACCTGTGGCAGCTCCCCGCGCAGACCCGCCTCGATCTCGCCCCGGTCCTCGCGCAGCGTCGGCGGGATCCAGGGCAGTCCGAGCGCCGCGTAGACCTCCTCCTCGGACTCCGAGACGATCTTGTCGCCGCTGCCCGCGTCGAACAGCCCGTACTCGGAGAGCTTGAGACCCGCCCTGACCGCGATCGTGCGCAGCCGGATGTTGTGCGCCTTGGAGCCGGTGAAGTAGATCAGGGCCGCGCCCCAGTCCTCCTGCGGCACCACCCGCAGATCGACCTGGAGACCCTTGCCGGTGCGGACCGAGGTCTTGGTCGGTCCGCGCACGATCACGTCGGCGACGTACGGCAGCTCGGTCAGCGCGCGCATCAGCGGCTCGGAGTCCTCGGCCGTGGCCAGCACGTCGATGTCGCCGATGGTCTCCCGCATCCGCCGCAGCGACCCCGCGTACGCGCAGCGGGTGCAGCCCGGGACGGCGGAGAGCG
Source organism: Kitasatospora sp. NPDC050543 (assembly GCF_044457565.1). NCBI lineage: Bacteria > Bacillati > Actinomycetota > Actinomycetes > Kitasatosporales > Streptomycetaceae > Kitasatospora > Kitasatospora sp. NPDC050543. The sequence continues at coordinate 312,603 of NZ_JBITGZ010000005.1, read as the reverse complement.
CCGCGACGACGTCCTCGGCCTGCTCCAGCGCGACGTCGATGCCGACCCGGCCGCCGGACTGCCGCATCAGCTCGATGCCCTGGAGGATCTTCTCCCCGCTGCGCTCGCCGAACCCCGCGACCTCGCTCAGCCGCCCGGCCCGGATCGCGTCCGCCAGCTCGTCCACCGAGCCGATGTCCAGATCGCGGTAGAGCGCCAGCGCCTTCTTGGGGCCCAGGTACGGGATCGCCATGATTTCCCGGACGCCTGCGGGGATCTTCGCGCGCAGTTGTTCGAGTGCCTCGATCCGGCCGGTGCGCAGGTACCCGGCGATCTTCTCGGCGGTGGACTTCCCCACCCCGGGGATCTGCTGGAGGCCCTTGGCGTCCAGCTGTGCGATGTCCTCGCCGTACCCGCTCACCGCGCGGGCGGCCTTCTCGTAGGAGCGCGCCCGGAAGGCGTCCCCTCCGGTGATCGAGATGAGGTCCGCGTACTCCTGGAGCAGGGCCCCCACCTCGTCGTTGAGCCGGGCCATGCAGTCAGTCTGGGCAACGGGCCGGGCGCGCGCCAGTGGGAGCGGCGGGCGGTGGCGGCGCAGCGGTGGCCGGCGGCGGTGGCGGGGCGGCTGCGGCTTCAGGCCGGGCGGGGCCGGCCCACCCAGCGCAGCAGCAGCACGCTGACCGCGGCGGCCAGCGCGCACCAGGTCGAGGCGAAGGCCAGCCGCCAGAGCACCGCCGACACCATGGCGGCGGCGCCGACGAGCAGGCCGAGCAGCCGCAGCCCGCTGTCCCCGCTGAACAGCAGCGATCCGATCGTCGCCACCAGGTAGCCGGCCAGCAGCAGGGGCGCGAAGGAGAGCCCGACCCCGTACGCGAGGGCGTCGCCGGTGACCTCGGGATGGCGGGCGACGGCCACCGCCAGCGGCACCGCGACCGCCACGCCCAGGACGGCGAAGGCCACCTTGCGGGCCCGGCCCGCCCGCGACCGTACGGCGCACAGGACGCCGAGCGGCACCAGCACCGGGAGCAGTGGCAGTGCGATCACGGCCCAGGCCGTCCGGCGGCCTGGGCGGGCCCCGGGCCGAGGCGTCCGTCCACGCCGAGCCAGACCGCCGCCTCGATCAGCTGATGGACGCCCAGGACCAGCGGCAGCGCGGCCAGCGGCAGCTGCCCGGGCCGGTGCACCCTCGCCAGGCAGGCCAGTCCGAGGCCGGCGACGAGGGTGCCGGCCACCAGATCCGCCTCGGCACTCCAGCACGCGCGGAACTCCAGCGGGGTCGGGGTCCGGCGCGGGCGCCGCCCCGCCGATGCGCGCGGGGCGTGCGGTGGCTGCGGTGGCTCGACGGACGGCCGGGACCCCCACGATAGGACGCCGACGAGCCCTTCTCCTCCCGGCGCGCACGCCCCGGCCCGCGCCGCGCCACATCTCGGCCCGCGCCTCGGCCCTGGCGCGCGCTCGCGCCGAGCCGTCGGCCGGACGTCACGTCGGCATGGCGGGGTGACGGCCGATCACGATCACGCCGACGACGATGCAGACCAGCCCGGTGGCCTGCCACGCCAGCGCGGCGGGGGTGACCCGCAACTGGTCGCCGAGGAAGCCCACGGCGCAGGCGATCCCGGCCAGCGGCTGGGCGGCGGTCAGCGCCGGCAGCGACATCCGCAGCGGCGCGGCCTCGAAGGCGCTCTGCACCAGCAGCAGCCCGACGATCCCGGAGGCCACCACCGCGTACGGCTCCCAGGTGCGCAGCACCTCGCCGACCCCGGCGATGTCCAGCCGCTGGGCGGTGGTCCGGGTGAGGGCGTCCTGGAGTCCGTAGAGCAGGCCGGCGGCGAGCGCCAGCAGTGTCGCCTCCTCGAACAGCGGCATCCGGCGGGCGGTCGAGACCAGGAGCAGCGTCAGGGCCACCACCACGCCCACCACCAGCCAGTGCCGCAGTGCGCCGGCCTCGGCGCCGCCGCCGGTCGGCCGTCCGGCGACGATGAACATCGTCACCCCGGCGGCGAGCAGCGCCACCCCGGCCCAACCGGACCGGCCCAGCGACTGGCGGGTCAGGATCCGTGAGAGGGCCATCGCGAAGATCAGGTTGGTCGCGAGCAGCGGCTCGACCAGGGACACCTCGCCCTTGTCCAGGGCGAGCGCGCTGAGCGCCAGGCCGCTGACCATGAACGTGGTGCCGAGCAGCCACTCGGGCATCCGCATCAGGTCCAGCAGCAGCCGCCAGTGCAGCAGGTCGGAGCGGGGAGCCCGCTGGGCCGCGTGCTGCTGGAGGACGAAGCCGAGGCCCAGGCAGCAGGCCGCGCCGACCGCCAAGAGGAAGACCGCCACGGAGGGACCGCCCAAACGTCGCGTGCCCGCGCCGCACCCTGGCCGGTCCGGCCGGACCGCCTGCCGCAGCGCGCTGTCGTCAGCCTACCGCCGGGTGCCCGGGCGGCGGGCGAGCCGTGGCCGGGGGTGTTGAACGATCCTCCAGACGCCTCCGGGCGGGGCTTGCCGCCCGCTGGGGCCGGGCGCACGCTGGTGGGAGTGGGTGTGTCCGGGGGACTCTGCCAGGAGGTGCGGCATGCACAACCAGTGGGACGTGGAGCTGAGCTTCGAGGAGGACGGCGTGCACACGGGCTGCGACGCCCGGCTGGTGGGCGCGCAGGCGCCGGGTCTGCACGCCCACGGCGAGGCCGTCCGCAGTGTGGACGACCGTCCGCTGGCCAGGATCGGCGAGGAGCTCGCGGCCTCCCGCGCGCTGGACGAACTCTCGCGCAAGCTGCGGGCGCAGGCCGCCGGTGAGATCGAGGACGAGGGGCACCGGCCGGCGTACCTGATCTACTGACCTGATGAGCCGTCGACCGGCTGCCGGGCCGTCACCTTCGCGGAGCGGCCGCCGCGCATAGGGCGTGGCGGCGGGGGCGGCGGGGCTGTGGCGGCCCGCTCAGGGCTGGCGGAGGAAGCCCGTCAGGAGCTCGTTGAGCCGGGCGGCTTCGGCCATCGGCACGGCGTGGTGGGAGACGCCGGGCAGGACGACCGCAGCTGCTCGCGGCATCACCCGGGTGACCGCGGCGGCGACCCGCTCGGCGTCGTGGGCGCGGCTGCGCCCGGCCAGCAGCACCAGAGTCGGGATCGACAGTGCGCGCAGCCGGGTGGCCTTCGGCCTGGGGCCGGTCACCACCTTGGCGCGGGGGAACCCGGCCTGGCCGAGGGCGAACAGCTCGGACCAGCCGGCGTCGGCCGCGCCATCGGTCTCCCAGTCGAGGAAGGCCCGCGCCCGTGCCGCGCTCGGCCGCACCAGCAGGGGCAGGGCGCGCAGCAGGTAGCCGGACCGGAAGCCCGCGAAGCACTGGGTGGGGTCCAGCAGCGCGAGCCGGCGCACCCGGGCGGGGGCGTGCAGCGCGTACGTGAGGGCGATCCAGGTGCCGTACGAGTGGGCGCAGAGGTCGGTCTGCCGCAGGTCGAGCCGGTCGAGCAGGTCGTTCAGCCAGGCCGTCAGGTCCTGGACCCTACGCAGCGGGAGGCCGCCCGGGACGCTGCGGCCGACGTCGCCGATCAGGTCGACCGCGTACACCCGGTGGGTGGCGCTGAGCGCCGCGACATTGGCGAACCAGGCGGTGGAGGTGGCGCCGCCGCCGTGCAGCAGCACCAGGGGCGTGCCGTCCTCGGGCCCGCACACGTTGACGCGCGTGATCCCGTACGGGGACGGGACGTCGACGGGACGGACGGGGACGGGTCAGCGGGCCAGGACGGCGTCGTACGCGGCGAAGAACGCGGCCTGGGCGGCGGAGTCGACCTGCATCGTGACGGTGGTGGACCGGGTGGTGCCGGTCATGGAAACCTCCGCTGTGTCGGGCTCCCGCTCGGCGGACGACAGTCTCGTCAGGCGAAAGTCTCGTGAACAAACAGTCTCTGGCCACGACAGTCTCGTCGGCGGATACTCTTGCCGAACGAGTCTCTTGTTCAGCGAGAGAATACTCGTAGCGATGACCCCAGGGGAAGGGAGTGCGCTGTGGGCGCACCGGAACACTCGATGCGGCTGGTCCACCTGATGAGGGCCCTCACCGTCGAACTCGATCTGTTCGGGGCCGAATTCGCGGGCCTCAACAAGCTGCACCCCACCGACCTGCGGGCGCTCATCCACCTGCTGGACACCGCCAGGGCCGGCGAGGGCGTGACCCCGGGCCGGCTCGGCGACCACCTGGGGCTGAACTCGGCCGGCACCACGGCCCTGATCGACCGGCTGGAGCGGCTGGGCCTGGTCCGGCGCGAACGCGACACCGCGGACCGCCGCCGGGTCCTGCTGCGAGTCGAGGACCGCGCCGTCGAGCTCGGGCAGTCGTTCTTCGGACCGCTGATCGGCGACCTGGTGGCCGCGATCCAGAGGTTCGACGAGGCCGAGCTGGATACGGCTCGGCGCTTCCTCCTCGCCATGACCGAGGTGGTGGTCGCCGCCAGGGAGGGACAGGGGCACGGTTAGTGCCGTGACCGGAGACCCCCGGGCACCGCCTGGCCGGCGCTATGCGGCGGTGTGTCCGAGGATTGCGGCAACGATCGTCGCCCAGTCGGCCCGCTCGACCCCGTGGCCGGCGTCCGCCAGGGCCAATAGCCTCCCCCCGGGGATCTGTTCCGCGAGCGCCTCACCGTGCCGGAGCGGGAACACCGGATCGGCGGTCCCGTGGATCACCAGCGTGGGCACGGCGATCGAGGACAGGGGCGCTTGTGAGAGCTCGCCTTCCGGGAGCGAGTCGTGGTTGCGGGCCGCCGTGAAATCGTGCGCGCGCTCGACGTCACGACGGACAAGGCCACGGGCGGCGGTCTCATCGAACGGGCGCCGACCCCCTGCGAGTACGCGCGCGTAGGCGACCTGGTGATCGATCACCGAGTCGGCATCCGACCAATCGACCTGCGCGGCCGAGACGAACCGCGTGAACTCCTCGGTCGGCGGAGGAAGCACGCGGTCGCCGGGCACCGCGGAGGACGTGCTGATCAGGACGAGTGAGAGGACGCGACCGGCGTAGTCGAGCGCGAGCAGCTGCGCGAGCGCCCCTCCGGCCGAGACGCCTACGACGTGCGCGGCCGGGCTCCCATAGGCCTGGAGCACCCGGGCGGCGTCACCCACCAGGTCCGCGCCGGTGTATGCGGGACGGCCCGGCTCGTAGGTGACCGATCGGCCGGTGTCGCGGTGGTCGTAACGGATCACGAAGCGCCCGCCCTCGGCGAGCATCCGGCAGAAGCCCTCCTCCCACCAGAGCATCGAAGCCCCGGTGCCCATGACGAGCAGGACGGGCGGATCCGACGGGTCGCCGAAGGACTCGGTGCACAGCCGGATGCCATCCGCCTCGATGACGCGCTCGGCCATCGCTGCTTCTCCTCTCCTGCTCCTGTCCCATCCCATAGTGCCTGTGTCGAGGCATCGGTCAGGCCGAAGCCTCAGTCGAAGAGTCCGTGCCGTCGCTGGTTCGGCGGCCTCGACGATCCACGGGGTTCGCCTGGCGGAGTCACGTTGACCGGCCCGGCCGACGGCCGCCACCCCGGCAAGCATGTCCAGTCACAGCACCTGGGGCGTCAGGCGCCGGGCCCGGACGGGGTGTGAACCCCGTGGGCGTGCGGCACCGGCCCGGCTAGCATGGCCGGGTGGAATTCCTGAGCCTGGCCGAGGTGGAGACGATTGCCCGGCGCACCCACGCCGGACAGGTGGACAAGGCCGGGCGGCCGTACGCGGAACACCTGGCCGCGGTGGCGGACGGCGTACGGAGCCGGCGGGGGAGTACCGAGCAGATCGCCGCCGCCTGGCTGCACGACGCGGTGGAGGACGACGCCCTGTCCCCGGAGTGGCTCGCCGCCGCCGCGCTCCCGGAGACGACGAAGGTGATCATCGCGGCCGTCACCAAGCGCGCGGGCGAGCCCGCCGAGGAGTACGCGGCGCGGATCCTGGCGACCCCGGGCGCCCTCCTGGTCAAGGAGGCCGACCTCGCCCACAACGCCGACCCGCGCCGGCTCGCCGCCCTCGACGCCGAGACCGGCGCCCGGCTGACGGCCAAGTACGCCCGGATGCGCGCTCTGCTGCACCTGGATCCCCCGGCTGCTCCCGCTGCTCCCGCCGTTCCCGGAGACGCAGGGGGCGCCAAGCTGCCGGCGTAGCCGGACCGGGCGCCGCAGGCGCAGTGGCACCGGCTGGCCGCGATCGTCGACGACTCGGCGGTCCAGGGCGATGACGTCCCTGGAGCGAGCCCGTGCCCGGCCGCCTCCCCCACGCCCTGTACTCCGAGCGGGTCGCGCCGGTCCGCCACCCGCTGTCCGTCGCCCGCAGCCGAGACCGGACGTGGACTCCGGCCCCGGCCTCCGCACCCGGCCCCGTGCAGCCGCGTGCTCAGCGGCCGCCGGGCGCGATGCGGTCACCCAGCCAGCGATGGCGCCGCCTGCGCGCGGCGGGCCGGTCGCCCTCGGGCTCGTCCGCGAGGCCGGCCAGCGCGGTGGCGATCGCCAGGCCCATCCGCTCGCAGAACCGCCCCGGTTCCTCCGCCGCGTCCGGGAGCTCCGGCACCACCTGGTCGACCAGCCCGGCCTCGGCCAGGTCGTACGCGCCGATGCCCTGCGCGCGGGCGAGTTCGGCGGCGTGGTCGCCATCGCGGTACACGATCGCCGAGGCGCCCTCCGGCGGCAGCGGCGCGAGCCACGCGTGCCCGGCGGCGAGCACCCGGTCGGCCGGCAGTAGGGCCAGCGCCCCGCCGCCGGACCCCTGCCCGAGCAGTACGGCCAGCACCGGGGTGCGCAGCGCGAGCAGGGTGGTCAGACAGTGGGCGATCTCGACCGCCACTCCGTCGAGTTCGGCCTGCGCGGAAAGCTCCGCCCCGGCGGTGTCGACCACGGTGAGCAGCGGCAGCCCGAGCTGTTCGGCCAGCCGGGCCGTGCGTCGTACGGCCCGCAGGTCCGCCGCCGTGAACGGCCGCTCCCTCTCCGGGGTGCCGCGCTGTTGGCCGACCACCACCACGGGCCGCCCGTGCAGCACGGCCAACGCCCGGACCAGGGCTCCCTCCCCACCGCCCGGGCCGCCGAGCAGCAGCAGTTCTCCGGCCGTGCCGTCGAGCAGCTCGCGGGTGCCGGGGCGCTCGGGGTTCCGGGTGCGGCGCACCGAGTCCCACGGATCGGCGGCGCGCTCGGACGGGTGGTGCCGCGGTGTGCCGGGTGCGGCGGCGGGGGGATCCCCGGCAGCGGGGAGCCCGGCAAGTACCGCGAACGCCCGCCGCAGCACCTCCCGCAGCTCCTGCGGCGGCACCACGGCGTCGATCAGCCCGCGCTCGGCGAGCGTTTCGGCGTGCTGGATGCCCTCCGGCAGTGGCACCCCGCGCAACTCCTCGTACACCCGCGGGCCGAGGAAGCCGAGCCGGGCGCCGGGCTCGGCGAACACCAGGTGCCCGAGCGTCCCCCAGGAGGCGAAGACCCCGCCCATGGTGGGGTTGCGCAGGTAGCTGACGTACGGCAGGCCGGCGGCCTGGTGCGCCTGGAGGGCGGCGGTGATCCTGACCATGCAGAGGAAGGCCGCCGTGCCCTCCTGCATCCGCGTGCCGCCCGAGACGGGCAGGGCGAGCAGCGGCAGCCGCTCGGCGGTGGCCCGCTCCACCGCGCGGGTGATCCGCTCGGCGGTCGCCACGCCGATCGAGCCGCCGAGGAAGCCGAACTCGGAGGCCACCAGCGCCACCGGCCGCCCGGCCAGCAGACCCCGCCCGGTGGTCACCGCCTCGCCGAGGCCGGTGCGGGCCCGGGCCCTGGCGAGCGCGCCACGGTAGCCCTCGTCCTCGGGGGGCGAGGTCCAGGCCGGCTCGTCCCAGCCGTGGAAGCTGTCCGGGTCGACGACCCGGCCGATGAGCTGGTGTGCCGTCAGTCCGGTTGTCATCCGGCGGGCTCCTGTCTGCTGGGCGCGTCAGGACGGTCAGGAGAGGAAGGAAGGGTCGGGAGGGGCGCAGTGTTCGCCGGCCATGACGGCCCGGCGGCCGGCCCCGCTGTGCGGAGACCCGCCTGGCAGCCTACGCAACCGCGCGCCGCCCACCGGGGTTCGCCGGGTGGGTGTGAGCAGGCCGACACTGCTCGGCCCGGGGCGGGCCGGGCTCGGTCGCACCGGGCCGGGCGCGCGCCGGTTGCTAGGGTCGGAGCATGGCATCCACCAGGCCTGATCCCACACCGATGCGGCGTGACGCGCGACGCAACCGTGAGTTGCTGCTGGCCACCGCGCGTGACCTCTTCGCCCGGCAGGGGCTGGAGGTGCCGATGGACCTGATCGCCCGCGAGGCGGGGCTCGGCAATGCCACCCTCTACCGCCACTTCCCGACCCGCGAGGCGCTGATCGCCGAGGTCTTCGCGGGCTCGGCCGCGCTGCTGGACGAGGCGGCCGAACGCGCGCTGGCGACGGAGGACGCCTGGAGCGCCATCGAGACGTACTTCGCGCAGATCTTCGAGATGGTGGCCGCCGACCGGGGCATCAACGACCTGGTGACCATGGCCATCCCGAGCGTCCCGGCGATGGCGGAGATCAGCCACCGGAACGCGCTGACCGTCGGCACCCTGATCGCCCGGGCCCAGGAACAGGGGAGCATGCGGGCCGACATCGTTACCATGGACCTGCTGTTCATGCTGGGCCCGCTGTGCCGGGCCGTCCCCGCGACGGCCGAACTGCGGCCCGACCTGTGGCGGCGCTACCTCGCGCTGCTCCTGGACGGGTTCCGCGCCCGGGCCACCCATCCGCTGCCGGTGCCCCCGATCGGGGAGGAGCACCTGGACCGGGTCTTCGCCGACCTCTGGGAGGCGGACCGGGGTGACCAGGGCGGCCAGGGCGCCCAGGCCGGTTCCGCAGGCCTGCCTTCGCCCGCGTCCGGCTGACGGGCAAGCAGGGTTCGTGTTGGATCGGTCGTCAGTGGGCGGGCCGGATCTGGAGTTTGGGCAGGGCGGCTGACCTGCTAATGTTTGGTCTGTCGA
>NZ_JBITGZ010000005.1:215945-303572 GCF_044457565.1 Kitasatospora sp. NPDC050543 | reverse complement strand
GAGGGAGCGATCTTCTCGGTCAGGCGTCGGTGGTGCTACCGGAGCACGTCCTACTTTCAGTAGGAAGAGTCCGTTCAACCCGGGCCCGGCGCTCTTCACGTGGTCAAGGCCCGGTGTGGTCGGCGGTTTCCGTCGGTTGCGCCGGGCCTTGTCCGTGTTGGATCGGTCGTCAGTGGGCGGGCCGGGCCTGGAGTTTGGGCAGGGCGGCTGACCTGCTAATGTTTGGTCTGTCGAGAGGGAGCGATCTTCTCGGTCAGGCGTCGGTGGTGCTACCGGAGCACGTCCTACTTTCAGTAGGAAGAGTCCGTTCAACCCGGGCCCGGCGCTCTCCATATGGTCAAGGCCCGGTGTGGTCGGCGGTTTCCGTCGGTTGCGCCGGGCCTTGTCCGTGTTCGCAAGCGCCCGGCGTTCGAGCCCGAAGCCACGGACCGTGCCGTCCGGTGGACAGGCGAGGTGCTGATCGGCAGCTGCGCATCATCGCCGAGACCATCGACCTCGCGCGGTGAGAACCGGGGTGGAGATCTGGCTCCGGGGCGGGTGGGGTGTCCGCCGAGCCGCTCAGCCGGCCACGAACGCCCGGGCCTCCTGTGCGAGCGGGAGCCAGCCCACCGCCGACTCCGGATCCAGCGCCAGCCACTCCCGCATCGGCCGGCCGCCGCGCTCGAAGTGCTCGCCCTCCCCGGCGGTGACCAGCTCCGACACCCGTCCGAGCGGGAGCTTCAGCACCAGCCGGTCGTCCACCAGCATGGCGAAGATCCGCCCGTCGACCTTCAACGCGGCCGAGCCGAACCGCCGCCCCGGCCCCTGCTCGGGCGGCGTGACGCCGGGCAGGCCGGCCAGCGCGTCGACGAGCTCCGCGAAGCGGTCCTCCGGGGAGGCCGGCATGCCGCTCACCAGCCGGTGGCGGCGAGCAGCGAGAACGCCGCGCCGCCGGGGTCCCGGACGACCGCGCGCCGTCCGAACGGGGTGTCCTGCGGCGGCGAGAGGACCTCGCCACCGAGTTCGCCGACCAGCGCCGCGGTCCGGTCGGCGTCGGCGACCGCGAAGGTCGTCGACCAGAGCGGCGGCGTCCCGGGTGGGTAGGGCCCGGGCAGGGCGCCGATCCCGCCCACCGGGCTGCCGGCCACCTTGACGACGGCGTAGTCCGCCGGCGCCTGCGGCTGCGCGCCGTACTCGTAGCCGAAGACCCGCCGGTAGAAGGCCCGGGCCAGAGCGGCGTCGGTACAGAGCAACTCGTTCCAGGTGAAGCTGCCGGGCTCGTTGGCCAGGCCCGAGCCGTCGTTCAGGCCGCCCTGCCAGAGCCCGAAGACCGCGCCCTGCGGGTCGGCGGCGATGGCCGTCCGGCCCTGGTCAGCGACATCGAACGGCTCGGTCAGCACCCGTCCACCGGCCTCGCGGATCCGCCCCGCCACCGGGTCGGCCCGGTCGGCCCGGAGGTAGGTGGTCCAGGCGTCGGTGCTCCGCTCGCCCTTACGGCCGGGCTCGATCCCGGCGACCTGGACGCCCTGGAGGGTGGCGACCAGCCGGCCGTCGGCCGCCGCACCCGTCGCCACGTAGTCCCAGCCGAACAGTTCGCGGTAGAACCGCCGGGCAGCGGCGACGTCCGGGGCGCGGAGGGCGACCCAGCAGGGGACGCCCTCGTGGTACCTGCCGGTCCTCGGCATGGTGCCGTTCTCCTTCCGGATGGAGTGGCGGGGTGGTGGCCGTGGTGGAGATGTCGCCGGCGTTGTGGGTGAGGTCTCAGCCGGCCGTCGCAGCCGCGGGCGGGACCGCGGGCGGGGGCATCGAGAAGACCTCCCAGAGGTGCCCGTCCGGGTCCTGGAAGCTCCGGCCGTACATGCCGTCCTCCTCGGTCCGGTCGTTGAACGGCGCGCCGCCGGTGGCGAGCGCCTTGTCGACCAGCTCGTCCACCCGCTGCCGACCCTCCACGCCGAGGGCGACGATCGTCTCGGCGGTGCCGGTGGTGTCGGCGCGCTCCTTGCCGGTGAACGTCCGGAAGAACGGCTCGACCAGCAGCATGACGTAGCTGTCGGCGCCGATGACGATGCAGGCGCCGTTCTCGTCGGTGAAGTGCGGCTCGTAGCGGAAGCCGAGCCCGGTGAAGAACTCGATCGACCCGGTCAGGTCCTTGACGGGGAGATTGACAAAGATCTTCGTCGACATCTGTGCTCTCGCTCTCGGTCGGCGCCCGGGGTCTCGCGGGGAGTGGCGGGGTGTCCGGCCACCGACCCGTCGGCCGGACATGCCTTCCCAGCAGCCTGGCCGCCGTGGCGCGCCCGCGCAGTGCGGGCGGGCCGGACGGGTGAGGCCCCGGGCGGGCGGGCCGGATCCGTGCGCAGGCGATCGGGCTTCGACACACCGTCAACTCCCGCTGACCCGGATGACCGACCTGTTGCGGGGCGCCCGGATGGGCTACCGCACCAAGCTCAACCTCCAGGTCGGCCACCGCACCTGGACGGGCACCGGCCCGTGGCCCGGCGTCTCGGCCGGCGATCTCCTCAGCGACCGGGACTTCCGGCAGACCTGGGACAGCGCCAGGGCGCAGCCGGGCACCCAGGGCATCCTGATCCAGTACGGCGGCGGCTCCGGGGCCCACGCGCCCGGGCCCGGTCGGGGCCGCGCAGAGCGACCCCTACAGACGGGAGCTCGCGGGCCTGAACGGTGATGCCGAGCGGCGCGAGGGGGCGGCGCGGGCGGCCCTGGCCGACCTGGCGTGAGTGCCGGCCGGCCCGGCGGGGTGTGGGCCCCGCCGGGGCCGGTGGCCAAAACCCGGACTTCCTTGCACCGCCGCTGACCTGGTAATGTTTCACCCGTCGAGAGAAGTCGATCTTCTCTTTGACATGCGTCGGTGGTGCTACAGGAGCACGTCCTACTTTCAGTAGGAAGAGTCCGTTCGACCCGGGCCCGGCGCTCCAATCATGTCCGCGCCGGTGTGTACGCCGATCCGCGCGGTGCGGCTGCTGGCGGCGGATCAGCCGCCCTGCGGCGCCGGGTGATCGGCCGCCCCCGGAGCCAGGGACTGGCCGCCGAACCCGACGGTGCCGGCCAGCTGCTGCTCCCACCAGGACGCCATCCGGGCGCTGTCCATCGACGGCCAGTGCGGGGTCCGTTCCACCTGGGCCCGGCCCAGCCGACGGCCGAGTGAGACCAGGGCCCGGCCGTCCTCGCCGCGGGCGCTCTCGTATGCACTCAGCAGCTCCGCCCAGGAGTCGGCCGCGCGCCAGGCGGTCTCGAAGGCGCAGGCGTCCTGTAGGGCCTTCGCCGCGCCGCTGGTGTTGTGCGGGCGCACGACCGTCGCGGCGTCACCGGCTAGCAGCAGCCGGCCCGCGGTGCGGCGCGGGGTCTCCAGGTCGTAGATGGGCTGGACGAAGGTCCGCTCCCGCGGGGTCAGGCCGAGCACCGCGGCCCAGTACGGTGGGAGGTGGCGGTCGGCGAGTTCGCCGAGGTGGTCGGTCAGTTCGTCGGCCAGGGTGCCCGGCGGGATGCTGGTCGGGTCATCGAGCCGCAGGCCGGCGGTGGGGGGCTCGGCGTACAGCACCCAGTTGACGACCGGCCCTTCCGGCTCGGGGCCGGGGATGCGGTAGAGGATGCACTGGCCGCCGGGGAAGCCGATGGTGGTGGCGTCGGTGCTGGGCCAGGCCTCCGTGGGGCCGCCGTCGGCGGACCGGCCGGAGCCGCCGGGGGAGGGGTGCAGCTCGGCGAGGCGCGCGGCGGGGAAGCTGCCGCGCCAGCAGATGTAGCCGGCGTAGCGGGGCCGGGCTCCGGGGCAGACGGCGTCGCGCACCACCGAGCGGTAGCCGTCCGCGCCCACCACCAGGTCGAAGCGTTCGGTGCTGCCGGTGGCCGGTTCGACCAGGGCGCCGGCGGCGTCCGTGCCGACGCCGGTGACGGTGCTGCCCGGCCGGTAGTCGACCGTCTCCGGTGTCAGCCGCCGCAGTCCCTGCCAGAGCAGGCCCCAGTGGTAGGAGCGGAACGGGAAGGGCTGGTCCCACATCACCCGGCCGAGCCGGGAGCCGTCCTTCACCAGCCAGCGCCGGCAGGTGAGGCGGTGCCAGGCGATGTCCGGGTCCAGGGCGCCCGCCGCCGCCAGCTCGGCGTACCGGTCGTTGTGGACGCAGAGCCCCACGCCGCGGTCCGCCAGTCGCCCGGGCGTGCGCTCCAGCACCACGATCTGCCGGGCCCCGCCGCGTGCCGCGGCCGCGGCGAACGCGCACCCCGCGATGCTTCCGCCGATGACGGCGACCGTGCCATCTCGCATGGCTGTTCCCCTCCCCCTCCCCGAGCCCGCCGTGCACACACGACCATACGGGCCGGGTGGCGGCGTGGGGGCGTGCTGGCGCATTTCGGCCCATCGGCGTGCCAGGGGTGGTAGGAGGCGCCCGCGCGGTGGCCGTACCGGCCCGCCGGCCGCGGGGCTGTGGGTCGTCATCCGGCGACGGAGGGTGACTTCGGTGGCGTGAAACCCGCGCCACCCCGGGTGAATCGGACAACGTGGGTGTGCAGGTGGCGGCTCCGGTGGCGTGCGGTCCGGGCGTCCGGCCAGGTGGTTTTCGGCCGCGAGCGGGGCCGGGTGACGGGTATCGGCCTGGCTGGAAATATTCGCTCAAGCACCGAATATGCCATTGGAATGTTCGTCATACGAAAACCATCAGTAGCCTTCCGTATCGGACTCGCCACTCGACGTGGCGATCGGGGCGCGTGCCCGTCCGCACGCGCCCCGCTGCCCGAACGCCGAAGGAGCCTGTGTGCCAGGTATCGACGAGTGCCTCACCGAGGCGATGACGATCGCCGGCGCCCGTGGTGTGAGCCTGATCGACTGGAGCAGCGGCCTCGCCCTCGGCAGTGCCGGGGACAGTCCGACCGGAGATCACGAGGCGGCCGCGGCAGAGGCAACCGACCTGGTACGCGCGGCTGCTGAGGCTCCGACCTTCGCCGATCCGGTGGAGGTGGGAGCGCCCCTGCAGGACATCATCGTCACCGCCGGCCGAAGCTACCACCTGATGTGCTTCGTCGACACGGTCTTCGACAGCAGGCTCGCCCTGTACCTGTGGCTGGATCGCACCGACGGCAATCTGGCCGCCGCGCGGTTCCGCCTCCAGGCGATCGCCGAGGAGCTGGTCCTCGGATGACCGCGACCAAGGAGCCCACCGCCCAGGTCGGCTTTCGGCCACCGACCTTGCAGGCCTCCCGGGCGCAGCCCTGGGTCGCAACCCCGGCCCGCTACCCGCAGCCCCCCGGGGAGACGGTCGAGCGGCTGGCCGCCGGGCGCGCGACGGGCGTCCTGCGCAGCGAGGCCGGGACGGTCTACCTCGCCGACGGGATGGTGGTGCAGGTCGAGAGCGACCACGCGCCGGGCCTCGCCGCGCTGCTCACCGCGAGCGGCCGGATCACCGCGCAGGCCTGGGCGCAGACGGTCCGTGAGTTCGGCCCCGGCCACCGGGTGGGCCGGGCGCTCATCGAGCAGGGCCGGCTGACCCGCGGTGAGCTGGAGATCTGTCATCTGAGCGCGCTGTACGACGCGGCGTTCTTCACGCTGGGCGCCAGGTCCACGCTGACCTCCTTCGAGCCGGGGGTACGACACTGGCTGGGCCCGGTGCTCCCGGTCGGGGCCCGGCGGCTGCGGCACGAGATGGTCCGGCGCCGGGACATGCTGGAGCGGATCTGGCCCTGGCCGCAGGTGGACACGGCTCCGGTGGTCCGCACCGATCCCGGCCAGGGGTGTGCGGCACCGCTCGGCGCCAGGGCACGCGAGCTGCTGGACCACGCCGACGGGCGAAGAACCCCGGCCGACCTCGCCCGGCTGCTGGGGCGCTCGGCGTTCGCCACGACCGCCGAGGTACGCAGGCTGGCCGCGGCCGGCCTGCTGGTCACCCCGCGGGAGGCCCCGCGGGGCAGCCCGCGGCCGAGCCCGTCCGAGGCGGTCGGCCGGACGGCGGCCGGGCTGGAGCGCCGCGTTCGCGGCGTGGCGCTCGCGGCCGCGCACCCCGGCGCCGGCCCCGCCCGGTCCGACGCGGTTCCCGCGCCGCGTCACCCCTCGCCCGCGGCACTCCCGCCGCTGTCCGTCCCCGACCCGGACGTCGCCCTGCTGACCCGGGTTCTCACCGCACTGGAGGCCCGACTTTGACCCCCTCTCCGCCCGCGACCCCGCTGCCGTGCCGATGAGGCGGGCGCTGAAGCAGCGCGCCGGAAGGAGACACCTGATCGCGCTGGAGACCGACCTGCTCGCGGAGCTGCGCGCGCTGAAGAACAGGGTGCCGCACCTGGCGGGCGGCCTGGTGGCGAGCGTGGACGGCCTGCTGGTCGCGCACGACACCCACGGGACCGAGCCGACGGGGCTCGCGGCGCTCACGGCGGCGGCGCTGGGCCTGGCGCAGCGGCTCGCCGACGCCACCGGCCAGGGCGATTTCAAGGAGTCGCTGGTGCGCGGGGAGCACGGCTACGTGGCGACGTACGCGGCAGGCAGCGTCACCGTCCTGACCGTGCTCGCGCTGCCGGACGTCAACGTCGGGCGGCTGCACCTGGAGGCGCGGCGCTCGGCCGAGCGCGTCGCCTGCCTGCTCGACGAGGCACTCGGCCCCAAGGAGGTGGGCTGAGACCCGGGGCCCCACGGACCCAGAGCCCCACAGACCCGGGTGCCACACACCCGGTGCCATCGCAGATCACCCCCACAGCACCACAGCTGACACAAGGAACCGGAGAACGACATGGTTGACGTTGACACCGCGCTGAGGCAGGCACTCACCTCGATCGAGGGCGCCATCGGCGCGGCTCTCGTGGACTACAACAGCGGGATGGCGCTCGGCACGCTGGACGGCGCCGGTGCGCTCGACCTCAACGTGGCCGCCGCCGGCAACACGGACGTCGTGCGCGCCAAGATGCGCACGATGGACATGCTCGGCCTCAAGGACGGCATCGAGGACATCCTCATCTCGCTGACCAGCCAGTACCACCTGATCCGCCCACTGACCGGGCGCACCGGCAAGGGCCTGTTCCTCTACCTGGCGCTCGACCGCAACCGGGCCAACCTGGCGATGGCCCGGCATCAGCTGACCAAGATCGAGGCCGAGCTGGAGGTCTGAGCCGGGCTGCGCACCGCACGGCGTCCCCCGGCCCCCGTCCCCCGGCCCCAGCGGGCCGGTCCGGGGGCCGGCGGGTTCAGCCGAACAGCCGCAGCCGCTCGGCGGCCACCCCGATGCGCACGCTCTGGCCCCAGGTCAGCTCCAGCGCGTCCGACTCCACGCCGTCGCCGAAGGCGACCAGCTGGTCCGACTCGACGGTCAGCGTCAGCCGGTCGCCCCCGCCCAGCAGCCCCTCGACCTGGTCCGTGCCGGTGCTCGGGGACGGCCAGGCCTCCCGGACGAACCAGGCGAGCGCGCCGGTGGCCGGCGCGGGCAGTCGCAGCCCGCTGTGCCGCTCCAGCCAGGCCGAACGGCACCAGCCGGTCGCGCCGGTGCCGGTGCCGACCAGCACTCCGGACGAGGCCTGCGCCTCGTCCGCGCCGGCGCCGGGCCCGGCCAGCCGGTAGCGGGCCGTCTGGTGGCTGCGCTGGCCGACGTAGATCTCGTTCAGCGCCAGCAGCCGCTGGGTGTCGTCGGCCACGGCCTCGACCATGGTGCGCTCCTCCAGCAGCCCGTCAGCCCCGGGCCCGGCGGCGGCCCGCAGCAGTCCGGCCGCGTCCGCCGCGCGGTGACGCACCAGCACGCCGGGGTTGCGGCCCGGGTCGGTGTCGATGCCGATGACCGGCTGCCCGGAGAGGTACTTGGCGGCGTTGGCGACCAGCCCGTCCTGGCCGGCGACCACCACGACGTCGTCCGGCGCGAACAGGAAGCGGTCCAGGTCGCCGCGCTCGACCCGGCTGCGACGCCAGTCCTGCGGTACCGCCGCGGCCACCTCGCGCAGTGCGGCCGCCGTCCGCTCGTGCCGGCGCTCCACCTCCTCCAGCGCCCGGCCGCGCGAGGAGAGGAAGAACGCGGCCTGGCCGCGCGAGCCGTGCCGGGCCAGCAGTTCCTCGTACTCGGTGCGCCGGTGCACCAGCACCATGCGCGGGGCCAGGGTCATCGGGTGTCCGCCGCCGCGGCGGGGGCCTGGCCGAGCCGGGTGAGCAGCCCGGTGAGCAGGTCGGGGGTGACGGTGAGGTGTTCGATGCTGGGCAGGTGCTCGGCGAGCCGGAGCAGGGCCAGCGCCTTCAACAGCTCGGGCTCGGCCTGCCGGTGGGCCGTCAGCCAGGCCTCCTCGGCGGCGGCCCTGGCCTCGCCCAGCTTGCGGGCGGCTTCGGCCTGTGCGGCGGTGAGCAGCCGGGAGGCCTGCGCCTCGGCGGTGGCCAGCGTGGTGCGGCGGGCGGCCTCGGCGTCGGTGCGGACGGCGTCCGCGGCGGCGCTCTGTTCGGCCTCGCGGCGGGCGTTGGCGCCCTGCTGCTCGACCAGCTGCTCCTCGCGGCGGGCCAGTTCGATCTTGCTGGCCAGCTCGTTCTCGGCGATCGCGAGTTCGCGCTCGACCGCGACGGCCCGCCGCTCGTACGTGGCCCGGTCGGCCTCCTGCTGGACCAGCTCGCGGGCCGGGGTCCGCAGAGCGCGCTCGACCTCGGGCTCGGGGCGCAGCGCGATGACGCGGACGGCGATCACCGCCAGGCCGGTCTCGGTGAGGCGGGGCTCGTCGGCGAGGCCCTCGGTGACCCGGCGGCGTACGGCGGTGACGCCGTCGGTCAGGGCGTCGGCGAGCGTGGTGCGGGCGATCAGGTCGAGGGCGTGCTGCTGGGCGGTCTCGGTGAGCAGGGTGCCCAGCTGGTCCAGGGGCGCGGCGCGCCAGGCGCCCGTCCCGGCGTCGATGCCGAAGTCGACGCGGGTGGCGGCCACCGCGGGGTCGGTGATCCGGAAGGTGAGGGTGGCCTGGACGGTGAGGTCCTGGAAGTCGGCGGTGCGGGCATGGAAGAGCATCGCCAGCTCGCGGTCGTCGACCGGTACCTCGGACAGTGCCGCGCTGAGGGGACGGAACCAGAACGCCAGGCCGGTTCCCTCGTGGGCCACCTTGCCGCCGCGCAGGTGGCGGATGTGGGCGGTGGGGGCGGCGCGCAGGTGCCGCAGTCCGAACCGCCGGGTGATGTCGGCCATGGGATTGGCCCCCTTTCTCGTCTGCCTGACGATAACTGCCCCTCCCTGTTATCGTCAATGGGACGAGAAGGATCGTCGATCACTGTTACAGAGTCGCCGGGCGGCTGTTACGGAGCCGGCGGCAGACCGTGCGGAGCGCTTCCTACCTTCAAGGACGTCGGCTTCCGGCCAGCAGGGTCGGAGGCGGCGCACACCCGAAGGACTTCAGATGTCACGTCGCACCACCGCCCGGCGCTCCCTCCGTCTCGCCCTGGTCACCGCCGGCGCCGCGGTCGTCCTGGCCGGCTCCGGCTCCGCCGCCTTCGCGGACGGCGGCGCCCCGGCCCCCGCCGTCGCCGGCGCGGGCAGCGGAGCGGCCCCCGCCGCGCCGGCGCCCGCCACCCCGTCACCCGCCGTGTCGGGCAAGGGCGAGCAGCCCAAGCCGGCGGCCACCCCGGCCACCCCGGTGGCTACCCCGTCCGCCCCGGGCGCCGGGACGCCGGCCTCCCCGCAGGTACGCGAGGTCCCCAAGGGTGGCGCGCAGACCGGTGAGGCGTCGACCGACCGCTCCGCCGTCACCTGGGTGGCCGGCACCAGCCTGGCCCTCGCGGGTGCGGCCGGCATCGGCTTCGCCGTCGTCCGCCGCCGTGCCGGCGCACAGGGCTGACCGGAACCGCCCCGGCCGGCGCCCCTCGTGGGCGCCGGCCGCGGCGGCCGGCACCCTGTCCCTCGTCCTGTCGGCGCTGATCCTCGTGCCGGGCCCGCAGCACCCGGCGGTGCTGATCAGCACCGTGGGCGCGCCCCCCGAGGCCTCCGCGTTGCCGCCCGCCCCGGCCCCCTCAGCCGAGCCGCCGGCACCGTCCGCACCTCCCGTCCCGCCCGGACCCGAGCCCGCCGCGCCGAACGCCGTAGCCGCCCCGGCGCCCCCGCCCGCCCGGCTGCTGATCGCCCGGCTGGGGATCGACGCCCCGGTCGAACCCGCCGCCCTCAACGGCGACGGCAGCGTCCAGGTCCCGCCCGCCGACCGGCCCGGGCAGGTCGACTGGTACCGCGGCGGCCCGGCCCCCGGCGAGGTCGGACCGGCCGTCCTGCTCGGCCACTACGACACCCGCAAGGGCCCGGCGGTCTTCCACCGCCTGCCGCAGCTGCGGGTCGGCGACCGGATCGAGATCCGCCGCCAGGACGGCAGTGCCGTCACCTTCCGGGTCCGGACGCTGGGGCAGTACGCCAAGGGCGCCTTCCCCACCCAGCTGGTGTACGGCAACACCGACAGCCCGCAGCTGCGGCTGATCACCTGCGGCGGCACGGTCGGCTCCGACGGCCACTACAGCGACAACATCGTCGTCCTGGCCGACCTGGTCGGCACCCGGCCGGCCGGCTGACCTCCCGTCACGGGAAGCAGCCGGCCGGCCGCCGCCCGGCGTGTAGCAGACTGAACCACCGATCCGGCGCGCCGAGCGCCGGCCACCACTCCCGAAAGGCACCACCCGCGTGAGGACATGGCTCAGCCGCACGGCTCCGGCGTTGGGCGTCCTGCTCGCGGCCGTGGCCGCCACCGCCCTGACCGGCTGCACCTCGGCCGGCGGACTGCACGACGCCGGGGCCACCCGCCCCCTCACCAGCCGCCCCAGCCCGGTCCAGTTGTGGCCGGCCGCCGCCGTCTCCCAGACCCCCACCCCGGCGGTGACCAGCCAGCCACCACCCACACCGATACCGGGCATCACCGCACCCGGAGACGACATCCAGCGCGTCGACCCGCCCGCCGTACTGGCCCAGGACCCGGCCATCAAGGCGGACGAGAAGGCCGCCCTGGCCGGCTGCACCGGCTGCCTGGTACGCCCCGCGCAGTACCGCGACCTCACCGGGGACGGCCACGACGAGCTGCTCACCGCGGTGCTGACCGGTGAACAGCGGGCCTTCCTGCACGTCTACACCCTGCGCGAGCGGCAGGTGCTGCCCATCCTGGCGCTCCAGGTACTGCCGGGCTTCACCGCCGACACCGTCGGCGCCGACCTCGTCGTGCGCGAGCCCACCAACGAGGTGACGGTGACCAGCAGCACCTACCGGTGGGACCTCGGCCGGCTGGCCTTCCGCGACCGCCAGATCAAGTCGAGCGGACCCGCCGCGGACGTCCCCGGCTGCCCGGCCACCCCCGCGCCCGACCCGTCCCCGCCGGGCAACCACCCGCCCGCGGCTCCCTCCCGTACGCCCGCCCCGATCAGGCCGAGCAGCCCGCTCGGCGGCTCGGGATCAGGCGGCGCCCCCGTGCCGACCCCGCCCGCCGTCCGGGCCACCCCCGCGCCGCCGGCCGTGCCCGGCGACCCGGCTCCCGTGCCCACCCCGGCGAGGCGCTCATGACCGCGCCCGCCACCGGCACCCCGCACATCCTGCTGGTCGAGGACGACGAGATCATCCGGGAGGCCACCCGGATGGCGCTGGAACGCTACGGGTTCCCCGTCGACACCGCCGCCGACGGCCTGGAGGCACTGGAACGCTTCCGCGCCCAGCCACCCGACCTGCTACTGCTCGACGTGATGCTGCCGCTGCTCGACGGCGTCGGCCTCTGCCGGCGGATCCGCGAGGAGAGCCAGCTGCCGATCCTGATGATGTCCGCCCGCACCGAGCCGATCGACGTCATCTCCGGCCTGGAGGCCGGCGCGGACGACTACATCGTCAAGCCCTTCGAGACCGCCGTCCTGGTCGCCCGCATCCGCACCGTGCTGCGCCGCACCGGCATCCCCGCGAGCGGCGCCGCGCCCGCCCCGCCGGCCGCCGGCGCCCACCCGGCCGCCGCCGCGCCCCCGGAAGCACTCCAGCAGCAGCGCGGCATCCGCTCGATCGACGGCTTGGAGGTCGACACCGAGGCGATGGAGGTCCGAGTCGCCGGACGGCCCGTCCCGCTCACCCCCACCGAACTCCGGCTGCTGCTGGAGTTCACCGCCGCCCCCGGCGTGGTGCTGGAACGTCAGACCCTGCTCGAACGCGTCTGGGACTACGCCTGGGGCGCCGACACCCGGGTGGTGGACGTCCACGTCCAGCGCCTGCGTGCCAAGATCGGCGCCGACCGGATCGAGACCATCCGAGGCTTCGGCTACAAGCTCCGGCGGGTCAGATGAACCTCCGCCGTCAGATCGCCGTCACCGTCGCCGTGGTGTCCTGCCTGGTCGCCCTCACCGTCGGCGTACTCGTCCACCAGGCCTCCGTCCGCCAGCACACCGAGCAGGCCCGCAGGTCCGCCGAGCGGGCGCTCGACTCGCTGCTCACCGGCTACAACCGCACCGGCGAACTGGTCGGGTGGAGCGCGCGGGCCGACGACCCCTGGCTGCCGGAGCAGCTGCGCCGGCTGGCCGGTCAGGGCCGCCAGGGCTCGCAGCTCGGCCCCGGCCCGCAGGGCACCACGATGTGGGCGGCGGCCGGCACCGGCGACCTGGTGCTCTCCGTCCGGGTGGACTACGCCGAGGACGAGCGGGCCATCGCCGACCTGGACCGGACGATCCTGATCTCCGCCGCGCTCTCGGTGGTCGTCACGGTACTCGCCGGGGTGCTCGCCGCCGACCGGATCAGCAGCCGGCTGCGGACCGCCGCCCGTACCGCCCGCACCATCGCCGACGGCGACCTCGACGCGCGGATCGGCCCGCTCGGCCGCGCCCGGGACGAGGTGGCCGAACTGGCCGCCGCCGTCGACTCGATGTCGGCGGTGCTGCGCAGCAAGCTGCAGAACGAGCAGCGCTTCACCGCGGACGTCGCGCACGAGCTGCGCACCCCGCTGACCGGGTTGCTCACCGCCGCCGAGCTGCTGCCGCCGGGGCGGCCCACCGACCTGGTCCGCAACCGGGTCCGCTTCCTGTGCAGCCTCACCGAGGACCTGCTGGAGGTCTCGCGGCTGGACGCGGGGGCCGAGACCCCCGAACTCGGCGTCGTCCCGCTCGGACCCCTGGTGGAGCGGATGGTGGAGCGGATGGCCGCGGCCGCCGGACCGAGCACGCGGGTACGGATCGAGGGCGTCCCCGCCCTGGTGACCACCGACCCGCGCCGGCTCGACCGCATCGTCGCCAACCTGCTGGCCAACGCCCACCGGCACGGCGCCGGGCCGGTGGAGGTCCACGTCACCGGCCGGTCCGTGACGATCCGTGACCACGGGCCGGGCTACCCCGAGGACATCCTGCGGGAGGGCCCGCAGCGGTTCCGGACCGGCGCGCAGGAGCGCGGCCGCGGCCACGGCCTGGGGCTGACCATCGCCCAGGGCCACGCCGAGACGGTCGGGATCACCCTGCGCCTGCGCAACGACCCCGGCGGCGGCGCGGTCGCCGAGCTGCTGCTGCCCCCGGGCGAGCCGGAGCCGGAGCCGGCCGCTGCCGAGGCCGGGGGCAGGGCCGGGGACTTCGCCGAGGCCGGCGCCGAGGCCGCCGGCCTGCCGCAGCCCCGGCGGACGGGTGGGCGGCGCTGACCGGGGCGGGTGCGCGGAGCGGGTGCCGGACGGTGCCCGGGCCCGGGACGTTGCCCGGCTCACGGCGCCGCCCGGCCACAGGCCAGGCGTCCGGGCGGGCGCCGAGACCGACCGGCATAGGGGCCTCGCCGCTTTCGTCCCCGGCCGCCCGCCGGGCCGAGCGTCGCCGTGGCGCTCGGCGACAGCTTCATCTCCGACGCGGGCTCAGGCCACGCCGCGCGGACGGAACTGGATGCTGATGCGCGGCCCGACCGGGCGGGTGGTCTTGGGGATCGCGTGCTCCCAGGTGCGCTGACAGGAGCCGCCCATCACGATCAGGTCGCCGTGGCCCAACGAGTGCCGCACCGCCGGGCCGCCGCCGTGCCGGGGCCGCAGCAGCAGCGCCCGGGGCTCCCCGACCGACAGGATCGCGACCATGGTGTCCTCGCGCTCCCCGCGTCCGATCCGGTCGCCGTGCCAGGCCACACTGTCCCGGCCGTCGCGGTAGTAGCAGAGCCCGAGGGTGCGGAACGGCTCGCCGAGTTCCCGCGCGTAGTGCTCGCTCAGCTCCCGCCGGGCCTGTTCCAGGACGGGGTGCGGCGGGGCGTCGCCCTCGCCGAAGTACGAGAGCAGCCGTGGTACGTCGACCACGCGCTCGTACATCTCCCGCCGCTCGGCCCGCCAGGGCACCTGCTGCACCAGCTGCTCGAACAGCTCGTCCGCCCCGCCGAGCCAGCCCGGCAGCACATCGAGCCAGGCGCCGTGCCCCAGCACCGTGCGCCGCAGCGCCCCGAGCGGCCGCAGCCCGATCTCCTCCCCCTCGCCGGTCGCACCGAGAAGGTCGAAGAGCGAACCCTGAAGCTGGACGGTCATGGATCCAGCCTACGCCAACAATCGAACGTATGCTCGAATGGACGCTTCGGGGCACCCGGCCCGGGCGTGATCGGCTCAAGCGCCGGTCCCGGATCGCCCTGTAGCGGCCCGGCGGGCCAGCAGCCGGTGGCGCAGGCCGAGCAGCGCCCCGCCGGGGCCGTGCGGCACCAGCCAGGAGACGTCCTGCCGGTCCACCGCGCCGAACCGGTACTTGTACGGCTCGGTGCCGCGCAGGAAGTCGAAGGTGCGCAGCCCCTGCTCGGCGCAGGCCCGGATCGACTCCGAGATGACGGCCGTGCCGAGCCGCAGCTCGGCCCAGCGCGGGTCCCAGCCGATCTGGTAGTAGGAGAAGGTGTCGCCCCACCGGAACCCGTACAGCGCCCCGACGATCTCCCCGTCGTGCTCGGCCACCAGGAACGCCGGCCCGTGCCCGTGCCCCGGTGCGTGCCCCGGCCCGCCTGCGGCGGAGCGCTCCAGCAGCCGGGCGTGCAGCGGGCGCCGGTGGCGGTCGAAGGTGGTCGCGCGGCCGAGGGCGTCCCGGCGTAGGCGGTGCAGCCGTAGCACGGTGTCGAGCAGGGCCGGGTCGCCGGAGCCCGGGGGGACCCAGCGGAAGGTGACCCCGGCCGCGGCCAGCCTGCGTCCGTACCGCCGCAGGGTCGAGCGGAACTGACGGGAGCCCAGGGCGTCCGCCCCCGCGGTGAGGTCGGCCCTCGGGCATGGGCCGTGGGCCACCGCGCGGGCCCGGGACGGCAGCAGGTCGCGCTGGCCGGGGTCGAGGTCGGGCAGCCAGAGCGAGCTGCCCCGGGCGCGTTCGGTGAGCCAGTCGCGTACCTCGGCGCGGCATCCGGCGCGTACGGCGAAACCGCAGTGATCGGCGGCGCCGGGCCCGGAGCCCAGCGCGGTGAGACAGGGCACGGAGAGCGGCGCCCTCGGGTGCAGCCGCTGGGCGGTGCGCAGCAGCGGCACGACGGCCTCCACCTCGCCGTCCGCGCCCCGCCAGACGGCGATCAGGCCCGCCCCGGCCGCTGCGCCGGAGCCCAGGGTCTGCCACCAGGACAGCACCCAGTCGGGGGTCATGAACCAGGACCCCCGAGGGTCGGCGGTCACCAGCTCCCGCCAGCCCTCGACCAGCCGGGCGGGGAGCGCGGGTGAGTGGTACAGCTGCGGACCCGTCCGGCTCCGACCACAGTGGTCCGTCCCGTCGCCCGTCGCGCCGTCGTCGGTACCGCCCGTCAGGTTCATCGCCCGCCCCCTCGGCGGGCCGGCGGCCCGCGCTCGTCCAGCTGATCCGCGCGCCCGCAGGCGACCCCGCAGGCACCCCCGTCCGCCCGAGGCCCCGGCGTCGTCAGCTGCCGCCGCGCAGCCGGTGCACCGCCGGGTGCAGCCCGGAGAGAATCGTGTCGAAGCGGTGCCGGGTCGTGGTCGAGTTCACCCGAAGTCGGCTGATACTCAGCGGTGCGGGCGGCAGCAACGGCGCCTGCCGGTGGTCGAACAGGAACCCCAGTCGATAGCCCAGCTCGCGCAGCACCCGCTCCGCCGTCGGGTCGGCGTTGCCGTTGGGGTAGGCGAAGGCGGTCGGCCCGGCGCCCAGCAGCTCCGCCAGCAGCTCGTGCGCTCCGGCGACCTCGCTACGGACGGTGGCCTCGTCGCAGTGGTCGAGGCAGGCATGAGTCAGGCTGTGGTTGCCGATCTGCACTCCGGCGTCGCGCAGCACCAGCAGCTCCGCGCGGGTCAGTTGCGGGTGCCGGGGTGCCTGCTGGACGGCGCTGGCCCGCAGCTGCTCCAG
The DNA here is from genome assembly GCF_044457565.1 of Kitasatospora sp. NPDC050543. Classification (NCBI taxonomy): domain Bacteria; kingdom Bacillati; phylum Actinomycetota; class Actinomycetes; order Kitasatosporales; family Streptomycetaceae; genus Kitasatospora; species Kitasatospora sp. NPDC050543. Next base: position 287,401 of record NZ_JBITGZ010000005.1, on the reverse strand, counting down.
GCTCCGCCGGCGATCCGCGTCCGGCAGCGTCTTCAGCCGCCGGACGACTCCGCTGGGCGGGCAGCCGGCGAGGGCGGCCGCCGTGCCGCCGCGGGCGGCCAGGAACGCGGCCTCGGACCACCAGAACGGCTGGTCCCCGTCGATGAGGCGGGCCACCACGAAGGCCACGGCGGGGATCCGGTGCCGGGTCAGCAGCGGCAGACCCTCGGTGAGCAGGGTGCGGTCGCCGTCGTCGAAGGTGACCAGCACACTGCGCGGCGGCAGCGGGCGTCCTTCGCCGACGGCCCGCTCGACCTCGTCGAGCGAGACGACGTGGGCCGTCCGGATCAGGCGCTCCAACTGTGCGGCGAGGCTCTGCGGGTCGTCGACGCCGTGGTAGGCGAGCACCGCGAGCCGGCGCGCCGCCGTCAGCCGGAAGAGCGGCTGGAGCGGCGAGTTGCGCAGCAGGGTGTCGAGCCGGTCCCGGCGGGAGCGCGGTGTCCGGCGGCCCGGTTCGGGCGGGGTGGTCCGGTGGGAATGCCGGCCGGCGGCGTCGTCCTGGGCGTCCTCTGCCAACACGCTTCCCCCTGTGCTCTCAGCGCGTGCGGGGTGCGGGCCCGCCGCCGGACGGCGCGCCGCACGGGGCTCGCGGCCCCCGCCCACTATCCCGCATTCTGGTAAAGGCCGGAACGCCGTGCGCGAGGATCGGTCACTCGGACGGCGTTCACGGCCGGCCGCATGGCGGTTGCGGCGCTTTGGCCTCCTCTTTCGTCCGGCGCGCGGTGGCCGGGGAGGGGCGCTCGGCGCCCGGGTAGGCGCCCCCGGTCGTACGCATGAGTGAATCTCGGCGCGGTCGCGGTGGGCGTTCTGTGAAGATCGGTCGAGGCGTCAGGCCCCCGGGTGGGTAGCGGGGTTCGCTGACGCCATGCCCGAGCCGCAGCCAGCCTCCGATCCCGCCGCCGCACCGACCGCCGGACCGGGGTCGGACGCCGGACCGCCCGGTGACGGACCGCTCTCGGCTCCCGGCGCCGGCACCCCCGCCGAGCGCGAACCGGTCGCGAGCCGCCCCCACATGCCCGGGTACGGCATCCTGCCCGCCGACCGTGGCACCGGACTGCTTCCGTGGTCCTGGGCCCGGCAGCGGCTGACCGACTCGCACGACTACTGGGTGGCCACCGTCCGTCCGGACGGCCGCCCGCACGTCATGCCGGTCTGGGGCCTCTGGCTCGACGGCGCGCTCTGGTTCAGCAGCAGCCGGCGCTCGCGCAAGCTGCTCAACCTGCTGGAGCGGCCGGACTGCGTGGTGACCACCGACGACCCGTTGGACCCGGTCGTCCTGGAGGGCAGCGCCGAGGTGGTGAGCGACCTCGCGGTGATCGCCCGCTTCCTGGACGCGCTCAACGCGAAGTACGGGACGGACTACCGCCCCGACTTCCTGGACCTGGCGGTGAACGCCACCCTCAGGGTCGACCCCGACCAGGCGATCGGCATGCTGCACGGCGACTTCACCGGTTCGCCGACCCGCTGGCGCTTCCGGCCCGGACCACCCCGCTGACGACCCCGGCTGCCCGCAGACGGGGGCGGGCAGGCGGGCGCGTCCGCTCAGGCGTTCCGGAAGACGACCTCGGGATTGCCGGACGAGGCCCCACTGAGCAGTGGCTGGGGTATGCCGCGCAGGTGCAGGTCGAAGAACGCGCCGACGTACGCGGTGGTGATCTGCCCGGCGCGAGGGCCCGGCAGCGGCTCGGTGGGGTCGTTCAGGCCGAGCTGGCTGCCGAGCATCGGCAGGTCGGTGAAGCTGAAGTGTCCGGCGCCGGCCACCGTCAGCCAGCGCTTCCAGCCGTCCAGGCGCCGCCAGTCGCGGTCCCAGCTGGTGTCCGGCCCGCCGGGGCTGTGTTCGGACTCGGTGCCGAGCAGCAGGAACGGGCGCCGGCCCAGCCCATCGGCCGGGATCGGCACCTCGGTGGGGCCGTCCAGGTCCGCTCCGGCCCGCACCCTCGGGTCGCCGATCATGGTGGCGGCGGTGGCCATACCGCCCATGGAGTGCCCCGCCATGCCGATCCGGTCCGGGTCGATCATGCGGGCCAGGCGCCAGTCCGGGTGGCGCCCGGTGAGCCGGTCGAGCAGGAAGGACACGTCCTTCGCCCGGCCGGCGGCGATGGCCGGGCGGCCGACCTCGGCCAGCTTCTCGCAGGCGGCGCAGGTGAGCACCCGCCCGCCGGGGAACTCGGTGCCGACGGACTCGTACGCGTGGTCCACCGCCGCGACCACGTAGCCCCGGCTGGCCAGGTCCTCGGCGAGGACGGTCAGTGTGGCGCGGGAGACCGAGAACCCGGGCGAGAGCACCACCAGCGGGAACCGGCCGGGCACCGGCGGTGCGTGGTCGCGCGCGTTGGTGCGGGTGGCGCTCAGCGTGGTGGCCGGGACGGCCTCGGCCAGCCCCCGGTCCTCCAGCAGCAGCCGCGCCTCCTCGGTGGAGAGGTAGCGGGCCGGGCCTCCGGTGCCGGGCCTGGCGGGGTAGTACATCGACACCATCAGCTCGCGCGGGCCGGCTGCCGGCACCCACGGGTCCGTCCGGCTCCGGTCGACGAGATGCAGGGTGTCGCGCCCGACGGGGTGCGGCCCGCTGGGCCGGGGCAGGGCCAGCCGGGCACCCGTGGGATCGGCGGGGGCGGCGGCGGTGGAATCGGTGGCGGCGAGCGAGGACGGAGTGGCGAAGGCCGTACTCGCCCCGGCGCCCACCAGGGGGAGTGAGAGGCCGAGCGCGAGCGCCACGGAGACGGCCGCACGGCGGGTCGTGTTCATGCGAACCACGCTAGATTCCGGCGCCGACCGCGCACATCACCCGTGGGGGACAGCTGAGCGGACGCCCGGTCCTCCGGTGGAGTGACCCGACCCTGGGCGGACCCTGAGATACCGTCAGCCTCGCGGACGATACGGGGCCTCAGCCGACCGGCCAGACCACCTCGCCACCCTGCAACGCTGTGCAGACGGGGCCGTGCGGGGTGAACACGCTCCACGGCGCCCGGATCGCGTCCGGCGGCACGGACAGCGTGTGACCGTCGTCGAAGGCCAGCTCCAGGCCCCCGGCCATGGTGGTCCGTGCCAGCTGCACGGATCGGCCGACCAGCCCCAGCAGCGACTCGGACGGCTCGAAGGTCAGGTCGGGGTAGAAGTGCTCGACCTCCGCCGGCCCGGCGAACCGGAACGCGTTCTCCACCCGTACGGTGACCGGGCCCCGCGCGCCGGACGCCCCCGGAGCCCCCGGTCCTGGAGCACTGCTCCCCGGAGCCGCCGCCCCCTGGATCCCCGGCCCCACCGTGTCCGGCCCCGTGAGCATGATGTCCAGCTGCACGCCGCCCTTGACCGACTCCACCCGCCGGCCGGCCAGGACGTCCCCGATCGAGTTCTGCATGGCCCCAGTGTGGCCCAACCGGGTGTCCCCGGCACCGGTTACCGGACATGCCGCCTACCGGCGACCGGACGGCCCGGAGGCTCCGGCCCCGTGCCGGACATACGGATGGCGGGCTTGGCCGAACGGGTGGACGATTCGAGAAGGGGCCGAACTCGCGTCAGGAGACAGCCATGACCTTCGTCCAACTCGTCGAGTGCCGTACCGACAAGGTCGACGAGATGAACCGCCTGATGGATTCCTGGATGGCCCAGACCCAGGGCCGGCGCACCGCCACCCACGCCATGATGGCCCGGGACCGGGGTGACTCCCGGCACCTGGTGGAGATCGTCGAATTCCCCTCCTACGAGGAGGCGATGCGCAACTCCAACCTCCCCGAGACGGACCGGATCTTCCGCGAGATGGTGGCGCTCTGCGACGAGCCGCCGACCTTCGTCGACCTCGACGTGATCCGCGACGAGCGAATGTGATCGAGACGACCGTTCGCGCCGTTCCGACCATTCCGACCATTCGGACAGCTCTGACCGATCCGGCCGCCTCGCGTCCGTCCTGACGCTCAGCCCCGCCGCGGGTCGCCGGGCAGCCCCGCCAGCGCGGTGCCCGCGGCCCGGGCCATCTGCTCGTCCAGCCGCGCCGGGGCGCCGCGCAGTCGTGCCACGCTCTCTGCGGCGGCGAGCGCCAGCAGCCCGGGGATCAGGTCGGTGCTGCGCTCGGCCACCCAGCGGGTGCCGCGGGTGGCCATCCACCACGCATCGGCCAGCCGGCCCGGTGCCGGCTCGCCCGGATCGGCGGCGGGAGCCGGCCCGAGGGTGTGGCCGGCGGCGCGCAACCGGGCGTGGAAGCCCTCGGCGATGAGGTGATGGCCGGCAGCGCTGGGGTGCAGCCGGTCCACGCTGAGCAGCCGGCGGTCGGCCGACCACGGCAGCTCGGCGAGGTGCAGGTGCACGGCCCCGTACCGGTCGGACAGGGCGTGCACCACGCGGTTGACCGCGAGCATCCGCCGCGCGAGCGGACGGGCCAGCGGCTTCGGCAGTCGCAGCAGCAGCCCGGGATCGGGCAGGCAGGCGGTGAGCAGCACGGCCCCGTCGTGGTGCAGCGCGTGCAGGACGGTGTCCAGCTCGCGCGCGGTGCGGTGGATGTCGAAGCCGGTCCGCAGGGTGTCGTTGCCGCCGATCACCACCGCCGCCAGATTCGGCCGGAACTCGCGCGCGGCCGGTAGCTGCTCCCGTGCCAGGTCATGGCTCAGCGCTCCGCTCCGGGCCAGGTTGCTGAACGTGGCAGGGTCGCCGTCCACGGCCAGTGAGCGTGCCAGCACCGCCGCCCACCCGCGCCAGCCGCCCTCCGGGCCGGGGTCGCCGACGCCCTCGGTGAGGGAGTCCCCGAGCGCGGTGAACCGGACCGGCGCGCGCCGTGCCCGCCGGGCGTGGTCCACGCCGTCCGGTGCCCCGCCCTGGGCCGGGACCTGCGGACGCTCGGCCACGGCGCCGCCCCGGGCCGGGTGCTGCGCCCCGGCCGTCCGCCCGGCGCTCACACCGGCCCCCGGAGGCGCACCGCAGTGGCGGGTTCCACGGCGCCGGCGGCGCTCTCGGTGGCGTCGGCCGCCGCTCCGTGAGCGGCGAGGAAGCCGGCGACCGCCGCCGGCCAGCCGTACAGCTCCGCCCGCGCCCGGGCCGCCGCCCGCCGCTCGGCCTCCGGGCGGTCGAGCAGCTCGTGTACGGCGTCGGCGAAGCCCGCGCCACTGTCCTCGGCCACCGCCCCGGCCGCGCCGACGAGTTGTGGCAGCGCCGAGGACCGGCTGACCGCGACCGGCGTCCCGCAGGCGAGGGCCTCCAGGGCGGCCAGCCCGAAGGTCTCCACCGGGCCGGGCGCGAGCACCGCGTCCGCGCAGGCGAGCAGCGCGGCGAGGTCGGAGCGGTCCGCGACGTGCCCGAGGAAGTGCACCGGCAGGCCGCGCTCGCGCGCACGGGTCTCCAGCCGGGCGCGCAGCGGCCCGGCGCCGGCCACGGCCAGCACCGCGTCCGTGCCGCGCCGGCGCAGTTCGGCGAGCGCGTCCAGGGCCCGGTCGGGCCGCTTCTCCGGTGACAGCCGGGAGCAGAGCACCAGCAGCACCTGCCCGGGCCCGGCGTGGCGGGCCCGCCGCCCGGCCGCCGGTCGGGGCGTCAGCCGGGCCAGGTCCACGCCGAGTGGCACCAGCGCCACATTGCGGGCGCCCACCCGGCGGAACTCGGCGCTCGCCCAGTCCGTGGTGCACAGCACCGTGTCGTACGCGCGGGCGGTGCCGCCGTTGAGCCGGTCGGCCACGGCCCGCGCGGCCGGGCCGGGCAGGCCCCAGCTGCCCAGCAGCCCGGTGGCGCTCTCGTGCGAGACCATCACCGACCGTACGCCGTGCCGCCGGGCCCACCCGCCCGTCCAGCGCAGCGTGCTGCGGTCGGAGACCTCCAGCCGGTCGGGCGCCAGATCCGTCAGTACGCGGGCGACGGCCTTGCGGTCGGTGAGCACCCGGTATCCGCCGCTGCCGGGCAGCACCCGGCCCGGCAACGTGATCACCAGGCCCTGTCCGGTGTGCTCCTCGTGCCGCCCGGGGCCGGGCACGACCAGGACGGGGTCGTGCCCGGCGGCCAGGTACCCCGCGCCGAGGTGGCGCAGCGCGGTCCGCAGGCCGCCGGAGACCGGCGTCACGAAGTTCGCCAGCCGGACGATCCGCAGCGGGCCGCTCATGCGGGCAGCTCCTCGATCACCACAGGAACCACAGGAGCCACCAGTTCCTCAGGTACCACTGGCTCCTCAGGTGCCACCGATGCCGCGGGAGCCATCGGCGCCACGGGAGCCCGCGGTGCCGGTGCCGGCACCGCGGGACGGGCGGCCGCGACCCCCGGCAGCGCGACACCCGCCCCCACCCCGCGGTGCTCCGCGAGCACCTCCGCGTAGTGCCGCAGCAGCCGATCGCCCACCGCCTCCCAGGTCCGCGCGGTGACCTCGGCGCGCCCGGCGCGCCCGTAGGCCTCCCGTCGCCCGCCGTCGGCTGCCAGTTCGGCCACCGCCCGGGTGACGGCGGCGCCGTCCCTCGGCGGCACCAGCAGGCCGGTGCGGTGGTGGGCGACCAGGTCGAGCGGTCCGCCCGCCGCCGGGCCGATCACCGGAAGTCCGCTGGCCATCGCCTCCTGGATGGTCTGGCAGAACGTCTCCAGCGGTCCGGTGTGCACGAACAGGTCCAGCGTGGCGAAGCAGCGGGCCAGTTCACTGCCGGTGCGGCGGCCGAGGAAGACCGCCCCGGGCATCGCCGCCCGCAGCTTGGGCGCCGAGGGGCCGTCCCCGATGACCACCACCCGTACGCCCGGCAGGGCGCTGGCGCCGGCCAGCAGGTCGACCCGCTTCTCGGGGGCGAGCCGGCCCACGTACCCGACCAGCACCTCCCCGCCGGGGGCGAGGGCGCGGTGCAGCGCCTCGTCCCGGTGGCCGGGGTGGAACCGCGCGGAGTCGACGCCGCGCGGCCACAGGTGCACCCGGGGCACGCCGTGGGCGACCAGGTCCTGGGCGGCGGGGGTGGACGGTGCGAGGGTGCGGGCGGCGGCGCCGTGCACGGCCCTGATGCGGTGCCAGGCCGCCGCCGAGCCGAGGCCGCGCCCGACCCGGTAGGCGCCCGCGTACCCCGCGAGATCGGTCTGGTAGACGGCGATGGCCGGCAGCCCCAGTTCGCGGGCCGCGGCCATGCCGCGAGCGCCGAGGACGAACGGGCTGGCCAGGTGCACCAGGTCGGGCCGGAACTCGGTGAGTGCGGCGGTCAGCTGCCGGCTCGGCAGGGCGATCCGGACCTGCGGGTAGCGGGGCAGCGGTACGGAGGGGACGCGTACGACGGGCAGCGGGGCGGCTTCGGGCCCGAAGGAGTGCGGCGGGCAGTGCGCGCCCCGGGCGGGCGCGGGAGTGATGACGAGCGGTTGGTGGCCCCGGCGGACCAGGTGTTCGGCCGTCCGCAGCACGCTGTGGGCGACGCCGTTGACCTCGGGCGGGAAGGATTCGGTGACGATGGCGACACGCATGCCATCGTTGTCTCCAGGCCCGGCGTGCGGGCGGCCAAAGGGATCTGTCGTACAAACGAACGCGCGTCGGCGATTTTGCGTCACGGCCTGGCCGGAACCCGGCCGGAAGCCACGTCCGCCACACCACACCCGCAGCCGCCCCGCCCGCACGAGGCCCTTCGCACGAGGCCCCACGCAGGAGGGCCCACACACGAGGGCCCCCGGCCGGACCACCCGTGCGGGCGGTCCGGCCGGGGGCTCCGGAGCCGTCAGGAGCTGCTGGACGCGGACTCCCTGAGCTCCGCGTACGGCGCGAGCTTCCTGATCGACTCGATGCTCTTCATGCACTCGTCCTTCGACTCGTACGGGTCGCCGGTGACGATGACGGATCCGTTGCTCGCCTTGAGCCGGAACCGGTGCATGCCGCTCTCGTCGGTGTAGAGCTCGAACTTTCCTGCCATGGGAGTGATCACCTCTCGGTCGGTAGCCCCCCAGCGCAACGTAGGCCGAGCGCCGCGGCCGCGCATCCCGGAGACCGTCGGACGGGTGCACCCCCGGCGGTGCTAGCGGGCCGTCAGCGGGTAGTGGTCGGAGAGGTCCCGGTAGGTGTAGCTGGTGCCCCAGCTGGTGACCGTCCACGGTGCGCTGTGGGCGTGCACGACCTCGTTGTTCCAGTTCACCGGCCGTGCGTGGTCGGCCCGGTAGAGGACGTAGTCCAGGTCCTCCTTGGGCTCGCCCGGGTAGCGGTAGGCGGCGATCGAGTTGTCCACCGTGTCGAAGGAGTTCGCCCAGCCGGTGCGGCTGTCGGCGGCGGCGACGTTGGCGTTGCTCAGCAACGAGGGGTACTCGGAGCCGTGCGAGTCGATGTTGAGGTCGCCCGCGATCAGCACCGGCTCGGCCGCCGGGATGTTCTTGCCGTCGATGAACGAGCGCATCGCGCGCAGCTGCGCGGCCCGCACCGAGGCCGGCTGGCCGCTGCTGCACCCGGTGTCGGTCGACTGCAGGTGGGTGCCGATGACGTGCGTGCGCAGCCCGTTGACGTTGAGCACGGCGTAGACGAAGCCCTTGTTCGACCACCAGTCGGCGCCGCAGGGAGTCTGGACACCCCCTCACCTGAGGCAGATACTCCAGCATGAGAGACAGGGGCGGTTGTGGCTAACGACGAAGTTGATCTGTACTTGCGGAAGTCGAAGGTCGTACGCATCGGGGACCCTCGCGACCTAACATCGATCCAGGCGCAAGAGGACGCGGGCAGAGCGTGGGCGGCTAGGGAGGGCCGGCGGGTTCGGCACGTCTGGGTAGACAACCTGTCTGCGTGGTCTGACGTCAGGCGCCCGGAGTTCGACGGGGCGCTGTCTGCGGTACTCAGCGGGGAAGTTCCCACGCTCTGGTGCTTCGCAATGGACCGCTTCACGCGTAAGGGCATCGACGACATCGGCCCCGTTCTGGGGAAGGCCCGCGTCGTCTTCCACTACGAGGGGCTTGACAGCTCCGTGGAGCGGGACCGCCGTTGGATCATCGACCGCGCGGAGCAGGCGCGAGAGTTCGCCGTCCGCCTGTCCCACAACATCCGCACGACCAAGGCCGCACAGCGCAAGCGTGGTCAGTGGGGGGCTAGAGCTCCCTACGGGTGGTACGCGGACAAGAATCGGAAGTTGCATCATGACCCGGTCGCCTGGCCCATCGTGATGCACATCTTCAAATGCCTGGCTATGGGCTTTCCCGCCCGAACCATCTGCAAGGGGCTCAACTCAGGTCCGAACCCGGTCCCCTCCCCTAGCGGGCACCGGTGGCAAGTGTCGACGGTTTCCGTCATGGCCTACCACCCCGTGCACGAAGGATGGCAGATTACGCACCTGGCGGACCGGCCCAAGAGCCATCCGATCCCGTACAGGGACGCGGACGGGCAGCGGGTTAGCGTGCTTGCAGAAGGGGTGACCCCTGTGCCGGCTGAGCTGGTTCTCAAAGCGCGTCAGAACCTCCGCGGACACATGCGGCACCGCGGGGAGCGTGGCGTACCCAGATTTCATCTGCTGACGGACCTCGCAAAGTGCGCGGGATGCCGGGGATCAGCCGGAAGCGATGGGCGTAGCCACCTGTGCTCGCGCCACAAGTCGCTCCAGCACTGCCCAGCCCCGGTGTGTGCCCCGAGGAACGGACTCGAACAGTACGTACTGCGCCGGTGGGTCGCACGTATGACCAATGCGGACCCTGACGACATGCTGGTGATCATCGCCGCAGAGCGCTACACGGGTCTCCAGCATCCGGAATCAGCGGAGGCGCTGTCGGAGGCGCTTGCCGCTCTGGCGACCGCGCAAGCGTCGGTTCAACGGCTCGTGGAACAGCAGGCAGCTGGCCTCTACGAGCCGCCGTTCGACGCGCACCTTCCGCGACTCCAGCAAGAGGCCCGCGCGGCCCTGACGAAGGCACACGAAGACGTCGCGAAGGCCACACCGAAGCGACTGAACGTTGACTTCCTGTTGGACGAGGAGATGGCCTGGGCGGCATGGGACGCCGCGGATAACCAGCTTCGGCGAGACCTGTTCCGCCTCGCCATTCGCAGGGTCGTAGTAAGCAAGAGCGCTCGGGGAGTTCGGACTTTCAACGGCGACGGGCGGGTAGAGATCCATTGGCTTGACGAGCCGGATCCCTGGGCGCCGACCGTACCGACCCCGCGGTAGCCCCGGGAGGCGCGCCGAAGAGGTCCCCGATGTGCCTCGTCAGCGAGGCTCGTCCGCCTCCACCGCCCGTTTGTGCGGGCGAGCATCTGTGATCAACCTGTTGCCTGCGGGTCCGGACTGGCCAAAAGTGCCCAACCAACCCCCTCTTTCTACTTCTCTCTAACGCGGGATAGATGGAATAGGAAAAGGCCAAAACTCTGACCAGTCTGGCCCGCAGGGACGACCTGGGTAACGGTCAGATAACGCTCTTGGCTGCCCTGGTGATCAAACCGGGACAAACGCCCCCCGTCGGCCCCACAGGGCAAACGCCGCCTCAGTAACAGAGGTAGGAGGAAGAAGGACCGCGACGCCTGCGAATGGCGAGGCGTCCGCTTCTCCCTTCCGACGGCCGGCAGTGCTCCCGAGCGCTCCCCGCACTCTCCTCCGGGTAGAGCCCGGTAGAGCGCACTGGCCGTCTTGCTCCCGTAGCTCAGCGGTCAGAGCGTCCGCCTGTCGAGCGGAGGGCCGTCGGTTCAAACCCGACCGGGAGCGCGTGGAGGACGTAGGCCAAAGAGAGCCGGGCCCGAAAGGCCGAGCAGCGCCCTGCGACGGATAGCGGCTGCGATGCCGCTCGTTCTCCTCACGACGAGCCGGAGCGCATCCGGAGCGTGGACCGTGCTAGCTCAGTCAGGCAGAGCACCCGCCAACTCGGCGGGAGGTCGCGGGTTCAAATCCCGCCCACGGTTCCGGCTCGTCACACGCCGCGCTAGCCCAATCTGGGAGAGGCGCCCGGCTCAGACCCGGGAGGTTGGGGGTTCGAATCCCTCGCGCGGTACTCACCGGCTTGCGGCCGGTTGTCGACGTCAGGGCGGAGTCCGGGCAAGGATCTGGCGCTGTCCGGGGCCCTTTGGGTCGTAGCGGGTCATGCCGCTGACCGGTTCGAATCCGGACACCTGACGTCACCCATGGGCGTAGCTCAGTGGCAGAGCAGCGGGCTAGGTTGGGTTGACGGAGGTTCGAGCCCTCCCGCCTCAGGGCGTAGCTCAGCGGTAGAGCACCCGCCACAACCCGCGTGCGGAGGTTCGACCCCTCCCGCCTGTGCAGCGCGGCTGTGGCCTCTGTCCATCACGATCGACGGGGCACGCTGCACCGCAACCACCCATGCGACGAGGTGGCGGAGGCGGCTCTCCGACATATCGGCGCGCACCCGCTCAACGGCTGGTCGGTCCGGCCGGCGGGTGGCTACTGGTCGTAGCTCAGTTAGGCCAGAGCGCCCGCTTTGGGAGCGGGATGCCGCAGGTTCGAATCCTGCCGACCAGACCCATTTGACGACGCCCCTGGAGGCACCATGCCACGCGGCACCATCACCATTACCTCGTCCGACCGGGGCGGCACGGCGCTGCCCGCAGCGACGACCGGTGACCCGACGAACGGCCACTCCATCGCGAACGACGGCGCGACGCTGCTGCTCGTGGAGAACGGTGGCAGCACCGTCGCCCGGACCGTGACGGTCCAGATTGCGCGGAAGATTGACGGTCTCACCGCCACTGCGCAGCGGACGAAGAGCATCCCCGTGGGGCAGACACAGCTGTTCGGCCCGTACGACCCGAAGGACTACGGGAGCCTGCTGCTGGTCGACGTCGACAACGCCGAGCTGAAGATCCGGGCCATTCGGTCCGCCTGACGAACGTCCTGAAGCGCCCCGCCCGGTGATCCGGAGCGGGGCTGCTTGCGTTGTGCGGTCAGACGCCCGGCGGGACGGCCCGGAAGGTGGCCGTGACGTGCTTCTGGAGGCCCTGCCCGCCGTACTCCTGGTTCTCCATCCGGTACCCGGCCGCTTCGATGCGCGAGAGCGCCGTTGCGAGCCGCCGGCCGTCGTCGCCGGGGACGAGATGGATCTTCCGGATGTAGAGCGCCTGCCCGGCCTGAATCGCCTTCGCTGCCTGCGCGTCGACGTCGCCTGACGTCTTCCGTTTCCTCCCAAAGATCCCCATGCGCGGATCGTAGCCGACCCCGCGGATGTGAGGCAGCCGAATGGCGTGGACGAACAGCGACCGCGCGCAGCGCCTCCCAAAGAACTGGCCGACGATCCGGCGCCGCATCCTCCGCCGCGACGGACATGCCTGTATGGCCGTGTTCTCCGACGGACGACGGTGCGGCATGCCGGCTACGGACGTCGACCACATTGAGCGCGGAGACGACCACTCAGACGCCAACTTGCGGGCCCTGTGCGGCTGGTGTCACCAGAAGAAGAGCAGCAGCGAGGGCGGCACGGCAGCCGCATCACGAGCTGTCAGACAAGCGCGCCCGACGGCGCAGCATCCCGCGCTGGAGGACTGATGACGCTGGACACCATGGCGGCCGGCATCCCGATGTACGTGCACCCGGGCGTTGACTCCCGGTCGTGGGCAGCGCTCGCGACGGCAGACCAGCCCGTGCGCTGGATCGTGTTGAATCAGGCCAACGGGCCTGGCACGACGGAGGACACTGCCCTCTACGACGCTGCCAGGGCGGTCAAGGCCCGCGGGACCAACGTGTGCGGCTACATCAGCTACGAGTACGGTCTTCGCTCGGGTGGCGACTTCAACGTGTTCGCGGACGCCGCGACATGGGTGGCCCGCGGGATCACCTCCGTCTTCCTGGATCAGGTGCCCGCTACGGAAGCGGCGGTGCAGGCCACTGGCGTCACCATCCTGGGTCTGCGGGACGCAGGTATGGAGTACGTGGTTCTCAACTACGGCGTACTGCCGCATCCCCTGCACCTGGATCTGGGGGACGTGGCGGTGGTGTTCGAAGGCGACATGACCACCTACCGTGGGCTCACCGTGCCTGCGTGGGTGCGGGCACACGAGCCCGAGCGCCTGGCGCACCTCGTGTACGAGGCGACGGAGGACGAGGCCACAGAGGCCGTTGGCCTGGCCCGTGGGCGAGGCTGCCACAACGTGTTCGCCACGGACAAGGCATTCGCCTCGGGCAACCCATGGGCCGGCATCCCGGGCTACTGGAGCACGGAGGCCCGGACGCTGAGCAGCTACCCCGCGCGCCCCGCGCCAGGGTGGACGTCCTGAGCACGGGCGCGCACGTGGAGATCGTGGAGCCTGACCACCAGGGCGACGGTGTGGTGCCCACCGTAGTGAGGGTCAACGGCGTTGACGTGGGCACCATGGCACGGCCCCCAAGGGTGCGTGTGGGTGTGGCTGACGAGGCGACCACGGTGACGCTGGTGCTCGTGCCGAGCAGGCTGGAGGTCAAGGGGGAGCCGCGAGGTGCGCGAGCGATGAGACCACGTCAACCCTTCGGGTTCAGGTCAAGCCCGTAGCACATATGGCGCGCTCTGTCTAGCCAGCGCCAGATGCTTAGCATGAGTGGAGCGTGTTGTCTAGTGAGGCTGCCCTAAGCTACCAGGGGGTAACCCCCTCGGGCTCGCCTTGCGCATCGTAAGAGTGCTGGGCCTGCCAGTCTGTACGGGTCTGGGGAAGTGGTGCTAGGCGCCCGCAGGTGCCCCGTGGACGGCCAAGTGGGTGCCGGCCGGGGTGTCGGAGACCTTCAATCGACAGGCGAGCGCACAGTGCTCCGACTGTCACGGTTGACGAGCACTCAACTACATCAGTGCAGGTGAGAGGCTTGAAAGTGTGACGTGCGCCCCGTACGATAGAGGCATGATCCGGACCTGTGAGCACTGCCGCGGACCCCTCGCCATCATGGCGCGGAGCCACGCGCGTACGTGCTCACCCCGGTGCCGCAAGGCACTGTCCCGTGCCGCGAAGCGCGCGGAGGCGATGAGGAACCCGCTCCCCGCTGAGCTGACGACCCGCGACAGGTGGGTTCGGTACAGCGCACGGAAAGCCCCGCTGACGACGGCCGGCACGGCAGCGTCCAGCACGGACCCCGCAACGTGGAGCACCTACACCGACGCTGCGGCATCCACGGCCGGCGCTGGGATCGGCTTCGTACTGAGCGACGCTGACGACGTGGTCTGCATCGACCTGGACCACTGCATCCGCCCTGACGGCTCACTTGAGCCGTGGGCAGCGCCCATTGTGGCGGACGCGGGCACCACCTACGTAGAGGTGTCCCCGTCCGGCGATGGGCTGCACATCTGGGGCCGCGCTGACGTCCGACAGGGACGACGCATCCGGCGCCCGGACGGCACGGCCGTGGAGGTTTACGGCACGGGCCGCTACATCACTGTGACGAGCCGCCGACATGGCGCCTGCCCGTCCACTCTCGCGGACCTCTCCGCGCTGATCACTCGACTGACGGCGTAGGCCTCCCGACAGGGGACGGCTCCGGCTGTCCTCATACGGGAGGTACCTGCATGGCGGTGCATGAGTTCCGCATCCTGCCTGACGGCCAGGCGGAAGAGGTCCACGTTTGGACCGCAGATGACCTCGCCTTCGCGCGAGAGGCGCTGAGCCGGTGGGACGGCAGTCGCAAGGATGACGACTGATGGCCGGCCGCGGACCTGCCCCGAAGGATCCGAGCAAGCGCCGTCGGCGCAACGACGCGCCGCCGCTAACGAAGCTGGACGAGGATGACGAACTCCGCGGCTACGCGCTGCCGGATGACGTGCTCCCGGGCGACGAAGAGTGGCATCCACGTACGCTCGCGTGGTGGCAGACCTGGCGCGAAAGCCCGCAGGCGGCAATGTTCATTGCGACGGACTGGGATTTCCTGCTGGACACCGCGCTGCTCCACCACACGATGTGGACGAAGGGCCGATGGGAGTTCGCATCGGAGGTGCGCCTCCGGGCTGCGAAGTACGGCGCGACGCCAGAGGACAGGGCTCGCCTGAAGATTCAGGTTGACGGCCCAACTGCTAAGCCGGCTGCGCCCGTCAACCCCGCTGGCGTCACTGACATTTCGTCTCGACGTGCCCGACTGACCGGATAGGAGACCCGTGCCGCGCGCCCTCGTGCGTGCGCCTGGTCACGATCGCAGCCGCTCTCTGGGCTGGCTCGCGCTCGCATGGATGGAGTATTTCGTAGTCCACGGCCCCGGCGATGTCCAGGGCGAGCCTGTACGCCACGGGGACGAGTACAGCGGATTCGTCGCTGACTGCTACGCGGTTGACGAGGACGAGGGTCGTCTCCTCTATGACTCCGCGTTCTTCTCGCGCCCAAAGGGCTGTGACAAGTCGGGGCTCGGCGCCCGCATTGGCCTATTTGAGGCCTTCGGGCCGGCGCGATTCGCAGGATGGGCGGAAGGCGGAGAAGTCTACGAGGACCCGTGGGGACTCGGGTTTCGGTACGTCTATGAGCCTGGCGAACCGATGGGTAGGCCGGTCAAGGTTCCCTACCTCCGAATCATGGCGACGGAGGAAGGCCAGACCGGAAACGTCTTCGACACGATCTACGTCAACCTGACTGACGAGGCGTCGCCACTCAGCCAGATTCCCGGCGTTGACGTCGGAATCACCCGGATTAACCTGCCTGATGGCGGGGAGATCATGCCTTCCACCGCTTCCGCTAGCGCGAAGGACGGCGGTAAAGAGACCTGGGTCTGTTTTGACGAGACCCACCTTTACAACACGCCGGAACTCCGGCGGATGTACTCCACAATGACCCGAAATCTTCGCAAGCGGAAGAAGAGCGCACAGACGTGGTATCTCGAAACCACGACCATGTTTGCTCCGGGTCAAGACTCCGTTGCAGAGAGGACGTACGAGGAAGCGGAGGCAATCCGCGAAGGTCGGAAGAAGCGCGGTCGCTCGCGCCTCATGTACGACCATCGGTATGGCGAGTGCAAGAACCTCAAGAACGAGGATGAGCTACGAGCAGCTCTCATTGACGCGTACGGCGATGCAATGGAGTGGATCGACCTTGACTCCCTCGTTGACGATTTCTACGACACCCGCAACGACTCCGCGGACGGCCGACGCTATTTCCTGAATTCCCGCACCGTTGCATCTGACGCTTGGATGGATCCGGACGCGTGGGCGCTCTGTTGGAAGGCTGCGGAGCTGGAGCCCGACGACCTTGTGACGCTCGGCTTCGACGGCTCAATCCGCGACGACGCGACGGCACTTGTGGCCTGCCGTGTGTGGGACGGCCACCTCCAGGTGCTCGGCGTCTGGGAGAAGCCCGAAGGGCCAGAGGGCGAGGGCTGGCAGGTTGACCGCGAAGCCGTCGACGGTGCCGTGGCACAGGCATTCGCCCGCTATGAGGTCTGTGGGTTCTACTGCGACCCGCCGCACTGGCAGGACTACGTGGACCGGTGGACGGCTGACTTCGGCACCGATCTCCGCGTACGCGCCACGCAGGCCCGCCCGCTGGAGTGGTGGACGAACCGCCCGACGGCGATGGAACAGGCGTTGAACCGCTTCCGTGAGGCCGTGGAGGACAAGGGGCTCACCCACGCATCGGCGCTGAATACCGACGACACGGTTGCCTCTCCTGCATTCCGTCTCGGAGCCACCCTGACGCGGCACGTGTTGAATGCGCGACGCCGCCTGATGGGCCGTAACGCAATGGGCATCGGTAAGGAACACGCGAAATCGCCGAAGAAGATCGACGCCGCAATGGCGGCTGTCCTCGCCTACGAAGCCCGCGCTGACGCTGTCGCGCTCGGCGTGACGAAGCGAAAGAAGAGATCCGGCCGGCTTGTCGCATTCTGAAAGGGGGCCGCATGGCCGTTGATACAAGCGTGCCGCTTTCCCCCGGATGGTGGTTGGCGAGGCTTGGAAACAAGATTCTCAGCGAGCGGGACGAGCTGGACCGCCTCTGGAAGTACGCGATCGGCGAGCCAGATCTCCCGCACGTTCCCGGCGTCGCTGCGGGTGAAGCACGGGAATGGATGAAGGTAGCCCGCGCCAACTGGGCTGGTCTCGTCATTGACGCGCCGGCGGAGCGTATGGGCGTCGACGGATTTCGATTCGGCCAGAAGACCGCGGACACGGATGCCAACCGCATCTGGCAAGAGAACCATATGGACGCAGATTCCGATCTCGTCCACTATGGGGCCCTCTCTCAGCGGCGCGCCTTCGTGCTCGTGGAGAAGGGCGACAATGGCCGGCCCGTGCTGACGCACGAGACGCCACGGCAGATGGCGGTAGAGCATGTGCCCGGAAACCCGAGGAAGCTTGCGGCCGGGCTGAAGCTCTGGCGGGACGACTGGACGGGGCGTACCCGGGCCACACTGTGGCTGCCGGACAGCATCCACTACTACGCGACCGCGAGCGACAGCCCGGTGTTCCCTCAGCGGATCGGCTCGACGCTGCGACAGTGGGAACCCTTCGCGATTCCTGACGATCCTGACGGGCGGGCGGATAACCTGCTCGGCGCCATCCCGATCGGCGTGTTCACCAACCGGCGTAACCGGCGTGTTGAAGGATTCGCGGAGCACGAGGACGTCATCGCGATTCAGGACCGCATCAATCTCTCGCTGATCAACCTTATTGCTGCGATGCGCTACGGAGCCTTCCGGCAGAGGTTCGCGAGTGGCCTCCAGGTGGACGAGGACCCGGTCACAGGGGCGAAGATCCAGCCGTTCCAGCTGGACATCAAGTCGCTGTGGATCACCGACGACCATGAGGTGAAGTTTGGCGAGTTCGCCGCGACGGACCTCGTCCCGTACGTCAGGGCTGTGGAGAGCGCAGTCCAGGATCTCGCTGCGATCTCCCGCACACCGCCGCACTATCTGCTGGGTCAGGTCGTCAACGTCTCCGGCGACGCCCTGAAGGCTGCGGAAACCGGCCTCGTGTCGAAGGTGCGCGACCGTCAGCGAAACTTCGGCGAGAGCTGGGAATCCGTCATGCGGATGTCCTTCAAGCTCGTCGGAGACGAGACGCGCGCGAACGCCTTCGACGCCGAGACCGTGTGGAGGGACCCCGAGTCGCGGAGCATCTCCGAGTTGGCCGACGCAGCCGTGAAGAAGGCGTCCGCTGGCGTGCCGTGGCGTCAGCGCATGGAGGACATGGGCTACACGCCGCAGGAGATCGACCGCATGGAGGTTGACCGCGCGCAAGATGCGCTGCTCACCCCTCAGCCCTCGCAGCCGACTCCGCTTCCGACCGGGCAGCCGGGGCAGGACCAAGGGCCGGTGATCAGCCGTGCCGCCGCGTGACCCGAGCGCCCGCTACAACGCGCAGGTGTCGGCAACGTGGGCGAGCGTACTGGGCAGGCTGGCCGGTCAGTGGACGGGGCTGCGTTCATGGCGAGACGGCGATGTAGCCCGCTTCCAGCGCACAGCGCTACCTCTGGTGCTGGCTGGCCAACGGAACATCGCCAGCCTGACGGCCAGCTACCTGGAGCAGCTATACCGAGACGTCGCGGACGCTGTATCCCCGCGAGTCGCGCTCGACCTGGACGAGGTCACGGGAGCAGCTGCTCGAAACGGCGCGGACCCGGCCGACGTGTACAAGCGCCCGTTCAGGATCGTGTGGAAGACCCTGGCCGACGGAGGGCCGTTCGACGTTGCGCAGCAGCGTGGGGCTGACCGGCTGGAGATCATCGCGAAGACCGATCTTCAGCTGGCTCGCACGCACGCGACCCGGGCCGTCCTGGAGCAGCAGCCGGCCGTAACGTACTACGTCCGTGAGCTGCGCGGGGAGTTCGACTGTGCCCTGTGCCTGATCGCGTCGACGCAGAGGTACCGCAAAGAGAAGCTGATGCCGATTCACCCGGGCTGCGACTGCGGAGTGAAGACGGTCAAGGCGGACTTTGACCCCGGCCAGGTCGTGGACGAGGCGAAGTTGGAGGCGATCCACTCCGCCGTTCAGGCTGCACTGGGCCAGTCGGACCGGGGCGCCCGCGCGGTGGACTACCGCAAGATCATCATTGCCAACGACCACGGCGAGATCGGCCCCGTTCTGGGGTTCAAGGGCCAGCGGTTCACCGGCCCCGCAGACGTCCGCCTGCCTACCTAGCCCGCCAGGGGCGCACACCACCGATCCCGACAGGGGAGTTACTGCCATGCCACGACGCACGCTGAACCGCTCCGCGATCTCGTCCCTGATCGCGTCGCAGCCCTGGACGCTCTTCGACAACGACCCGACGGCGGGCGGAGGCGGTGGTGGCAACCCTGTCGGCGCCAACGGCTTCCCGGAGTCGACCCCTGTCGCGGAGATGGCCGCAGAGCATCAGGTGGCGTACTGGCGCTACCACGCACGCAAGCACGAGGCGGCTGTGAAGGCAGCCCCGGACGCTGCGGAGCTGGAGCGACTCCGCGCAGCAGACGCGGAGCTGGCCACTCGCAAGGCGTCGGAGCTGTCCGACGTGGAGCGCGTCCAGGCGGAGAAGCTCGCGGCCGAGACTGCTGCCGCAACGGCGAAGGCTGACGCCGACGCTGCCCGGCGCGAGGCGCTGCTACTGCGCGTGGCGATGGAGAAGCAGCTCACCACGGCACAGGCTGCGCGGCTCCAGGGCTCTACGAAGGAGGAGCTGGAGGCGGACGCGGACACGCTGAAGGCGATGTTCGCCCCCGCCGGCGGGGCTGGCACTCCGCCCCCGCGCGTGGGTGGCCCGCAGGGCGGCGACGTGAAGCGCCCGACCACCGCACAGGCAGGCGCGGAGCTGTTCCGCAGCATGCACCCGAAGCGTTCCTAGGAGGAACGAGTGGATCTCACTCTTCGCACGGAGACCTTCCAGCAGGACGACCCGTCCTGGCTGGGTAGCGCGCACGGCACTGACGCCCCGCGCTCGATCACCCTGGACACCACGAAGTTCACGGCGAACACGCACTACCCCAACGGCTACTTCCCGTCGGGTCTGGCTCTCGGCATCGTCACTGCGACCGGCAAGTTCGGCCCCTACGACGACG
This sequence comes from Kitasatospora sp. NPDC050543, assembly GCF_044457565.1. Taxonomy (NCBI): domain Bacteria; kingdom Bacillati; phylum Actinomycetota; class Actinomycetes; order Kitasatosporales; family Streptomycetaceae; genus Kitasatospora; species Kitasatospora sp. NPDC050543. The sequence goes on along the minus strand of NZ_JBITGZ010000005.1, from coordinate 267,575 downwards.
CTGCGTCCGACGGCCGGCAGACCCTCGTAGGGTTCCTGCTGACGACCCGCCGGGCCCCGCACACCACGGGCGCTCCCATCGTCGCGGCGATGCTCGATCACGGGAAGGTCGTGGCATCCCGCCTCCCCATCGCCGTCGACGCCAACGGTAAGGCCGACGTGGCCGGCCGTATCCAGTTCCTCTGAGGAAGGGCCGCCCTAGATGCTGCTCAACACCGACTTTGTGGACCCCGCGGTCCTCACCGGCTACGTCCGGGCGGCTGAAGCCGACCGTTCGGAGAATCAGTTCTCCCTGGATCGGTTCCTGCCGAACAGCTTCGTCGACGACCTGGAGTTCCGGTTCAACCGGGGCGGGGAGGGCCTGACGGAGGCTGCAACCTACCGGGCGTACGACGCTGAGTCTCCGATCGGTGGCCGGGCCGGCGTCTCCCGCGTGACTGGTGAGCTGCCTCCCCTGTCGCGGAAGATCCGCCTCACCGAGTACGACCGGATCCGTCAGCGCGCGCTCGACCGCCAGGGCGACGAGATGACCCGCGCTCTCCTGCGTGACGGCGTGCGGATGACTCGCTCGATCGGCGCCCGCATGGAGCTCGCGCGCGGAGACGCGCTGGTGAACGGGAAGGTCAGCATCGCCGAGAACGGCGTGAGTGCTTCTGTCGACTTCGGCCGCAACGCCGCGCACTCCGTCACAGCTGCCACCGTGTGGTCAGACCCGGCCGCGCACATCCTGACCGACCTGCGGACGTGGCGGGAGACGTACAAGGACACGAACGATGGCGACGAGCCTGGGGCGGCGCTGACGTCTCAGAAGGTGTTCAACACCATGCTGCTGAACAGCGACTTCCGTGCGCTGCTGGCGTCCCTCGTGGGCACTCCGAGCATCATCACGGAGGCCAGCGTCCGGCAGGTGCTAGCGGCTCACGGCCTGCCACCGATCTACATCTACGACGCGAAGGTGCGGGTCGGCGGTGTCGCCACGCGCATCATTCCTGAGGATCGGTTCCTGTTCCTGCCGGCTCCCGCGAGCGGCCCGGACGGTACCGATCTGGGCGCGACCCTGTGGGGTACCACGGTGGAGGCGACCGACTCCCGGTACGGCCTCGCAGGCACCTCCGACGCTCCGGGCGTCGTCGCTGGCGTGTACGAGACCGAAGACCCGAAGACTCTGTGGACGAAGGCCGGCGCGATCGGCCTGCCCATCCTGGCGAACCCTGACCTCAGCTTCGTCGCGGACGTTCTCTGATGGCGCGGCTGAACACGCACGTCCACGTCATCGACGAGGCGAGCCGGACTCACGTGTTCGGCCCCGCCGACGATGTCCCTGAATGGGCCGTCCCCCTGATCACCAACCCGAAGGCGTGGCGCTCGGCGCCGGCCGTCGAGCCTGTGCCCGTTCCTGAGTTCCCGAAGGCGGTCAAGCGGACGGCTCCGCGAGCCCGGAAGGCGGCTACGGATGGTGCTGTTCACGGCGCCTGAGTTGGGCGTCTACCTGCGTCGGACGATCACGAGTGATGAGTACGGGCTCGTTCACGACCTGACAGAAGACGCAATCCGAGGTGAGGTGGGCAGTCGACTGGCCGACCCGCCCCAGGCCGGGATCAAGAGCCTGGCCCTGGCAGCCGCCGGCCGCGCGCTGACGAACCCCGCGGGTCTGCGATCCGCAACCGCTGGCGCCATGGCTGAGACCTACCGGGACGGCCCGACGGGGGTGGAGCTGACGGACTCCGAGCTCCGCCGTCTTCGTCGTGCGGTGGGCGCGTCGACAGGCGCCGGCATGCTGGACATCAGCCCGCCCTGTTCGGCTCCGCATATCGATATGCGGGAGGCGCTGTGATCGGGGTGTTCATGACGGACACCGTAGATCGTCTGAGACCTGGCGTTCCTACGCAGGACGCCTACGGGAACGCCATTCCGGGGGTGGATGACGAGCTGGAAATCACCGGTGTGGCCGTTCTCCCTCCAGCTGGCCAGACAGCCCCCTCCGTGGAGCTGACGGACGCGCGGGATCAGGTAGTGATCGTCCGCGTGCTGTTCGCGCCTGGTGGCGCCGACATTCGCGCCACTGACCGCATCCGCCACGCAGGACGGCTCTACGAGGTCCACGGGGAGCCGTCGCCGTATCGGGGACAACTAGCCCACGTGGAGGCGAACTTGAAGGCGGTGAGCGGCTGATGGGCAGCACCTATACCGGCCGTTACAACGGCATCGGTCGGCTGCTACAGAATCCTGCCGTGCGGCAGGCAACCGCGAGGGCGGCGCGGAGGATGAAAGGAATCGCAGAGGGGCTGTCCCCGGTCGGCGATCCTGCGACGGACCGGCACTCGGGCGAGTACAAGAACAGTTTCGCTGTGGTGCCGGTGACCGTGAACGTTCCATTTCGCGGTAAGCCCCGCCTTCGTGCCGGCTCGCGCCTCGTGAACACCGCTGGCCACGCGAAGGACGTCGAATACGGCAACGGCAAGGTTCAGCGGTACGCCGTCCTCCGACGGACCATCGACGCCGCGAAGGCAAGCCCGTGACGGCCGTGGACGTGGAAGCGGTGCTGACGCTCTGGCTGCGGACGACAACTGGTGCACGCACCTGTACCGAGCTTCCGCCCGCGTTTGAGACGTCGCTCCCGGTTGTCCAGGTAGCCACGGTCGGTGGCGCCGGAGCCCAATTCAGCGGATCCCCGCGGGTGGACATCGATGTCTACGCAGGCACATACGCCGCTGCCCGCACCCTTGCGCTGGCCATCACGGAGGCGCTGAAGAAGTGGCGCGGCGACGCGGAGCCCGGAGCGATCGTCACCGACGTGCGCATTGACTCGCTCCCGGGCCAGCGCCCCTACGCGAATCCCGCCGTCCGACGCATCGGCGCCACGGTGACGGTGACTCTCCACCCGGCATCACACGCCTGACCAACAGACCATCTAGGTACCGTAGTTCGGACGAGCTGCGGGCCTTTCGCATGCCCTGGGAGGGCTCGTGATGGATACCCGCAATGCGGATCTGACTTTCGGCGCAACTGACTACCTCGTGTACGTCGCAGCACTCAACACCGCCAGCCCGACCGGGTTTGCCGACCCGTCTACCGCGTGGCAGTGCATGGGGTGGATCACTACGTCCGGCGGCACGTTCAAGATCGCGGACGAGAAGAAGGACATTCAGGCGGCCGGCTCCCTGGAGCCAATCCGGACCCTGATGACCCGCTCGACGAAGACGATGCAGGCGACCTTCCAGGAAGCGATCAACCCCCTGGTGCGCGCGCTCTACGACAACGTCCCGGTGGCCACGCTGGAGCCAACCGCGGGAGTCGTCTCCTACGAACTCCCAGACAAGCCTGACGATCTCCGCTACGCGTTTCTGTTCGACACGGTCGACGGGGACAAGCGAAACCGCTTCTACATGCCGAACGGCATGGTGACGGAGCGCGGGGACGAGCAGCCGCAGACGGATGACGTGTGGGCCGTCCAGATGACGTTCACCTTCTACAGGGGCGCGGCCGGCAGTGCCGTGAAGCGGTCGATCGGCTACGGCTCCGTCGACGTTTCCGGGTTCTTCTCGTAACCCGCACGAAGACCAGCGGGGTCCGTATCTGCGCGGGTCCGGGCCCCGCTTCACCTTGCTTTCCCGACCCGCGCATTCCACTGATTTAGGAGACCCGCGCGCATGACTGACATTACCCCGGACGTGGCTCAGGAGATCGAAGCAACCGCGGACTACATCACGGTGGAGCTGGACGGCACACTGCTGCGCGTCCGCCCCGTCGGCCACTGGCGGCCCTCGTACCTTCGAGCCCTGCGAACGGCGGATTTCGACACCTGGGCGGCTCTCGCGCTGCACCCGGAGGACGTCGACGTGTTCATGGAGATCGACGCGACGATGGACGAGATCGCCGACTTCACAACCCGCGCCATGAGCGCCGCGGGTGAGGCCCCGGGAAAGTCGCCTACGCCCTCGCGGTCCTCACGGACCACGCGGAGGCGCTAGAGGCGGATCTCGCGTGGCGCGGTATTGATCTGCTCGACGTGTACCGGGGTCGGCTGTCCCTGCGGAAACTCCGGGTGTTGATCGAGCATCTACCACCCGAGAGTGCGACGAAGACAGCGATGCGCAACGCGGCCCCGCCGGAACTGCTGGCGAGGGCGGGGAAGGACGCCCGTCCCGATCTCGCACCGTGGACCGGTGCGGAGTTGCTGCTCGCGTCCATCCTGGACGCCATTCGGGTACAGACAGCCGTAGCGATCGGAGCCGCTGGTGGCAAGCCCAACATGCCAGAGCCGACACCCCGCCCTGGCATCCCACCGAAGAGCAGCAACGCCCGTCGCCTGACGGACGAGCAGCGCCGCGCACTTGACCCGCGGCTGAGGACACAGCCGACGGAGGCGTAATGGCACTGGATATCGTCGGACAGGCCGGCGTCGATATCGTTCCGGTAGTCCCGCAATTCCACGCTAAGGCGAAGGCGGCACTGCTCCCGATCGCTGAGCGCCTCGGAGTCGAATTCGGCCGGAGGCTGGGAGAGACGATCAGTGGGACGGTCGGGGAGCACCTGACGATCTCGCTGCCTGCCGCTATCCAGCGCTCCGGCCGGCAGGCGACGGTGTCCGCGGCCCGTGAGGGTGAGCAGACTGGCGGTGCGTTCGCACGGTCCATGAGGGCGAGGCTGGAAGTCGCTTTCCGAGCAATGCCGAAGCTGGACATTGAGCTGTCGTCCACGCGCGCTGACGCGGATCTCGCCTACCTCCGCGTCCGTATCGAGCAGCTGTCCGGCAAGCGAATCGGCATCGATGTCTCGGTGGACGAGGCAGCCGCTGAGGTGGCGAGCCTGGATGCTGAGCTCCGACGCCTGGGCGCCGAACACCCGAACCCGGCGGTGCGGGTGGACACGGCCACGGCTCGCGCGGCGCTCGCGGAAGTGCAAGCGGAGATCGCAGCGATCGACGCGCAGGATCCGCGAGTGCGTGTCCACGTCGACACGTCCGGCGCGTCGTCCGCCGTCCTGACGCTGGCAATCCAAATCGCGTCCCTCGCCACGATCGCAGCGCTGCCCGTCGTCACGGCCGGTTTCGGTGCGATCCTTGCGGCTACGACGGCAGCTACCGCAGGAGTCGGCGCGTTTGGCCTCGCTGCCGTCCCCGCAATCAAGGGCGTTGCGGCAGCCCTTCAGGCACGGACGGCAGCGCAGGAGCAGTCGACGACCGCCACGTCTGCCGGCGCCAACGCCGACGTCACCGCACAGCAGCGCGCACTGTCTCTCGCTGGGGCGCAGCAGTCGCTAGCGTCAGCGAAGCGCTCCGCAGCGCAGCAGATCGAGTCTGCAAACCGCGGGATCGCGCAGGCTGAGCAGGTGCTGACGGACGCCATGGCTCGCGCGGCGGACGAGCAGACGAACGCGGCCCGCCAGGTGGCCGACGCTGAGCGCACGCTAGCGGACGCACAGAGGGCGGAGAAGCAGGCGCAGTCCGACCTGACAGACGCGCGCAAGACCGCGACTCAGCAGCTTGCGGACCTGAACAACAAGCTGGCTGACGGGGCCCTGGACGAGCGTGCCGCAGCTCTGCGCGTTGCGCAGGCGGAGCAGAACCTCCAGGCCGTTCGCTTGGCGGGCGGGGGTGCAACGCAGCTCCAGCGCGATGAGGCGCAACTCACCTATGATCAGGCGCTTCAGGCGCAGCGCGAGCAGCGCGAGTCGTACGCGCGACTGCAAGAGGACGCGAAGGCAGCTGCTGCCGCCGGCGTGGACGGCGCTGACGTCGTGGTCCAGGCGCAGGACAAGCTGACGAAGGCGCAGCGCACCACGGCGGATCAGGCGCGCGCTGTTGCGGATGCGCAGGCGGCTGCCGCGAAGGTTGCAGTAACGTCGGCTCGCTCCGTTGCCGACGCGCACACGAAGGTCGCGGACGCGCAAAAAGCCGTAGCAACTGCGCAGGTGTCGGCTGCGGAGTCCGTAGCGTCCGCGCAGCGCGGTGTGCAACAGGCAATGCTGACGTCGGAGAAGACGACTGCTACGGCTGCAACTGCTGCGGACAAGTACCAGGACGCGCTTGCCAAGCTGTCCCCGCCGGCGCGTGCACTCTTCGATGCTATCGCTGGTCCGCGTGGCCTGAACCACGCGTTTACCGAGTGGTCCAACAGTGTGGCACCTGACGTTCTGCCGATCCTCGTGCGTGGGGTGGATGCGGCAAAGGGGACGCTTCCTGGCCTGACGCCACTTGCCGAGAGCGCCGCTCGGGCCATTGGCACGCTGATGGACAAAGCGTCCGCGCAGCTCAAGTCGCCGTTTTGGGTGGGTTTCAAGGCGGACATCCGGGAGACGGCCGAGCCGGCAATTGTCGGTCTCGGTGTTGCGTTCGGGAACCTCATCAAGGGAATGGCGGGCATTGTAGACGCCTTCCTGCCGCACATGGACGGCATCAATAGGAAGATGGAGTCCATAACGGGCCGCTTCGCAAACTGGGGAGCTGGCCTAAAGGGCAGCCCAGAGTTTGCCGGCTTCCTGGACTATGTGGTACGGGTAGGGCCGACCCTCGCAGAAATGCTGGGGAATGTGGGTGGCGCGTTCCTGGACGTAAGCGAGGCGCTGTCTCCGCTGACTGGACCATTCCTAAAGGGATTCGGATGGCTGGCTGAGACGATCTCAAAGATCGCGACGGACTATCCGATTCTCATTCAGGCAATCTGGATCGGTGTGACGGCATTCAAGGCTGCCCGACTGATCGCACTTGGTGCAGCTGCCGGGATCTTGGCATATAACGCCGCAACGGCCATTGCCACCGCGGAGACCGGCCTGTTTTCGGCAGCCGTCCAGTCGACGGGAATTGTTCCGATCATCGAAGCGATCGTTCTGGCGATTGCCGCGCTGGTGGTTGGCGTGATCTACGCCTATAACCACTGGACGTGGTTCCGGGTGGCTGTCAATGCCACGTGGGAGGCAATCAAGATCGCGGCGCTGTTCGTCTGGAATGAGGTACTGAAGCCCGCGTTTGACGGAATCTGGATAGCGATCCAGGCCGTAGGTGCGGCTGCGATGTGGCTGTGGGATAACGCGATCGGCCCTGCATTCCGGTTCATCTGGGAAGCGGCGAAGATCCTATTCACCATCGTCGTTACAGTCGTCGTCGCCGCTATTCTCCTAGCTTTCACCGTTCTCGGGGCACTCGCCGGATGGCTCTGGCGTGACGGGCTGAAGCCGGCATTTGAAGGAATCGGGACCATCGCGGTCTGGCTGTGGAAGGCGGTACTTTCGCCAGTCGTCGACAGCGTGGTTTCTGCGTTCAAGACGCTCGGCGACCTGGGGATCTGGCTGTGGCGAAATGCCATTCTGCCCGCCCTGGAGGGCATCGGGGCCGCTGCTTCGTGGCTCTGGAAGAACGCGATCAAGCCTGCGTTTGACGGTATCGCGTCGGCTGCGGGCTGGCTTTGGGAGCATGCTCTCAAGCCGGCATTCAACGCGATCAGTGAGGCGCTGACACCGGTCGGAAACGCCTTCAGCTCGGCGGTTGACTTCATCACAAAGGCGTGGGATAAACTCTACGACATCACGAAGAAGCCGATCAACTTCCTGATTCAGACGGTGTACACCGACGGAATCAAGGCTGTATGGGACAAGGTCGCCGACTTCGTTCACCTACCGCATCTTCCTGACGGCCCGAAGCTGCTCGCGGCAGGCGGTACCGTCGGGAATGGATGGGGCCCCGCCGTCCCGATGAGGACGAACCGCCCGACGGCGATCGTCGGCGAGGGAAACCCGAACTACCCGGAATACGTGATCCCGACGGATCCGAAATACCGGGCCCGCTCGCTGGCACTTCTTCAGGCTGCCGGTAGTCAGATGCTCGCCGGAGGCGGAATCATCGGTGACATCTGGGGCGGCATCACTGACGCCGCAGGTGCCGCATGGGACTGGACGAAGAATGGCGCCGACTTCCTGACGAATCCCGCCAAGATCTGGGAGACGCTGACGAATCCCGTTCGCGACCTGTTCGCGCAGATCGGCGACTCGACGATGGCCAAGACCGTCATTGGCGTCCCGACTCAGATGCTGACGGGCCTGAAGGACAAGGTCGTCAGCTTCCTGGGCGGCGGAGGGTCGGCGCCGGCCGGTAATGGCGGCTCCGGTGTGCAGCAGTGGGCACCAACGGTTCTCCAGGCGCTTGCCGTTCTCGGGCAGCCGGCGTCCTGGCTGGACACGGTCCTGCGACGGATGAACCAGGAATCCGGCGGCGATCCACGGGCCATCAATCTGTGGGACTCCAACGCCGCACAGGGATACGACATGGCGTCGAAGGGGCTCATGCAGACCATCGGCCCGACGTTCCGCGCCTATGCCGGGCCGTTTCTGGACCGTGGCATCTGGGACCCCCTGGCGAACACCTACGCCGGCCTGAACTACGCGGTTCACCGGTACGGCTCCCTCTCGGCGCTGAACCGCCCCGGAGGGTACGACGACGGGGGCTACCTCCCCATGGGGACGAGCCTCGTCTACAACCACACGGGTCGGCCGGAGCCTGTGTTCACGTCCGGCCAGTGGGACGCAATCCGACAGTCAGGTCTGAGCGGTGGAGGCCCTGGCGACGTGGAGGTTCACGTCTACGTCGGTGATCGCGAAATTACGGACATCGTCCGCACGGAGGTCTACACGGCCAACGCCGCAACGGCGAGTGCACTCACCGCAGGGAGGCGAATCTAGTGAGCGTCAGTTCCAACCTACTGGCGGCAAACGTCTCCAGCATTGAGACGGACGCCACCGGGTGGACGGCAGGGACGAACACGACGCTGGCGCAGAGCTCGACGAAGTTCTACGCCGGCTCGAAGTCGCTCGCCATGACCCGGACGACGTCCTCCGGCGCAGCCTCTGCCACGACCGCATCCCGGGTCGCAGTGACGGCCGGCACCGTCTACACCGCCTACGCGTATTACGCGCTCGTGGTGGCGGCTGCCGGCCGGACTGCGACGGTTCGTGTGGACTGGTGGGCAGCATCGAGCGGTGGGACGGCGATCTCCTCCGTAACGTCGCCCACCGCGACGCTGGCGAACAGCACTGCGTGGAACACGCCACCCCCGATCCTCATCGGAACGGCACCAGTCGGTGCGACCTTCGCCAGCGTGACCCTGACGGTTAGCGGCATGTCGACATCGGAAGTCGTCTGCGTCGACGCCATCGCACTGGGGCCACCTGCGCTGCTGGCCGGCAACTTGCTGCCTTACGCTGCGCAGTCCGTGGAGCAGGACGCCACGTCGTGGGGCGCCTGGTTCGGTTGCACGCTGACCCGCTCCGCCACCGCCTGCCAGGAAGGCTGGTGGAGCCTCCAGGCCACCTCCACCGGGACCGGGAACACCGACATCGGCGGGCCGTCGGTGACGATCTCACCCGGCAGCACGTATCTCGCATACGCGTGGGTGCTGCCGTCGACGGCTGGCCTGACGGTGAGCGCCGAGATTCGGTGGCAGGACGCGTCGTCCGTGGCGATCGGCACTCCTCAGACGGTCTCGTGGCCGGCCCTGCCGACGGGGACGTGGACGCGCTGCGCGGTCTCGGGAGTCGCTCCTGCGGGGGCTGCGAAGGCCATCCTGGTCATGCACCCGCAGGCCACGTCCGCCGGGCAAACGTGGCTGCTCGACCAGATGTTCATCGGATCGGTGACGGTCGAAGCCGGCAATCTGCTGGACTACGGCCGGTACGGCATGGAAACCGGGATCTCCGGGTGGACGGTCTCCGGCGGTACAGCCGTTATGAGCTCCGCGCAGGCTGCGGAAGGGGCGATGTCCCTGGCGCTCACCTGCGCCGGTCCTGGGGAGGCGGTCGTCAGTCTGGCGACGCCGGTCCCGGTCACGGCAGGCCAGGCGTACCGGTTCCGGCCGGTCCTGATGCCGCCCGTGTCCACGGCGGAGTACGTCGTCCGGCTCGCGTGGCTGGACTCGGGCGGGCAGACGATCCGGCTGACGTCCGCCACCTACGTCGCCAGCGCGGGCGCCACCTACACCTCAGACCTGGCACCTGTGGGGGCCGTCTCCGTCCGCCCCTCGTTCGTCCGCATCGGCGCGACGGCGGGTGAGGTCTGGTACCTGGACAAGATGTACCTCGGGGCGGGCGGTCTCGCTGCCCGCGTGGAGCAGATCGTAGGCGGCTACGGAGTGCGCATCTTCGTCCAGGGGCTCACGACGGACGGAAGGACGAAATGGGGGCTTTGGCGGATCGGCCCTGACGGATCCCAGACGCCCGTGCGCGGCTATACCGGGGACCTCACGAGCACCACGATCACGAGCGATCTGGCGGTGGCGGAAGACTACGAGGCGCCACTAGGCGTCGCGGTCTCCTACTACGCCAAGGTGTGGACCATTGGCACGGACTGGATCGCCTACACGTCCGACCAGCTGACGGTGCCCGCGCTTGGAGAGCTGACGGTACTGCTGAAAGACCCGGTGATCCCGGCACGGAACCTCGCGCTGGTCGTCACCACCCTGCCGACGTGGAAGCGCTCTGCCCGCCAGGGAGTCCACGCAATCCGCGGACGAGCACGGCCAGTGATCCTGACGGACGTCCGCGCAGCACGCGCAGGCTCCCTCACCCTGAGCACCGCAACGGAAGCGGAGCGGGACGCCCTTTGGTGGCTACTCGACTCCGGACACACACTGCTTGCACAGTGGCCGTCCACCTGGAGCGAGCCGGACACCTACCTCCAGGTCGGCGACGCTGAGGAGACCCGGCTCAGCGACTACGCCCCGCAGCCAGACCGCGGATGGACGCTCGAACTGACGGAGGTAGACCGCCCGGTAGGCGCACTCGTCGGCTCCGCCGGCCGCACCTGGCAGACCGTCAAGGACGGCAACGCCACATGGTTCGACGTCATGGCGCACGCCACCACCTGGCTGGACGTGCTCACCGGAGTGGGAGGCAGCTGATGTACGCAGTGTCCGCGGCGTTCCTCGCTGCGCTTTCCACACCACACCAGGTAGTAACCCGCGTGGACGCCTACTACGCCGGCTCTCCGACCGTCACTGACCTGCCGATCACCGGTGGGTCGGTGACGGTGGACCGGGGTAGCAAGATCCGCCGGGCCTTGTCGCTGACGCTTGCGGATCCTGCCTACCTGCCGTGGGGCGCCACAGATCCGCTCGCGGTGTACGGGCAGCAGCTCGTGGTGTCGCGTGGCATCCGATTCCCCGACGGCACAACGGAGTTGGCGCCTCTCGGCACGTTCAGGATCGACGAGCCGTCCGGTGACGTCGACCTAGGCCCGGTCACGCTGACGGGGAAGACGTTGGAAGCAGCCATCCAGGACGACCGCTTTACGGCGCCCACGTCGACGTCCGGCTACGCGACCACCGTGGCAGCCATCACGGCGCTGATTCAGGAGACGCTGCCGACTGCGACCATCCTCAACTCGACTGTCGGCGCGCGAAATCCAGCCTGCGCAACCGTTGTGTGGGACGCGCAGGCCGACCGGTGGGACGCGGTAACGCAGCTGGCGACCAGCATGCACGCGGAGATCTACGTGGACGTGCTGGGGCGGTTCGTCGTGGCTGACATTCCGGATCTGTCAACAGCTGCTCCGGTCTGGGATGTCGCGGAGGGACCGACGGGAAACCTGATCGCCGCGAGCCGCAAAATGGCCCGAGCAGGCGTCTACAACGGCGTGATTGTCTCGGGCGAGAACAGTGCGAGCGGCACCCCGCCCGTCAGCGGATCGGCGTACGACACGGATCCCACCAGCCCGACGATGTGGGGCGGCCCCTACGGCCGGGTCCCGCGCTTCTACTCCTCCGGGCTGCTGACGTCCGCACCCGCCTGCACTGATGCCGCCACATCGATGCTCCGCGACGCGATCGCACCGAATGTGCAGACGTCCTTGTCCTCCCTCCCGAACCCTGCCCTGGAAGCGGGGGACTGCATCCGGCTGACGTACGCCGGCGGGCGGCAGGATCTCGTCCTCGTGCAGGCCCTCACTGTCCCGCTGGACGTCGAAGGCGACTTCCCGATCACGCTGCGGGGGAGCAAGGAAGACACGCCATGAGCGATCTCGCGGAAGCGATTCAGCGTGCCTCGGAGAGCGCAGTTCTTCAGCTGGGGACGACGTGGATCCTGGCCACCGTGACCGCAACCGGGACCGGGGTCGTCTCTATCTCAACGGCTACCGGAACGGTGGCGAACGTCCGACGACTCAAGGCGTATTCCTCCCCGACGGTCGGAGAGACCGTCGTGGTAACGAGGAACGCAGATGGCAACTGGGTCGTCCTCGGCGCACTCGCTTGATATCTGACGCACCGACAATTCCCGCTACTTGGCGGGCGGAGGACGCATGCCCGGAACCGATACGTACCAGCAGGGTTACCCGATCCCGCTGCTTTCGGACTCTCCGAACATTGAGGGGTTCGTACCGACGATCAACGCCCTCGCGCCGCGGACCAACATGCGGTTTGCGAGTGCCGCTGCACGTAACGCCGCGATCCCGTCCCCCGTGGCCGGTATGGAATGCTGGCTGATCACGGAGGGACGGAAAGAGATCCACGACGGCACCACCTGGAGGCCGTACGCGCCTATCACGGGCTACGCCGACCACGTACCGGCCTGGTCCACGGCCAGCGCCCCGGGGCCTGCTCTCGGGAACGGGATCCTGACGTCCAGGTGGACACGCTGGGGTACCCGCACGATCCACTGGTACGGGGCGCTGACATGGGGGTCAACGACGTTCGCGGGCACCGGAATCTCGTTCCTCACTCCGCCCGTTCCAGTGGCGAGCCTTGGGTCAGGTCTCGTTCCGAACGGCATCGCTGACTACGTGGTGCCGGGCGCGAACAACTACATCGGCGAGGTCAGCCTGAACCCGGCGGACGCAGGTGGGGCGACGTTCGTAGTCAAGTCCTCCGTCAGTTCGCAGGAGTTCGGCTATGTAACCAACACGTTCCCGCTTACTCATGCCGCAGGTCACATCCTGCGATGGAACATCACGTACGAGGCAGCGTCCTAACCGGCTGCCCGCCGTAGCTATCTCTTCGGCCCCACGCCGCTTGGCGGAGGGGATTTCTTCATGCCCTGGGGAGGAATTCATGCCAGAACTCTGGATGCCCGGCGCCGAGCGCCACGACGTCGGCGACCACGCGCCCACCGACGGTGGCCCTGCCAAAGCCATCGCCCACATCACGTGGGACAAGAACGCGACGGCCGGTAGCCCGCAGGACTGGGAGCCATGGGAGGATCTCGTCTCCTACTTCACCGGCTCCGGGAAGGCGTCGGCGCCACACATCGTGTGGGATCCGTTTACGGGTCGGATAGCGCAGCTGGTCCCGGCGGACTCCAGGTCGAAGAGCGTCGTTGACAGCGCGGGCGGGACCCGGACCAACCGCGCCGGTGCGGTGGTCATCCAGGTGGAGGCAGTGTTCTTCCCCTACTGCCGATACAACGGCAAGGTGTACCCGCGTCTGACCGACACGCCCTGCGCGGGATGGGACCGGCTGCACGCCTGGATTGCGTCGTGGGGCGTGGCGGACGAGTGGCCGATGGGCCGGCCGGTGGACTTCACCTCCCGCCGTGATGAGCATACGTGGGAGACCCGCGGCGGCTGGTACGCCCACGCGCACGTCCCCGAGAACGACCACCAGGACCCGGGCAGCTGGCCGGAATTCGGGGCGGCACCTACTCCGACCGTGCCGACGTCGTCGACGAGCGTTGTCGTCAAGGCCGGGCAGACTCTCGGCGCGATCGCAGCTGCTGCGGGTGTCGGACTGTCGGTGATCCTCGGGCTGAACCCGCAGGTGAAGAACCCTGACGTCGTCCACCCGGGCGACACCATCACGGTTCCCGCTGCACCGGGGGTGACTCCTGCGCCTACTCCAGCCCCGACACCAGCCCCAACCCCTGCTCCAACTCCCGCACCGACGACCAGCACCGCCTTCCCGGGCGCAAGCCGCTTCGGACCGGGCGCGAGCAACGCGGACGTCACGCAGCTGGGGCAGATGCTCGTGTCCCGCGGCGCCTCCCGCTTCTACACCGTCGGCCCCGGGCCGGTCTGGGGTGACGCGGATCGCAAGGCGGTTGCCGCGTTCCAGGCTGCGCAGGGCTGGACGGGGGCGGACGCGGACGGCATCCCCGGCGCCACCACGTGGGCCTACCTCGTCGGCGGCAAGGGTAAGGACATCCCGTCCGCGTCCACGTCGGCTCCCGCGCCGAGCGCGGCGCCGTTCCCCGGTGACCGCTACTTCCACGCCGGCGCCGTGAACGGCTATGTGACGCAGGTGGGGAAGGCGCTCGTCCGCCACGGCTACGGCTCGTACTACAGGAGTGGCCCTGGACCTACCTGGACGGAGGCGGACCGTCGGGCTGTCGCAGCGTTCCAGCGGGCGCAGGGATGGAGCGGCACGAGCGCTGACGGCTACCCGGGCCCGGAGACCTGGCGGAGGCTGATGCGTTGAGCCCAGAGATCATCGTCGCCGTAATCGGGGCGGTGGGTGTGCTCGGCGCCGCCACCGTCCCGGCGCTGGTTCAGTTCCGCCGAGCTGCGGAGGCAGAAGGAGTCGCCACCCGAGAGTCGGTGGCGGTGCTCGGCGCAGCCCTCGTCCAGCGCATTGACGGCGTGCGGGACGAGCTCCGTTCTGACGTCGCCGAGCTGCGGGAATCCGTCACTGACGTTCGCGCCTGGCAGGCGGGCCACGACGCGGAGCACATGCTCATGCGACGCCGCCCGGAAGCGTAGGCAAACGGGACAGCCAGATTCCTCAGTAACCCCCCCGCGTCATCGTCGACAGGGGAGAACCATGAACATCGGGATCATCGGACGGGCCCGGAGCGGTAAGGACACGGCGGGCGGCTGGCTGGTGGAGCAGCGTGGCTACCAGCGCGTCGCGCTTGCGGACCCGCTGAAGGATGCGGCGTGGCGTGTCGACCCGATCACCCACGCGGGGTTCTTCGCTGAGCAGCGCCGACTGTCGGACATCATCGCTGGCCCCGGAGACTGGGAACGAGCGAAGGAGACGACGCCGGAGGTCCGCCGCTTCCTCCAGGAACTGGGCGCCGCCATCCGCTCCATTGATCGGGACTTCTGGCTCCGTGCCGCGCTGACGACGGCCGACGCCGCCAACGAGGCCGGCCGCAACGTCTGCATCACTGACGTCCGCTACCCCAACGAGGCCGACGCGCTCCGCGACCGTGGCTGGCATCTCCTCTACGTCGACCGCCCCGGCATCCCGCACCTGGACCACGAGTCCGAAGGCGCACTGGCGGCGGAGGACGCGGACTACACGATCGTCAACGCGGGCTCCGTTGCGGTCTACCTCGCGGCTGTGGAGCTGTTCCACAGCCGTGTACTCGATGCCGAATCTGCCCGGCACTACGGCCGGGCTCACGCCTAAAGGAGATCCCTTGACGAACCTCTTTACCCGGCTGAAGCTGATGGCTCAGACCGTTGCCCTGAACGCTCTGGCGATGCTGCGGACGGTACTCGCGACGGAGCCCGTCCGCGTGCGGGCGGCGATCATGTCCGTGTGCTCCGCGCTCGCGGTGTTCGTCCCAGCCCTGGCCAATGCCTCTGTGGCCGGCCAGGTCGCAGGCGTCGTCCTGTTCGTCCTGCCGATCGTGCTGGGCGAGTCTGCCCGCGCGAGGGTCAGTCCCGCCGCGAACTGACGAACATGCCAAAGGGCCCTCATTCTCCATATTGGAGGATGGGGGTCCTTTTTGCGTTAGAGCGCTTTCGGCCACGCATTAGCGCGCTCGTTGTCCTGTGCGACACAATCACGGTACTGTCACGCCATGACACCGCCACCCTCTGTCCCTACTCTGTCCGCCGTGCTGGTGGACGCATGGGATGCTATCCGTGCATTTCACCCGCAGCTACCTGTAGCCGTGGTAGCGGTAAGTAATGAGCATCCCGCGGGAGACCACAGCTCTGAGCGGTGGAAAGACGGCGAGCCGCTACAGATCGTGGTCAGCAGGGACTACCTGGAGGAAGGTGCAGAGGCAACGCTCGTAGCGGTGCTGCACGAGGCTGCTCACGTGCTCAACTGGGTCGAAGGTACAGCGGACGTCAGCCGCCGGGGGCGATACCACTCCCGGGCTTTCGTGGCAGCTGCGGAGCGCGTCGGCCTGGCATGGCCCGACGGTCAGCCGGCCAATGCCGGTACGGGCTTTCGTGACGTTGTGCTCTCTGAAAGAGCACGGCACCATCCGGGTGCGGGCCCTCTGCTGGGCCACCTGGAGACAGCGATTGCGACGCTACTGCCAACACTGGCTCCCCGACGGCCAGTACAGCAGCCCGGATCGCGCATCGCCCTCTCGTGCGGGTGCCCGCGCAAGATCTGGCTTTCACCGTCGACGCTGGCCGCTGGAGCCATCATCTGCGGAGTCTGTCACGAGGATTTCACCGCAGACAGCACCAGCTGAGCATCTCGTAGGCTACTCGCCAGGGTTGGAGTTCACTCTCCCTTGGTAGGCTGCCGTCCCCATCCACACCATGGAGGCCATCCTTATGCCGGAGGCCAACCTCCCTGCACGTCGCGAGCCGCTTGCCATCGCCCGCCGCACCGGCATTCCGGAGCCGCTGGAGCTGGCCGACGTCAGGGATCTCACCGTCACGGACCTAGCTGACCGTGGCGTCCACCTCGTGCGCGCCTACGCACAGCTGGAGCACGCTGGTACCACCGTGCTGAAAAGCTTGGCTGCCGTCCTCGTGTCCATCCGCCTGTCGATGGACGACCCCAACGGATCGTCGTACGAGTACACGCAGCTGGCAGCGCAGATCTACTTGGATGCTGGCATCGCGCCGGAGCCGCAGAGTCGGGTGAAAGCGAACGTCAGATACCACATCTCCGAGCTGCTCCGTGAGGTTCTCAGCCCCAAAGAGCTGACGGCACTGGGGCTGCACGAGAAATCGGCGCGCAACCGGATGGCTGATCGACGCAGCGTGAATACTGCCATCGTGGCGTCTGCCCGCGCTGCGGAAACCGCAGATCAGCTCCAGTCGACGGACGGAGACGCGGAAGCCCCCGTCAGCCGGCTCGTAGCCGATCATCTGAAGCTGGCGACCACCGTCACTCGGATCATCGACGGTATGCAGCCTGACGTGATCCGCAAAGAGATGACCCCCGCGCAGCGCCGGGTGCTGGACGAGCGGTACGCGCAGGCGATCGCGCAGCTCCAGGGCCTCCGCAAGGTGATCCGGACCGTGGGCAAGTAGCAACCCATCGTCACCTCGCGTCACATCCTGTCCCCGTCGTCCCTCCGGCGGGGCTTCAGTGTGTTCAGACTGGCCAAAAGTGCCCAACCAACCCCCTCTTTCTACTTCTCTCTAACGCGGGATAGAGAGAAAGGGAAAAGGCCAAAACTCTGACCAGTCTGGCCGATGAGGGCGGACGACGAAGATCCCACTGACGAGGGCAAACGGATCGCGCCGATTCCTCAGTAACTCCTCTGCACCCACCAGCAGAGGAGACAGCATGACTGTAGGCACCATCAGGCGGAGCGGGGCCCGCTTCTATATCGATCCAGAGGACGGGGACAGGAAGCTCCCTGGGGTGACGTCGATCCTGTCCATGCTTCCGAAGGACTTCCTTCGGTACTGGGCGGCAAAGCTGGTCGCCGAGACGGCCGTGAACCGCTGGGAGTACGTTCACGGGCTGATCCAGGACGACCCCGACGGCATGGTGGACTACCTGAAGCGCGCCCCGGACCGCTTCACACGGCAGGCTGCCAGCACTGGTACAGAGGCGCACGACCTGTTTGAGCGTCTCGCTCGCGGAGAGCGGGTGGGGCGCGTCAGCCTGGACATGACGCAGTACGCGCGCCACTTCGCGGAGTTCCTCCAGTCGCAGCAACCGGAGTTCATCCACCTGGAGGAGACCGTCTGGAGTGACACCCACGGTTACGCCGGCTCGTTCGACGCCATCGCCCGCATCGACGGAGAGGTGGTGATCCTTGACTGGAAGACCACGCGCTCAGGCGTGCATGAGGATGTTGCGCTTCAGCTGAAGGCCTACGCCATGGCGGACCGCATCATCCTCGCGGCTGACGGATCGTCCGTTCCGGTGCCGACCATCGACGCAGCAGCCGTCCTCCACGTCAGGCCGGAGGGCGCGAAGCTGGTCCCGGCCGACTGCTCCGACGATCTGTTCGACTTCTTCTGTGCGCTGATCAAGGTTTTCGACTGGGAGACCGGCCGGAAGCGCCGCGTGATCGGCAAGCCCGTGTGGTCCACCGGCGTCGCGGAGACCGGCACGGAGAGGCGGGCAGGGTGAGCCTGCGCTACGACGCAGAGTTGGAGCGGCTCCGGCGAGTAGAGGCGACATGCGCCGGCCTGCGCGAAGACCTCGCGGAAGCAGAGACGCGGGCGGAGTGGCATGCCGCTCGGGCGGACCGTGAGTCGCATCGTGCTGACGCCATCCTTGCCGAGCTGAAGGCGCTCACGTCATCGCGGGGGCGCAGGGTCCTTCCCGTCTGGCCGACCGGGCCTGTCTCTGCTGAAGAGTTCCAGGCTGCCGTCTACGCGGAGAACGAGTGCGGAGGGGACGCCCGCGGCGTTATTGCTGACGTCGCCTGTGCCCTTGGCGTCGACATCCACGCCGGCCCGGGAAGTTGCTGGGACCTGGACCACATGCGCCGCGGGGTGGAGGCCGCGCGGGCGCTGACTGCGGATGGTCCGCTGAAGGAGACCATCGTCCGCCAGGCGCTGCGGATCACCGAACTGGAGAGCAAGTGAGCGACTTCGACGAGATGGTGAAGGGGATCAAGATCCACGCAGCACCGAAGGCCACGGATCCGCAGGCCGAAGCGTTCGGGAAGGCCTGCGCCACGCTCGCTCTGGCGCTGCCGTTCATCCCGCTCCGCGCCTGGCTGTTCATGCTCGGCGTGGGGGCTGCGCATGGGGCGGTGGAGGCCGTCCCGACGCTCGGGTTCGGTTCGGCGTTGCTCGTGCTGCTGGGCGTCAGTGCCGTGCGGGGCGCGAAGTAATGGCGTCCTCCGGCGGAACGTGCCCGCTCTGCCGGAAGTACTCGTCCATCCGCAGGGACGGGCGGCAGTACGTACATCGTGGTGACGTCGCGGTGCTGATCGGCGCGGGCTACACGCGCTGCCGGGCCTCCGGCCTGACGTACGAGGAAGCTCAAGAGCTCCGCCAGAAGCGGGACGAGGCACGACGTCAGCGTGGCCTCAGCTAGTCCTTCACGCACCACCTGAGCCCCCGGTCGCTTCGGCGCCGGGGGCTTTCGGCGTAGGAGGAGAGAGGAGTTGGTCATGGCTGACGTAGAGATGATCTCGTTTCCCCGGTCCAGTGCCGCAGTGCGGGCTCTGAAGCTGAGCCCTGATGAGGTTGCCCGCCTGACGCGTCGTGAGCGTGAGATTCGGGTTCGAGAGCTGCTGGGCTTGTCACACTGGATTGTGGACCGGGCTTTGGACCGCTACTTCACTAAGCACAGGCTTGCTGGGATGGCGGTCATGTACTCGGGAGGGAATGATTCCACAACGCTGGCGCACATCTTCCGTCACCGTGCGGACTTTGCTGTCCACGCCAACACGGGCATCGGCGTGGAGCAGACCCGCATCTTCGTGCGCACCACGTGCGCGGAGTGGGGTCTCCCGCTCGTGGAGAAGTCGCCGCGAGAGTCCGACTCTTACCGTGCTCAGGTGCTGGCGCACGGGTTCCCCGGGCCCGGACAGCACTTCAAGATGTTCCAGCGGCTGAAGGAGCGGTGTCTGGAGCAGGCCCGCAGCGACGTGGTGCATTACCCATACCGCGAACGGATCCTCTTTCTCGGCGGCCGGCGACGCAGCGAGTCCGCTCGGAGGGTAGCCATCACCACATGGGACCGCAACCGGTCGATGTGCTACGCGTCGCCGCTCACCCTCTGGACGAAGCCGGACCTCAATACTTACCGGCTCCTGGCCGGTGACGTGCCAGTGAATGAGGTCAGCGACCTCATCCACATGTCGGGAGAGTGCCTGTGCGGGAGCTTCGCAGAGAAGGGTGAGCTTGAGATGGTCGGCATGTTCTTCCCGGAGGTGTGCGAGCAGATCGAAGCACTGGAGGCGGAGATTGTCGGTCGCGAGGACATCCCAGAGATCCGGCGCAAGTGGGGATGGGGTGCCTACCGGCGGGACCTGGAGGCGCTGAAGCGGCGAGGAGCCTTCAAGTCCGGCGCCATGTGCACGTCGTGCGACGCGCGGGCGACTGGAGGGCAGATCGTTGCGGCTGCGTGAGTCGTCGCTGAATGGAGGTGAACCCGTGAGGAAGACGAAGCAGGCGCGTCCTGGCCGCCGGCTCGGCGTGAGCTGCCAGGCAGACGCGCGAAGGATGTGGGAGAGGGGTGCGCGGTGATCAAGTCCATTGGCGGGAAGCTCTTTCGCGTCTACAACCACGGTGAAGACGTCGCACTCGACTGGACGGACCCGTACGGCGCCGACGGGGACGCACTGTTGACACCGGCCGATGCGAAGTCACTCGGTGAGTGGCTGATCCGGGCGGCTGTCCTGGCGAAGTCGGGGGCTGACAAATGAGCTACGTCGACCCCCACGGGCTGAAGACCCGGGCTGTTGCGTTTGCGGTTCGCGCCGGCCACACGGACGAGATGGCGCTTCGGTTCCTGGAGACGCTCTGCGAGCGCGGGCAGCTTGGTCTGTCGAGTAAGTACGGCCCCGTGCTGGCAGAGCTGATGGGAGCGGAGGACGAGTGACCCGGCGCACCGTAGCCGAAGAGCGGGCGTCGATCCATGGCGATCTCGACCGCTGGTACGGCGCAGAGTACGACAGCCTCTCGGAGCTGCTGGACGACTTGCTCCAGGCCCACGCACATGAGCTGGCGGAGAAGATCCGTGCGGAGGCTGACGAACTGGACGGCTGGCCGCAGACGCAGCACGACATGCGTAGGGCGGCTGCACTGATCGACCCGGAGGTGGCGGAGTGAACTACTTCCCGTCTGGCCCTCCGCCGACCCCGCTCGAATCGGCGGATATGCACCTTCGCGCGGCCGTCGCTGCCGGCGGACACCTGGAGCACTGGCAGCAGGACGAGTTGGTGGATCGGTTCCGTACCGAGCTGCTGAAGGACGCTGCTCGCCGGATCCGTGCGAACTGCAACGGCCGTGGCGCTGACCTCCCGGACGCGGAGGACGCTGCCGACTTCATCGACCCGGAGGGCACCCGAGCGAGTACTGACGAGCTCCCCGACCTGGCAACCGGTGACGCGCAGGCGGAGTACGTCGCGCAGCGCGCAGAGATCATCGACACCGCCCGCGCACTGGTCGCCAAGCACACGTGGGACGAGCCGTATGACGTCAGCGACATCATCCGGGTGGCGGAGTTCCTGGCAGAGGGGATCTGAGATGGCAAAGATCAAGGAAATTGGCACCGTCACGGTAGAGCTGACCGTTGCAGAGCTGGACATCGTTCGTCGGGCGCTGCATCTCGTAGAGATGGACGACGACCGGCCTGCGCGCGATTTGCTCGCGGACCTGTCGCAGATGCCGGGTGGCGCATGAGGCGCGACCGCACGGACCTCTACTGCGTCAGGTGCTCCCGGCGGAAGGCGCGGGAGGAGTTCCGTGAGATGCCCTGGCACGGACGGGCTGCCGCATGCAGGTTCTGCGAGGACGCGGATCGCTACCTGGCGTTCACGGCCCGGCAGTCCTGGCAGCTCCAGCAGGAGCGGGAGAAGAACCGCGCGCTCCGCCGTGCACGAGGCACTGGCACCGTGGCCGTTTACCGTGCGGAGGTTCGACGGCTTCAGGACTACATCGAGCACCGCGAGTACCTTCATGCGTGGCCGTCCGATCGCGAGATCCCCGCTGACGTCGACCGGGAGGTGAAACGGCAGACGGCCGGCCTGGAGATGTCCCTTCGGGCCGTGATTGGTCAGCTCCGTGCCGGCGCTGTTCGAAGGGCTACGCGCAACGCGGAGGTGAACGCCCGCCTGACGGCTATCGAGTCCATCGCCTGCGCCCTGGAGGACGCGCTCAACGGTGACTCGTGGTACGCCGCGCACGCGATCCGACGCCTGGCGGCCGGGGACATCACACCTGACGAGGCATTGAGGGTGTTGTGCGCCTTACCGTAGGCAGGGGTGGAGGCTGGCAGTGCGTCCAGGCCTCCACCCCGGCAGCTTACTTAGTCGCCGTGCGGCTCGGAGCGCCGTTCGCGCCAACCGCGCACAAGCGATTCCCAGGCTTCGTCAGCGGCGGCTACCGCCTTAAAGACCTGGGGTAGCACGTAGTGGCCGAGGAAATCTACGACGCCAGCTGCGGCAAGAATCCACAGGATCACGGCACTGATCAAGATCGATTAGCCCTTCCCGGTGATGGCCGGACTGGGCGTGGGCAGGCTCAGTCCGACCACGAAACGTGGTCTGAACTGAGCTCCTGCCGACGATCGGAGACTCAGCGGAGGGCGGTGTGCCCCCGGCAACTTGGGTACTTGAAAGTAGGTACGTCTATGCATGTACACATGGGGTGCCTGCGGGTATGCGGTGACGTTCGGCAGTCGGAGGCTGAACGGCTCACGGCAGTGACCCTGTCTCGGCTGGCTGATATCTACTATCGCCTGAGGAGACGCGGCTTCAGGGCCCAAGCTACCGAGCCCGCGTGGTGCGCTGCAACTCAATTTCCGCACGCGGCACGGTCATGAGCCCCCGCACGCGCTGGTCCTGCGTCTGGCTGACGTGGGCCGGCTTCTTCGCCGTGGCGGAGACGGCTGCCCTTCGATCCCGCCACCCGGACGCGCCCCTGTCGAGCCACCTCCGGACGGTCCTCGGGATCCGTCGGCGGCCCCTCCACGCCCGCGCGGGACAGGTCGCATTCCTGGGCGGTGCGCTGTGGCTGTACGCCCACCTGTACGGCCCTCAGGCCCCGCATATCGATGTGCGGGACTGACGACGCAGGGCAAACAGAACGGCTGAATTCCCCAGTAACTCCCTTGCACCACCGGGGAGGAGGACACGGCCTCCCGTACAGAGTGCACGCAAATGCAGCCGACGAGAGGCAGACACATGGCAGGACTGCGAATCTTCGAAACCGACCCCGACGCCCGACCTGCGCCACGCGCATCCTTCGCGGATGATGTCGTGGGTCGCTTCCGCTCCGGGCGCATGGTCGGTCGGCGGCCGGAGTCCCTGAACGAGTGGCGGATCACCACCGGCGATCCGGTCGTGGCTGCGCGCGTCGCGGAGCTCTTCGGCGGTGAGCCGACGGAGTGGGACACCGACGCGGAGGACTCCACGGAGATCCTGACGGAGGCCGCATCGGTCAGCATCATCATCGACAGCGCGGACGCCCTGACCAGCGACATGCGGCTCTACGGATCCGTCGGCAGCGAGCCGATTCACTGGTGCGACGGCGTGGAGTTCCTGGACGACGAACAGAAGGGACAGCCCTGCGGCTGCCCGGCGCTGCTCGTGGACCGCAAGTTGCTCGCCAAGAGCGGCAAGGGGCCGAAGCCGAACCTGGGGATCAAGTTCCGCCTGGCCGACGATCCCGACCTCGGCATCTTCCGAGCCCGCTTCGGCGCCTGGGACCTGGCGAAGGTCTGGCACGAGATCCTCCAGGCGCTCGACGACGTCGGCGGACCAGCCCGTGCCCGACTCTCCCTGGAAACCGTCGAGTTCACGATCAAGACCGGACCGAAGAAGGGGACGCAGGTCGCCTACAACAAGCCGGTGATCAAGGTCCTGGGCGCCTACTCCGCTCCGGAAGCCCTGCCGGCTGCCGCATAGCGGCACACAGACGCGCCCGGTCCCGCCGAGTAGAGGACGGCAGGGCCGGGCGCTTCCACATCGTACTGAAGAAGCAGACAGAGGAGAGAGCATGGGCCGCAAGCTCACCGACTTCACCGGCCAGGACATCCGCGTGGGATCCGTCGGGGTCTACCCGTCCCGTCAGGGCAACACCGTCCGCAACTCTGAGGGCATCGTCCGGGAGATCCACAACATCAAGGACTCCAAGGGGCGAAGCTACCCGGAGCTGGTCGTCCAGCCGACGGGCCGGGACTCCGGGCACATTCAGCGGAAGACGCGGAAGATCGTGGAGATCGCCGCGGAGCACTTCGCCGTGACCGGCTACAACGTGCCGACCTCACCGCCAGCCTGACCAACCCCGAACCGAGCCCCCGCGCATCGACGACGCGGGGGTTCTGCCATGCACGGACACAGAGGAGAGACAGTGGCGGAGCAGACGTTCGCAGCAGGCGACAAGGTGGAGTGGGGGTCCCGTGACCTGCGGTACGTGATCGACGCCGGCCCGTTCAAGGGTCACCGCGGGCCGTACTTCATCGTCCACGCGGAGGGCGCCGAGAGGCAGTACACGGCGAACGCGGCAGACCTGACTGTCCTCCCCGCCTTCGAGATTGGCGCCCGCGTCGTCCACGACGGCGAGCCGTGCACCGTGACGGCCGGCCCGTTCGTGGACAAGTACGACCCGGCCCGGTCGTGGTACGTCGTGGAGAACGCGGACGGCTCGCACGAGACGAGCAGCGTCAACTATCTGACGGCCGCCCCGGCGGACGAGCCGATCAAGGCCGATGACCGGGTGCGGGTGCTGGAGGACCACCCGTCGGGCTCGCAGCTCTCGGCGGGTGACGTCGTCACCGTCACTGCCGTCTACCACGCTGGCACGGCGCATGAGTACTACGGCACGGCCCGCGCGGACGGCGGATGGTACGTGAAGGCGTCGGAGGTCGAGCGGGCGGACGACTCCAACACCTTCACGCACGACGGCGTGACGTACGACCTGGACGCTGAGTACTGCGACGGGGACGGCGACCACTGGCAGTTCAGTGCGGACACGCTGCACAGCGACGGCACGCCGCTTATGGGGATGAACGGTATGACCGCCTGGAGTCACAGCTCGTTGCAGTACGTCCTGACCTCGTACGGTCCCCTTCGCAAGGTCTGACGTGACCCTCACCATTTGGCCTGACGCTGCCCCCGCACTGGGCGACGTTCGGGCTTTGGGCGTAGGAGACCTGATCGTCCTTCGTGCCGGCTGCACCGGTCGGAAGGACTGGAGCCGCTACCAGGACGCGATCGGCTCTGCCGTGGCGCGCGGAGCGGAAGTGAAGTGGTGCCTGTGAACAGCTTGCTCATCTACATCATCGGCGCCCTGTGGGCTGCCGGCTGCATCGCCCTCGCGGTGCTGCTGCTCGCCGTGCTAATCGAGCTGGCGAGCCGCCTGAAGGAGAGGAAGAACAAGCCGTGCTGACTGCAATCGTGGACAACCCGAACAGCTACTACCCGAAGTTCCCGCGCGTGATCGAAGAGGAGACACCGGAGCTGCTGCACCGGGCGATCCGTCGATGCGTCTCCGGGCTGCTCGCGGCACATGGTGCGGACGGCGCCGCACAGACCACAGTGCACATGGTGACCGAGACTACCGACGTCACCGGGCGCTACGTTCTGGCGGTGGAGGCCTGATGAAGGACTCGTTTGGCATCGACGTGGAGGTGGGGGACTACATCCTCTCCGCCTCCACGAGTGGCGGCACGGTCAAGGTGGGGCGCGTCATTCAGGGGCGCCACGGCCTCATGATGGCCGTTGAGACCGCCGCTCAGTGGGGCAAGCGGCAGGAGCAGCCCCAGAAGACTGGGCAGTTCGGCTACAACACGGTGATCCTCCGCAAGGCTGACGGGTCCGTGCCTGCGCACGTGAGCGGGCCGGAGGACGCGTGACGGCCCTCCGCCCCGACGCGAAGTACCTGTATCGCGTGCAGGTTCAGGACTCGTGCACCGACCTTTCGCGCCCGTTCCAGCGCGAGCCGTACAAGGCCGGCCACGTCTTCGGCCCATACGACAACGTGGCGCAGGCGAAGGCGCAGCAGACCGTGGTGGAGCGCGCCGGCGGGTACGCATCCATCGACGTCGTCTACCTGGAGTGGGGAGAGTGGTGCGAGTGAGCGACGCAACAGAGAGCGTCCTGCGGGACATTGCCGCGGAACGAGCTGCCCAAGACGCGCTGTTCGGGCAGCAGGATTTCCCCGACGGTACCGGTGAGCCGTTCCGCCGGGGCGTCGCCGACCGCTACCGCCAGGCCTGTGACGCCGCCTTCGCGGAGGGGCGCGGCACCTTTCGGGATGTCTTCCTGGAAGAGGTCTTCGAAGCCATGGCGGAGAACGACCCGGAGCGCCTGCGCGCGGAGCTCGTCCAGGCCGTCGCCGTGGGTGTGAAGTGGATCGAAGCCATCGACCGGCGCGGAGCTGCCCATGGCTAATCCGTCGAAGCGCGTCGGGACCGAGTGGGAGTCCGCCGTCCGCGCCTACCTCCGTGAGCACCACAACCCGGAGACCCGGCGCAACGTCCAGATTGGCCGCGCAGACATCGGAGATCTGGACGGCTACTACCTCCACGCGGCGGAGTGCAAGGACGAGCAACGCATCACGCTCGCCGAGTACATCGCACAGGCCAACCGCGAGGCGATCAACGCCCGGCAGCCGTACGGCTGCGCCGTGGTGAAGCGGCGACGGGCGAACGTCTCGGCTGGCTACGTCGTGCGCGACCTGGCGACCGACGTCCGCCTGGTCAGTCGGCTCCGAGACGCGGAGCAGACGCTCCAGGACATCGCGCCGACCGTGTACGCGGACCACATCGCCCGGCATGGAGAGGGGCACTGACCTGTGCGACAGGCAACGATCAACTTCACCGCGTCGCTGGTCGTCAACGAGGACGGGGACGAGTGGGAAGGCGATGATATGTCCCCCTCCGACCTCTCCAGCTGGGTGGCGCACGCTCTCGCTCGCGGCGACAAGCATGCGAGCGGCTACACCGCATACGGCGCCGTCGTGACGTCGGTGGAGTACGCGGACGTCGACCGCGAGGACTGACCGCACAGCACTGACCAACTCATTGGGGCGCTCTCTTCGGAGGGCGCCCCGCTTTGCAATGCCCGGAGGAGAGGAGACCATATGCGACTGTCGGACCTACTGGGGCGGTTGGGGAACGTCACGGAGGACCATGACGGCTATCTCGCCTACTGCCCGGTGCATGCGGACCGCCGGACGCCGAGCCTGAAGCTCACGCGCAAGGAAGACGGAAAGCTGCTGCTTGTGTGCCGCGCCGGCTGCCCGAAGGACGCGATCCTCCAGGCGCTCGGGCTCAGCGTCTCCGATCTCTTCGACGTCGACCCCGGTACGGCTGTGAAGACGGTGTCCGCGGCACCACCCGAGGCGATCGGGCCGGGCGAGATCGCAGGACTGAGGATGTTCGTCGACGAGACGGCAGCTGTCCTGACGGCGTCCCCCAGAGCTGTCGCCTACTTGGCCGATCGATTCGGCATCTCCACAGAGCTGGCGGAGGATCTGCGCGTCGGCTACGCGGCCCCGGGCGACCGTCCGCAGCCGTGGTTGAGCCGCGGGTTCACCCGCTACCCGAGGATCACCGTTCCGCTGGTCGGGTTCGATGGGATCACGCGCGGACTCCAGGGCCGTGACCTGAGCGGTAAGTGCCCGGCCCGCTGGGTGAGCCTGGCGAACCTCCCGGGGAAGGTGTGGGCAAAGTACGGGTTCCTGAGTGCAGGCGCAGGCTATGACACCGTGCTGGTCTGCGAGGGCCCCGGGGACGGACTGACGTCGGTTGGCTGTGGGTACGACGCGGTGATCATTCGGGGCGCCGGCCTCGCTCGAAACCCGGAGCTGATCCGGGAGCTTGCAGCCGGTCTCCGCGGACGCGACGTCGTTTACGCGGGCGACCCGGACCGGGCTGGCCGGTCCTTCACAGACGAGCTGGCCCGTGCGCTGCTCGCCGAAGGGATCCACGGTCGGCGGCTCGCTTTTCCCCACGACGGGAAAGACCTGACGGCGTGGCGCGAGGGCGACCCGGAGGCATTTCCCGCAGCTCTCCACCGAGCCGTGCGCCAAGCGGAGGCCGTGGAAGCAGAGCAGCCGCGAGCCACCTCGGTGAGTGCTCCCGTGCCTGACGTCCAGGACGACGCGGACACGGCCCTCAGTCTGATGTCGTCCACCGCGCGGGAGGCTTTCGACTCCACTGACGTTGGCTTGGCCGTTCGCCTTCGTGACTACATGCGGGAGCAAGGCGGAGGGGTCCGGTACGCCTCCGGGCTCGGCTTCCTCGTCTGGGACGGCACCATCTGGACAAGCGGAACGGACGCTGTCCGGCGGTCCCTCCACCGCATGGGCGCGGAGATGATCGCGGAGGGCAGCGACTTCGAGCGCCGGTTGGCGCTGAAGGCGCTGACCAACAGGCACATCGACGGGATTCTGAAGGAACTTCCGTCTGTCCCCGGCGTGCCTGCGCAGGCGTCGGAGTTCGACGCAGACCCCGAGCTTCTGAGCGTCGGGAACGGGACGGTGAACCTGAGGACAGGAGAGCTGCGTCCGCACGATCCGCGCGACATGATCACGCGCCGGTTGGACGTCGCGTACCGGTCGGATGCGGAGGCACCACGGTGGGCGCAGTTCCTGATGGAGGTGTTCCCGAACCACCCGGACCTGCCCGGCTACAACCAACGGTTGGTCGGCTACGGGATCACCGGGTCGACGCGGGAGCAGTGTTTCGTGTTCCACTACGGTGAGGGAGCGAACGGCAAATCGGTCTACATGGACGTTCTGAGTGACGTCTTCCGCGGCATCACGTCCGCGACCGAATTCAGCACCTTCGAGCAGCGCACGGCCGTCGGGCAGGCCAGTCCGGAGCTGGCTCGACTGCGCGGGGCGCGCCTCGTCCACGCGTCGGAGACAGAGAAGTACGCCCGACTCGCCGAGAGCCTGATCAAGCAGCTGACCGGCGGCGACCCGGTCACCGTGCGCTTCCTCCACCAGAATCCTTTCACCTACACGCCGGCGTTCCTGCTTCAGGTAGCGGGCAACTACAAGCCCGCGATCCTGTCGCAGGACCACGGCATCTGGCGCCGCGTGAAGCTGATCCCGTGGGAAGCGAAGTTCCGCGGTGCGGCCGCAGATCACTCACTTCCCGGGAAGCTGAAGGCGGAGGCGGAGGGCATCCTCGCGTGGGCCGTCCGCGGTGCGCAGGAGTGGTACGCGCACGGGCTGAACGAACCGGCCACGGTCGTCAGCGCCACGGCCGACTTCCGCGAGTCGGAGGACAGGCTCGCCGAGTTCATCGCTGCCTGCCTCGTCCAAGAGTCGGGCGCCCGCGTTGCTCCGATGCAGCTCCGCCGTGTCTACGCGGATTGGTGCGAGGAAGCCGGCCTGACGCGTAAGGAAACGCTCTCAGGCTGGGCGATCGGCGTGGAGATGGAGAGCCGCGGATTCCTGAAGCGCAAGTCAGGCGGGCGCTGGGGATTCGACGGGATCCGCCTTGCCACGGACGTGGAGAAGCGCCGCGCGGAGGACGCAGACAGCGAGGTCAACATCACCTCGCCGGGCGCCAGTTCAGACATCTTCGGCCAGCCAAGGGAGGCCATTGCGTGAAGCACTTCCCCCACACAGTGGCGGGGGAGGCGGTCAGCGTCCAGGTTCCGGAAGACTCCCGGGACCTGGACGCTTTTCGTCTCTGGGTCCGCGACAGGGTGTCCACGGGTGAGATCGTCGCGTGCGACACGGAGACGACCGGCCTGGACACGTTCTCGCCGACGTTCCGCCTTCGTGCCGTCCAGTTCGGGACCGCCTACGAGGCGTGGGTACTTCCCGTGGAGATCTCCGCAGAGATGCTGGAGGCGGCCCGTTGGGCGCTCCGGATCCTCCAGCGCCTCACGATCCACAATGCGCCCTACGATCTGCTGGTTCTCGACCGCCACGCCGGCATCCCGCTGGAGCTACTCGGGCCGCGGGTGATCGACACCCGGGTATTGGCCCACCTCTGCGACCCCCGCCAACCCCAAGAGGGTGGCGTGGGATTGGCGTTGAAGGCCCTGTGTGCGGAATACGTCGACCCGACGGCGCCGGACACGCAGGGCGACCTGACGGCCATCTTCAACGGCATGGGGATGACGAAGTCGAACGGCTTCGCCAAGATCCACATCTGGCACGAGACCTACCTTCTCTACGCCGGCCTTGACGTCATCCTTGGCTCGCGGATCCTGCCGGTCCTTCAGCGCCGTCTGACAAAGTACGGGGTCAGCGGACGACTGGTCGACTTTGAGCACCGCGTCATGCGGCTGTGCGCCACGATGGAGCGGCGCGGCATGCGGGTTGACCAGGACTACGTACGGGGGCTCGTCAGCAGGCTGGAGGACGAAGCTGGGATCCACTCCGCCCGTGCGCTGAGGTACGGCGTCACGAGCGTTAACGCCACGGCACAGGTGTCTGCCGCACTGCTCGGCATGGGCGAGAAGCTGACACAGCGCACGCCTTCTGGGGCGCTGAAGGTGGACAAGGCCATCCTATTGGACCTGGCCGACCTTGACGATCAGTGGCAGCCCCGCGAGACGCGCACGCCCAACCCGCTCGCGGACGCCGTGCTCCGGAGCAAGAGGGCCGGTAAGTGGCGGACGAGCTACGGCATCGCCCTCCGGGACGGCCTGGACTCCGAAGGCCGGAGCCACTGCAAGATCAACAGTCTTCAGGCCCGGACCGCCCGCATGTCCATCTCGAATCCCCCGCTCCAGCAACTGCCGTCGGGAGACTGGACGATCCGCCGTGCACTCATGGCTGACCCTGGCCACCGGATCATCTCCGTCGACTACTCCGCCGTGGAGATGCGCATCCTGGCCAGTCTGGCGGACGAGACGCAGATGAAGCGGGCCATCGCGGAGGGTAGAGACCTCCACGACTTCACGGCGGAGCTGATCTGGGGTCCCGGCTTCACCAAACGACACAGGAAGATGGGCAAGGGCGTGGGCTTCGGCAAGGTCTACGGAGGCGGGGCTACGACGCTGAGCCGTCAGACCGGTGCTCCGCTTGCGGAAGTACAAGCAGCGATCGCCGCATACGACCGGGTCTACCCGGGGATCAAACGGTACTCCCGCAGGGTCCAGCGCGAGGCGCGAGCGGCCGGTTATGTGGTGTGGACGCCGTCCGGCCGGCGGTTGCCGCTGGATCGGGACCGTGTGTACGCCGCCACTAACTACGCCGTCCAATCGACGGCTCGGGACGTTCTCTGTCAGGCGCTGTTGGACCTGGAGGACGCAGGCCTGGCGGACTACATGCTTCTCCCCGTCCATGACGAACTCGTAGCTCAGGCACCGGAGGTGGAGGCTGAAGAGATCGCGCGTGAGATCGGACGGATCATGGCCATGGACTTCGCGGGCGTCCAGCTCGACACCGATCCGGACGTGGGTGGGGCGTCTTGGGGCAGTCTCTACATGAAACAGGCCGGCGTCATGACCGACCACGACAGCTGGTACGCCGCTCACCCCGATGCGGCGCACGCGGCAGAGCTGGCGCGAGCATGACGCGAGGGGCGGGGGAGTCGGCATCCCCAGACCGTAGCGCCGCCCATCGACAAAGGGAACGTGCTTTCGAATCCAGTCGCCGGAATGTCGCCCGGTCGCCGCGCCGGGCGGTATGGATAGTGCCTGCGGTCCGCCCCGTCAACCCTCCGACCGGCCTGGACATTCAGGCTCTCCTCTGCGTGTGGGAGGAGATGGACTGGTTTGGATGTTTCTACTGTGACGGTCCATTGGCGGACCTTCAGTTGGATCACGTAGTACCACTGGCGCGCGGGGGCGCTGACGAAGCATCGAACCTCGTCCCCGCGTGCGCAGCTTGCAACGGCGCGAAATCTGACCAGCCAGCCTCCATATTCACGGCCGGATTCGCACACTCCAGCGTTGCAGTACGCGTCGGTAGTGTGACGCTGAGCCTGTGACCTGCGGTAACACTGCCGCGACACGCCGGAAGCCGATCGTCAACTTTTCCGATCAATGTAACGATCAGGTTAACGCCGCGTGCGGACGAATGTGCTGGTCATGAGCTGTGCAACACAAGTGAACCATTGAGGTTTAGATCCGAAAATGCGTACAAAGCGGGGCAAATCCACCCAATGGCATGTTCAAAGCTGAACGAGTTTCCGTTGTACGAGAGGCGCCCATGACCTACAGTCCATCACACGTCACTCCAGCTCAGCGGGTGGAGGCGCTGGCGGGAGTGCTGCTGCACGACCTGGCTGAGGTGCGCCATTTGGCTGATCTCTGCGACGCCGTGGCCGACCAGCGCGGGCAGCGTCCGCCGGCCGACCCCGACCACACCGGTCGACGCGGGAGCGCCGGCCCCGGACGTCCCACCGAGGACATAGCGCTAGATGACGCGCGACTGGTCGTCACTGACGAGCTAGCCACGGCCATACAGCACATCACGATCGCGGCTGCGCACGTCAAGGGCGTAGTGGCGGCACTGGATCGGGCTCTCTCCGGATGGGAGGGGGAGCCTACCGCACAAAAGGGGGCCGCAGGTGCAGCAGTTGGCGACGCGGAGGCTGATTGCAACGAGTGTGGTGTACCTGACCGGACCAATGGAAACAGCGGCCGACCGACAATATCTGGCATGGGTGGCACAGCAGCTGCACGTGCCGATCGCGGACCGGGAAGTGCGCTGGCTCTGGGGGACTGACGGGCTGCTCGTCGTAGCTGGCTGGGAGGACTCGATAGACGCGCGCCACGACGTCGACGTGGCAACAAAGTCCGATTTGATCGTTCACTGTCTGACGGACCACAGAGCCACCGGAACCCCGCCTATCGAGCGGAGCGCCTGACTGAGGGGCCCTCGCACGGAGAGATCCGGCGGGGGCCCTCTGCATTTCCCCTCCCGCGTGAGTGCTGACCGTACTGGTCACTGCCGCGGGAGCGCATGGCCCGAGGCGCGCTCATTCATGTGATCCACGTCACATCTAGAGGGGCAAACGGATGCCTCGGATTCCCCAGTAACCACGGCACACCCTCCAGGCACCGGGAGCGCCTCATGGCTAACGTGATCATCTCCGCCGACCGCATCGAGTCCGCGAAGACCGGCGACCAGGACGCAATGTGGGGCATCGTCACGGACCTGGAGCCCATGCTCATGAGCATCGTCCGTACCGTCACGGCCGGCCAGGCGTTGCCGGAGGACGTCGAAGACCTGATGCAAGAGGCGCGATTCGCGCTGATCACTTGCGTGGCCTCTTTCACCACGGACGGGCCCGGTCAGCTCCAGACGAAGGCGTGGTCCGCGGTCCGCAACGCGGTGACGTCCGCCTGGACGAGGACGGCCGCTTTCACCGTGGAGCCGAGCACCCTTCTGATCGTCCGCCGCGCTCTCGCCCGTGCCGGCGGCGACGTTGACGAGGCGTACGCACTCGCCCTCGCGCAGGCCGGGTCCTTGACGCGCGCAACCTTCAGCGCCGCCCGGGAGGCGCTCAGTCCGATGGAGAGCCTGGACCGTCCCGTAGACGGTGACGAGCCCGGCGGCACCACCCTGGCCGACACCATCCCCGACGTGGAGACCGTGAGCGGCGCGGCCGTCACGCGGGATCTTGCGGAGTACGCCCTGTCGTCCATCACGGCCCGTCGCGCGCTTGTTCTGCGTGCTACCTACGGCGTCGGGATGCCGCCCATGGAAGACCGCGAGATCGGCGGGCACCTCGGCAACGTCGGCCCCACCCGCGTCCGCCGCATCCGGTGGGACGGGATCCGGCAGGCGCGCACTGCTCTCGGCGTCGCCGTGCCCGCAGCCGCGTGAAACGTCCACGTATACCAAACGACCCTCCCCGACGAAAGGCACGCCTGATGCGCAACTTCCCTTCCCTGGACGCCTACGACATGGCCGGCGTCCGTGCGGACGAGGCCTCTGACCTGGACGAAGACAGCCGCGCTGCCTGGGACGACTACCACGATGCGGACCGTCGGGACGACGTGGAGAGCCTGCTCCGGTAGCCCCGCATATCGATATGCGGGGGTCCGTCGACCGGCAGGCCTGAAGAACTGACAGAGGAGAGATCTTGACCGTCATCCGCACCACTGACACGGACAACCCGGCACGCGAGGTTCGGGTGGAACCCTCCGTCTCCTACGAGCGCGGGGCGTACATCTGCACGGGCGGACACGCCCACCTCACGCCGGACGAGACCCGGCAGCTACGGGACGAGCTGACGGTGATCCTCGGCGAGGTCACTGCTCCCGCGTCGATCAAGGTCGGCGACCGGGTGGTGGTCGTCGCAGAGGAACCGGACGGCGAGTCCAGCCGCCTGGACGGCAAGACTGGGCTGGTCGTCAAGGTCGACATCAGCGGGCAGGACCGCTACCCGTACCTCGTGGCGGACATCGACGGAGTCTCGTCCGGCGTCTGGTGCCACTCCGTCCGCCTGATCGACGAGCCCGACGAGGATCCTGAACTGGCCGACCACATCGCCGTCTCCGCCGCACAGGACGCTGCGGACGCAGCCGATGTCGCCCGTCGCCACGGCGCTGCCGTGAAGGCGCGGGAACTGCTGATCGGCAGCGCCAGCCCGTTCGCCAGCGCCGTCCCGGCGGAAGAGCGCATCATCCGCCTGGCTGAGTGGCTGCTCGGCGAGAGCGCCTGATCAACCCCCATGGGGCCCCTGCGAGTAGAGGCGCAGGGGCCCTTTGCCGTTTCTGAAGGGAGCCATCCATGGCCGTTCGAGTGCAGCGCGGTGCAGGCGTCGTCGTCATCAGCATCGGAGGATGCCGGGACGAGCTGACCCCCACAGAGGCCCGAGCAGTCGCCCGCCGGCTGATGGAGGCGGTACGGGACGTGGAGCGCCAGCGCCCGACGTCGGGGGACGGGTGGGAGATGGGCGAGCTGTACTGACCGTGGCAGCTACTTGTGTTGTGCAACACAAGTGTGAGACGGTAGGGCTACGCGAAGGACTCACGCAGGGGAGATCGTCAGTGAACCGTTTTGCAATCCGCGCCTTCAACGCCAAGGGCTGTGTTCTCCGGCTGGCTCCCGGGGCGGAGGGGGCGGACCACCTGGAGGTCGCCAGTGCGCGAGAGGCGCGCAAGGTCACGAAGACCGTGAAGTCGGGGCGCCGTTACGATTTCGACACGGAACGTTACATCGTCAACCGAATCGCGAAGTTCGAGCTGTTCCAGGTGAACGCTGACGGCAGCTGGCATCCGACGCCGGAGACGGTCGAGCGACCGGCGAAGGAGGTTGCGAAGGTGCAAACCGGTGCGGCCACTGCCACCGAGAAGGCCAAGACGGCAGCCCTTCAGGCTGTGGTTGCCGCCCGCGAGGCTGGCCGCGCAATCACGCGGGAGTTCGTCGACGTGATCCTGAGCCGCGACGCGGGCACCGTCTGGGGTGACGCCAACGTCCGCACCGTCCGCATGTGGGTTCGCAAGCTGGCCATCCTCTCCACGGACGTCGTGGCGCTGACGGACCGCGAAGAGTACTGGACGTACCGGGCTCGCTTCTACAACATGACGGGCGACGAGCTGGCCACGCTCGGCGAGCAGATCTACGAGGACCAGACCGACCCGCGCGGCTGGAACAAGAACTTCGTCAACGCGCTGTCCAACGCGCGCAGCTTCCGGGGCATGAACCGCGTGGCCCGTCGTCGGCTCGCAGCATGATGGGCAGGGTGCAGTGCGACGGCGGGAACCGCGGGCATTGCTGCTGTCGTGCCGTCTGGGCCGTGACCCTGGTTGGCGATCCGGAGGCCATGGCGTCGTTCGCTTGTGGGCAGCACCTGCACTTCGCGGCGTCGGAGATCACCGGCGGTGAGCAGGCGGAGTTGCAGCTCCGCCGGATTGTGACTGACGAGCGATGAAGTTCACTTGCACCTACCCCGGGCGCTACTACGCGCGTGGCGTGACGTACTCCTACATCGTCCAGCGTGAAGGGCGGGGCTGGACGCTCCGGGTCTACTGGCTGGACGACTTGAACGGCCCGCGCCACACGGACACCGGGGACACCCGCCGTGACGTTGTCAACGTCGCCGAAGAGTTCGAAGCGCTGGGCGACGACTACCAGCCGTCGAAGCACGGCGCACGTGGGCGCCTTACGGAGGCTATCCGCCGGGCGTACGGCGCTCCGCAGGCTGATTACCCGCTCGACCCTGCGAGTAGAGGACGCGGGGCCGGCGCCGAAGCACTGAAGAAGCAGAGACGACACAGGAGAAGCAGAGAGATGACGCAGGAACAGACCTACCAGCCGGCCGCGTTCAACGCCTTCGAGATCGGTGACGGCATCCGCTTCGTCACCAACGACAACGGCTACGGCGGCGTCGGCGAGATCACCCGCACCGGAACCGTGGTCAAGGTGACCGAGAAGACGATCACCATCGACTGCGAGTCGAACAGTCTCGGCAAGCGGGCCGTCATCCGACGGGCCGACTGGTCGCACCGATGCCCGACGAAGGGCATGCCCAAGCCGGGGTACCGCGTCGAGATCGACCGCTTCGTGCGTACCCCGCGCGGAGGAACCGAGCGGCGCGACATGATCAGCATCTTCAGCGAGTCCGGCAGCGTCCCGACGCAGGCGGCGAACCTGCCGTTCGACGGGGACAGGGACCTTGTGGCGGAGCTGCGCGGCATGGGGTGGGAGGTGATCGGGGAGCTGGCGGAGGCGGCCGGTCCGCGTTTCTTGATTGGGCGCGTCCACCGGATCGTTCAGTCGGCAGCGGGGCCCGTCTCCGTCTCCACCATCACCACGGAGGCCGGCGTCCCGGAGGCGGACGTCCTGGCCCTCGCGGACCAGCTGGCCGACATTGACGGCTCTGAGAACGTCGTCGCCTCCGACACGGGCGGGCGTGTCGCGCTCACGCTCTCCGCGGCTGCCGTGATCCGTCAGCAGCTCGGCGTCCAGCCGGAGGAGTGGGTGACGTTGAGCAGTGCAGGCAGCGGGTATCACCGGGCCGTCAGTCTGACGGACGCTGCGTGCGGAGCGACGATTTGGGGGCGGGCGGTTTCGCTGCCGCGTCCCATGGTCAAGCGCTCCGATATTCCGGCTGGGGCCGACGTCTGCATGGTGTGCGCACCGTCGCCCGGCCCCATGGGGGATCCGCAGTGCACCGCCACGTTCACCCCGCCCGGGGCATCGAAGGCGCTCGCTTGCGTCCTGGCGCCGCACCCGGAGACACCCGCGCACGAGTCCACCCCGATTGGCTCCCCGGGCCGTCCGTGGCACTGGCGCGACGGCACCCCCGGCTCAACCCTCCCCGTCCACCGCTTCTGTGAGGCGCGGGACCTGGAGGAGGGGGACACGATCGAGCACCACGGCAAGAGTTGGACGGTCGCGTCCGTGTGGTGGATCGGGCGAGGCTGCACCATCTACAGCACGCGGGGCGGGGAAATCCTGACGGACCCGGGCCGCAAGTTCGAGGCTCGCAGGCAGGGCTAGTCACGCGAGACGTCTGCGGGGCGTCGCTGGGAGTAGAGGACCCGGCGGCGCCCCGGCCCCGCATATCGATATGCGGGGCACTTGTGTTGTGCAACACAAGTGTGGGACAGTGGAGCTACGCGAAGGATTCACGCAGAGGAGTGCAGCAATGGCGAAGCCCACCGTAAGCAAGGACGGCAAGTACCGGATTGACCTGCGGGTGACCTTTCGCGCCACCACCGGAGACCTGGCGAATGCCCTTGCCTCCGCGCTCCGCCACAGTGACGAGCTGCCGAAGCTGACCGTCAGGCAGATTCGGGACATGGTCCGGGACGAGATGTACGCGCGGGGCGTCTTCACTGAGGGCTGGGCCGACGGGTTTGGTATCACCGAGACGAACGAGCGGTTCGCCTGGGCTGAGGCTCAGGTCCGTCGCGCCTACCCGGAGCTGGCGAAGGCTGAGGCCTCGCTCTCGGCGCCGCTCCCGACAGTGCGTCCGCGCTGCGATCACCACCACGTCTCCGCCGAGCCCGCCGTAACAACCGTCCCGGCCTGTGCGCCCGGGGTCGAGTACGGAGTGTTCGGTGATGAGGGCTCGCTCGTGGTCTACGACTGCGCAATGAGCGCCGCAAACCACGCCGCACACTTCGCTGCGGAGGACCAGGACACCGACACGGAATACGTCGTCCGTCAGGTCTGCTCGGAGCACCCCGACGAGGCGTACGGCGCGTGCCAGGAGTGCAACGCGGACGAGCCGGAGGAGTCCCACGACGAGCCGGCACCGTGCTACGCAGGCCTGGACGTCAGCGTCATGGCCAACCGCCAGTTGGCCGACCCGGAGACCGTTGCGGAGATCTACGCAGCCCGCTGCACCGAGTGCAAAGGCTCCGGCTGCCATTGGTGCTACTGGACTGGCCAAAAGGACAGCTGACCGCACCACCCGCCGGGTCCTGCGAGTAGAGGACGCAGGGCCCGGCCACCCGACCCAGAACGGAGTAGCCATGATCTGCCAGAGCGTTGCACTGAAGTACAAGCCGTGCCCGCAGATGCCCGGCGGCACCGAGCTGGACAAGATGATCCCGTGCCGCAACGAGGCCACCACGACGCGATGGATCAGCCGCGGGACGGTCCGCCAGAAGCTTCAGCACTACTGCATCCCGTGCGCCGCGCGCTCCGACGCCTTCATTCAGAAGCTCCGCGATGGCCTGGAGCGCACGTACGCGGAGCGCGGGGAAGAGCCGATCGTCTACCACCAGGGCGTCCGGGTACGCGTGGTCACGAACGACGCGTGGAACGGGCGCGTGGGTACGGTCGTTGGCCTCCCGTCGCGTCACTGGGGCAATGAGTACTCCGTCCACCTGGACGGGAAGCCCTTCGGCAAGCCTGACGAGTTCCATTCAACTGAACTGACCTTCCACGTAGGGGAGATGATGGACGCATGAGCGACGATCTCTCCGCCACGCCGTGGGCCGCAACCCGTGACGCGTCTTGGTACGCACGCCCCGACGTCCGCTCCGTCAAGGCGGTCCATATGAACGGCCGGCAGGTGCGCGAGGGCGTCATGTCCGCGTGTGGTCGGTCGCTGCTGGACGACGGATCGCACTGGACTCCCGATGACGTCCCCGCCGCTCTGCGCTGCCAGAGCAACGGATGCCGTCAGGCATGGCCCACCAACGAGCACACCGAAGAGGAGAGAGCATGACGCCCACCATCGCCGTCGGCGACCGCATCTCGTCCACGGTGGCGTTCGGCGCCGCATGGGAGGGAGCGCTCACGCTGCCCGTCGGGTCGCTCGGCACCGTCACCGAACTGCCGATCGGCGCCGTATGGGGGTACGCCGTTGTCTTCGACGCTGACCCCGACCAGATGCCGCTGTCCGTCGATGTCGACGAGATGGAGCCCTTCGGGGCTGAGGAGAACTGATGACCCCCGCCCCCTGGCACCTCCGGATGGTTCGCAAGCACGGCCAGAGCGCCGTTCTCTACGCCGCACTGGCACTCTCCGCCCCGGGGGAGTTCTCCCTCGCGATCCTCGCGGGTTGGGACTGGCGCGTGGCGTGGCTCATGCCGGCCGTCATGTCGATGTACGCCGCGATTGGCGCGCGCATCGCGAAGGAGAGCAAGGATGTCGCGCGCAAGTTGCGTGCGCAGCCCGGTGAAGCGGACGCAAAGCGGAAGGCGGGTCGTGCGACGCGCGGCGCACTGTACGCGCTGTTCGGCGCAACTGCCGCGCAGATCACGGAGCACATCCTCACGACGGGCGCGAAGGGCCCAACCGCGTACGTCGTGATCGTCGTCTCCGCGGTGCCGCCCCTCGTTGCGGCGCACGTGCTACACATCGACCCGCCGGAGGACGCGGAGCCCGCGGCAGACGCGGCGCCCCTCCAGGAGCTAGACGAGCCGGCCCCCGCGCCTGCGTGGAAGCCGGAGATCAACAAGGTGCCGGCCGCACGCGCGGTGCTCCCGCGCAAGGGGCTGCCGAAGGCCCGCCCCAACGAGTGGCTGACGATCCCGGAGGCCGCCAAACGAGCAGGGGTTGCCGCGTCCACGCTGTACCGTCGGCGGGTCTCCTCCACGAACCCTCTGAGGGTGCGCGAGGAAGGCGGCAGGCAGCTCGTCCTGTGGTCCGACGTCGCACCAGTGAACGCGCTGATCTGAGTCAACCCGCGGGGCCCTCGTTCACTCGAACGGGGGGCCTTTGCGTTTCTGGTTGCTGGCTGTCAGCGCCCTGTGGCAGAGTCGCGCTCGTCGGACCGGGGCAGCTCGGTAGGACATGGCAGCAGCCCTTCCGGGGTCGCTGAGAATCGCAACAAACTTCCCCGAGCAACCGGGGATGGACCTGGAGCGTCAAACTCTGCGGTCGTGTTCCTCGCGTAAGCGGGGGTCAGCCGTGCGGAGTTTGGGAAGCGGCCGCAAGGCCGGCAACACCTCCCCGCGTAAGCGGGGGTTCGGCCCCGTCGTCCTCGCGGATGGTGGGGCTTTCGCATGCCGCCACGCTTGTGTTGCACAACACAAAGCCCTAGGATCGCGAGCACGTAGAACCCCGGCGGTGCGCTAACACCCCGGGGTCTGGCATCGAGAGCTTAGGGGCTCCCAGTGCGCATCCATCGTATCAAGCACGCCCGCTACTTCACCGTGCTGGGCAACGGCACCCTGCGGAAACACGAGCTGTCGTTCTGCGCTCGCGGACTGCTGGGCTATCTCCTCTCCCTCCCCGACGCCTCCCGGGAGGACGTCCGGACGCTGGCCGCGAAGTCGCGTGAGGGCCGTACGGCCATCTCCAACGCTCTCCGGGAACTGGAGAGCGCCGGCCACTACGTCCGCGACACCGCCCGCGACCCGCTCACGGGTCAGGTGCGGACGACGGTCGACGTCTACGAGGTCCCGGTGATGGGCAAAGCGCAGCACACGGTGCCGCCGCTTCCCGTATCCCCGGCCGCCGGTCGCCCTGGAGCTGGAGAGGCAGCCGTCGGGAAGCCGGGAAGCCCTCCCTTGGAGGTAAGGACGACAGCTAAGGACGTGGGAAAGGGACCGTCCGTCCCTCCGTCCAACGACGCGCCGGAGCCGGAGTTCTGGGACGAGCCCGGAGACGTCGACTCGACGGAGGCCGCGGAGGCGCATGCGACGTTCTCCACGCTGCTCGGCGGGACGGATGGAGTAGTTGTTGCGGAGGTGCCCAATGAGCCGTCAGCGCCCCGCCAGAGCCCGCCTGCGGCGGCTCCGCGAACTGCCCGCCCGACGCGGACGACAGAGGGCGTGGAACTGCTGCTCGAACTCGGGCGTCGCGAGCCGCAGATGGCCTTGTCCGGGCAGCCCCTGATGGACCAGGGCGCCATGGTGGAGGGTCTGCTCGCGGCTGGCTGGACGCGGGGCGCGCTCATGAGCATCGTCTCCGCTCCGCTCCCGTCGAAGATCCGGACGAGCGTGGCGGCTGTCCTCGCGCGACGAATCGCGCTGATCCCCGTCAACCCCCCGACGCAGGCGGCGACGGCAGTCACCCCGAAGCAGCCCGCAGCACCCCGCAGCACCCGCGTGTGCGACGACTGCAAGACGCCCCTGAGCACGTTGGGACGCTGCGGGCCCTGCGACGGTCCGGCTTCCTCCCCGCGGGCCGTAGAACGGGCGCCCCTGCCCGCTGGCGGGTGGCGTGAGCGGGTCGGGTTGGTGTGAGGAAGGGCATACGGTGACCGCATGGCTAACGAGCATCTGGGAGACCGGCTGGCCCGCCTGCGGCGCCTGGCGGGGCTCACTCAGGAAGGACTGGCAGAGAAGTCCGGCGTGTCGTCCGACGTGGTGAAGAAGCTTGAGCAGAAGCGCAAGCATTCCGCTCGGCTGCCGACTCTTCATGCGTTGGCCAAGGGACTGGGCGTGGAGATCACGTCGTTGCTCGGCGACCCGCCTGCCATACCGTCCACGGGCGACGCGGAGCCGCCGGAGCTGATCGC
Source organism: Kitasatospora sp. NPDC050543 (assembly GCF_044457565.1). Lineage (NCBI taxonomy): Bacteria > Bacillati > Actinomycetota > Actinomycetes > Kitasatosporales > Streptomycetaceae > Kitasatospora > Kitasatospora sp. NPDC050543. Next base: position 226,021 of record NZ_JBITGZ010000005.1, on the reverse strand, counting down.
CGTCCGCCGGGCCATCATGCCCCCACTGTTCGCGCCACCCGTCGCTCCGGACGGGGCAGATGCACTGTCCCTTCCCTTGCTCCGCGCGGAGATTGCCGACGCTTGGACGCTCTACCACAACGCCGACTTCGGCAGAGTGATGGAGTTGCTGCCTGGCATCATTGCCGATGCACGGCTGACAGCTGCCGTGGGTGCGGGAAGGGCAAGGCTGGAGGGTCAGCACGCACTGGGGAAGTCGTTGCAGCTCGGAGGCCATCTGGCCATTCGTCTGGGCAAAACCGATCTTGGTCTTTCCAGTCTTGAGCGGGCAATTGCGGCGGCTGACGCGGCAGAGGACCCACTCTTGACGGCGATGGTCAGCAACTCGGTGGCGTGGGCGTACCAGCGACAGAACCGGTTGGAGGACGCACAGGGGTTGGCGCTGCACGTGGCGGACGGGATCGAGCGTGAGCATGTGACGACCGGCGAAGGCTTGCGGGTATGGGGCGGCCTGATCATGTCTGCGGCCACCAGCACGGCTCGTAGCGGCGACTACGAGGGCGCGTCAGAGATGATGCTGACGGCGGAAGATGCGACCGGCCGACTGTCCGGGATGCTGGCGCCCGCTGACGGCCGCATGGTGAGTGTCTTCAATCGGTCGTCGGTGCGGATCGAGCGTGTGCGCCTGGCGGTTCAACACGCGAGGCCAGAGGAAGCGTTGGGGCTCGCCCGTGGGATGCGGCTCAGTGCCGACACCCCGCCCTCGTGGCGTACTTGGCTGCTACTGGACGTAGCACGTGCCTATGCGGACATCGGGGATGCTGCGGGGGCTGTGGCGACCCTGGAGAAGCTACAGCGGGTGGCACCTGGGTGGATGCGGCATCACACCCTCGCGGTAGCGGTCGTGGCTGACTTGTGGTCCGGTACCGCTCGTCCGCCCGGATTGCGAAAGCTAGCACGAATCCTTGGCGTGGCTGACTAACGCTCAGAACTGGGACGTTCCATCCCTGTTGGCGTCCCCGTCGTCGCGGCACGATCTCCGTACAACAACGGAGAGGAGCGGCGGATGTCGTTGGCAGAGCTGGACGCGGAGCACGATCGGCTGATTACCGTGCACGAGCAGATGGCGGCAAGGGCCGCCGACGCTCTGGTGGACGCTCTCCGCCTTGCAGGGCTGCCCCCGCTTGTCTCCCTCTCCCCGGACTGCGCGACGGGTCTGGCGAACGGTGGACACGTCCAACTCGGCGGAGCCAACGCGCAGACCGTGATGGCGATCGCACAGTTCATCCGTGACCACGCGGTGTGCACCAGACGGATTCTGCCGGGCACCGCGGACGAGACCGACGAGTCCCGGGTGATCTCCGGGCACGTCGTGCGAGCCCTGCCGTGAAGGGGCCGATCAGGCTGCATGGATACGGCGTCCGATGGGATTCGGGCACCGGGGTCTACCGCGTGGCGAACGAACAGAGTGGCCAGTGGCTGAGGCTTCCTGACGGCCAGCCCCGCGGATGGCGCACCTTCAGCGAGGCGTGGGAGCAATGGCGTGTTTTTGAGCGCCCCTCGCTTGTGGGGGACGTCCGGTGAACCCGCTGGAGTCGTGGTGGGCCTTCCCCGACGACAAACCGGACGAGGTGGAAGCGATCCGCGAGCGCCGGCCCACGCTCACCCCGGAGGAACACGTGGACCGCCCGCTACCGCCTGAGGACCGCAAGCGGCGGGCATCGCTGCTGGAGCGCATCCGCGAGATCAATCGTCAGGCGCGGACGCGCTGGTAGCCCAGAACTCCCATCCCGGCCGCCGGTATGTGGTCACCATGGTCGGGATGGGTTGCACCACCAGAGAGGTACATCTATGAGCCACACACCCCCGCCAGGCGCGAAGGGCCCGAGCTGGCCCGGGGGCAGGCGCGGCACGCGAGGTCCGACGCGCAAGCCCGGACATCCCGTAGCCCCGCCGTTCCCCGACGACATGGCGGAGGCCGACGAGGAAGGGCCCGCGATGGCCCCGCAGAAGGAACCGAGCAGCAACCCGACGGGTGTCGGGGGAGCACCGCCCCCGCCGCCTCCGTCCGGCAATCCCAACCCGCCGGCCGAACCGCCGAAGTAGCGCGGTACTCAACTCCCGGCCTCCAGGGTCGGGGCAGCCTCTCGCTTCCGCTGTGCGCTGTTCACGGGGGCGAGGGACCCCATCCAGTACGACGAAAGGACAAGCAATGACCGCACGTCCTGAGTTCGAGTTCGTCACCCTCGCCTGCCGAGACAAGCGGATCGGCAACTGTCCGCAGGTGGCCGACAACATCCCCGGCGTGGTCGCCCTGCGCGACTCCGCGCGGCCGGATGAGGTGGTGACCTTCGCGTCAGCCGATTGGGTGGCGCTGGTCGCGGAGACGGCCAGGGGGATGGGCCTCACGGCCTAGGTTTGGCCCATGAACTGCCCACTGTGCCGCCACGAAATCGCGTTCGATCCTGAGAGCAACGCGGGGTTCTGCTTCCGCTGTGACGAGTGGGTCAGTTCGACGGGGCCACTACCGTGCCCAGGGCCTGAGCCTGAGAGGCCCCGGGCGACCCGGCAGCCGTACCGGCCCCGGGATCACCACTAGACCGCCCTGCCGTCAACGTCCCCCACGGGGCGGCAGGGCCACAGACGCCCCTCCCTGACGTCGCGCGCAGCGCTGGGGAGCGGTGCAGAGCAGAGCCCCCGCAACGACGCTTGGCGGTGTCATGGCGGGGGCTCTGTGCTGCCGGATGGAGGAGCGGTGGGTGTAGTGGATGTGACCCCCGAAGGGCGTGCCGCATCCACTGGTTGTAGTACTGGTAGGACCCTCCAGGAGATAACGGTAACTTGCCCCGGAAATGTAATCTCGGGGGCGGTCTCCTGAATTGACTCCTGGCGCTCCTCGCATACTTTCTCTTGGCCGGTTGCGTGGTGAAATGTGATCTGCAGCCTCTCCAGTGCCTCCCCAGTAAGCACGAATTTATGAACCTGTGTGATATAGCGAATCCTAAACGGTAAGAGATTTCCGGTTGGATATAGGGCAGAGTCTCGTCGAACCACAAATGTCTGATTCTGCGGGACCACGGGAGCTTGATGATTTAGCTGCTCCATGGCGACGCGGAGCCATTCCTGGACAGGGTCATCTGAAGATACGATTTCATGAAGCTTGCCTTCTCCCACCCTTACTTGTCGATCGAGAGTCGGGATCAGGAATTCTAGCGACATGTGCCGTGATTCATGGTGCTCGTCTGCCGGCTCAATCCACAGGTACGGCTTGAATGTATATCCGTCTGGGTTTGTACTGTACCCGTTCGCATCAGTATGTATGTCTACTTTCAAATGCTGCTGCATGTCGCAATGTGCTTGGTCGCACCAGGAGAAGTTTACCGTCCAGGTAACGCGCCGCAGGTATTCTGCGCGGCTGGCGAGCTCTTCTACCTTTTCGCGAATGTTGCGCGGGATGCTCCTTGCTTTAGTGACCCAGAAGTATTCAGGTCCGAGTTCTCCGATCAAGTGCTTCTTGAGGTACGGATCAACAACTAAGCCAATCACTGCCGCAATTAGTGCAGCCTCGCAGAGGCTTCCAATGATCTTCAGTAGATCGTAGCCGCCCTGCGTTGTGGCATGTTCTGCCTGATATTCGCTTAGTGCAATGCCGAGCCCACCCGCAAGCGCGAGAAGAATTAAGCTCCACTGAAAGTGACTCCATTTCCAGAAGTGAAACCATCGGCGCTTCGTGCGGGATGTCTCTTGAGGTCCAATTTCCTCCATGGTCATAGTTACTCCTCCTTGTTGCACGGTCGGGTTGTCGGGATGTGGCTAAAGGTCTCTCTTTGTGTGCGATTTCCCGTTAATGCCGGTGATCCTATGTATCTATCTGAACTGCGACAGACAGCAGGTGCAACTCGGGCTTGCTGAGACAGCGGGGGCCGTCCAACAGTGGCACCGGCTGAGTGGCACAAGCCCTCCGCCGCCGGCATGCACCACTCACCAGCCTGGTGGAGGATCAGAACATGGCGAGTGTGATCATCCTGTTGGAACGGGAGCCCTCTGACGACCCCGGGATCGGTCCGGACGTCGTCGACGTCGCCCTGGAGGTTCGCTGGGTACACGCCGCGCCGGCCGATCCAGACATCCCCGAAGACCCCGGCCCGCGGACGCTGTGCGGGCTCGACACGGATGCGATGCAGCACGAGCCGTACCGGCCGACGGGCCCCGGCCAGCCGTGGTACCCGCCGTTGCTCCACGATCGGCGTTGCCGGGAGTGCGAGGCCGTCCTCCGCAGCATCTGACGGGGTTAGCTATCTCGCCACGGGGGAACCCGCAGGTCCGCTAAGGTGAGGGGGTGTCCACTCCACTCACGCATCCTTGAATATGAATTGCTCGCGGTGCAGGATCGGCCACTTGCTGAGCAGTGTCACCCCGCCGTCCTCGGGCGTGGTGGAGCTGTAGCTGCCGCCGGTGGCGTCCCAGCCGTCGGTCGAGCGGCCGACCACCGGCGTGTGGTACGGGTAGGCGGCCGAGGCCTGCGAGGTGAGCAGGTCGGAGGCGGCGTTGTCGAAGGCCTCCTGGAGCACGACCACGGCGTGGCCCTGGAAGAAGTCCGCCGCGGCGATGGCTCTGGCCCGGTGGTCCTGGCCCCAGTTCGGGTACAGGTTCTTGCTCATCAGGAAGACGTTGTACGTCAGCACGTCGAGCCCGGGGACGGCTGCCGGTGCGGCCGCCGCGGGTGCGGCCGCACCGGCCGTCGGGGTGGCGGCGTGTGCGGCGGGAGCGGCGGCCAGCGGGGCGAGCAGCGCGGCGGCCGCCGCACAGGCGGCGGCGAGGCGCGCGCTACGACGGGGGGTTGGCAGTGGCATCGAGGGCTCCGCGAGAGATGTCCTGGCCCCGTCAATCGACGGGTGCGCGCAGTCAACTCCGCCCGGGCCACACCCGACAAGACAACGGACGATCAGTGCGTGAACTCGGCCGGAACTGCATGGTGACAACCCGTCTCACACCATCCGGAGCCGCTCACCCCGCTCGCCGTGCCGTCCGGAGCCCGTGTCAGGTCAGGTTCGAGCCCGGCGGCGGGTCACCCCCGCTCCCCGCGTCAGGTCACGTCCGAGGACACGTCCCGGGGCGCGTCGCGCGGCGCGTGGATCCGGGCGAGGGCGCTCGGCCACCACATGTGCCGGTCCAGATCCATGGTCAGAGCCGTGACCAGCACCGACCGTACGACCAGGGTGTCCAGCAGGACGCCGAGCGCCACCGCGAACCCGATCTCGGCGAAGCCGACCACCGGCAGCGTGCCCAGGACGGCGAAGGTGCTGGCGAGGATCAGTCCGGCCGAGGTGATCACGCCGCCGGTCGCGGCGAGGCCGGCCACCGCGCCGGCCGCGGTGCCCCGGTGGGTGGCCTCCTCGCGCACCCGGGTCATCAGGAAGATGTTGTAGTCGATGCCCAGCGCGACCAGGAACACGAAGACGAACAGCGGGAAGGCGTTGTCCTCACCGTCGAAGTGGAAGACGTGCTCGAAGAAGAACGCGCTGATGCCGAGCGCGGCGGCGTACGACAGCACCACCGTCAGGACCAGCACCACCGGCGCCGTCACGGCCCGCAGCAGCAGCGCCAGGATCACCAGGACGACGCCCAGCACCAGCGGGATGATCGCCCGGTTGTCGCTGGCGGCGGCCCGCCCGGCGTCCAGGATCACCGCCGTGCTGCCGCCGACCTGGGCGTCCGCACCGGGCACGGCGTGGACGGCCGCGCGGAGCCGGTCGACGGTGTCCTTGGCCGCCTGGCTGTCCGGCGGATCCGCCAGGATCGCCTGGAACAGCGCCCGGTCCCCGTGTGTCGTGGGCGGGGTCGTGCCGGAGATCCCGGGAGTGGTCCCGGTGGTCTCCCGGACGACGGCGGCCGAGTCCGCGGCGCTGATCACCGTCAGCGGGGCGCCCGTACCGCCGGGGAAGTGCTGGACCAGGACCTCCTGGCCGCTCACCGAATCCGGCTTGCCGGTGAACGTCCCCGCGGTGGACAGACCGGTGGCGTTGAGCGAGACCAGGCCGATGCAGCACACGCCCAGCGCCAGCGCCGTCACGATCCACACCTTGCGCGGCTGCCGGCCGATCCAGGCGCCGATGTGCGCCCAGCGCCCGGTCTGCGTCGGCTCCGGCGTCCCGTACGCGGGGCGGACCGGCCAGAACACCCAGCGGCCGCAGATCACCAGCAGTGCGGGCAACAGGGTGAGCATCGCCGCCAGGGCCACCAGGACGCCGATCGCGCACACCGGGCCGAGGCCGCGGGTGGAGTTCATCTCGGCGATCAGCAGGCAGAGCATCGAGGCGACCACCGTCGCCGAGCTGGCCAGGATCGCCGGGCCGGCCCGGTGCAGGGCGAAGGCCATCGCCTCGTGCCGGTCCTGGTGCCGGCGCAGCTCCTCGCGGTAGCGCGCGGTGAGCAGCAGCGCGTAGTCGGTGCCGGCGCCCAGCACCAGTACGATCAGGATGCCCGCGCTCTGCGCGTTCACCGTCAGGCCGGCGTGTTTGGCCAGCAGGTAGATCAGTGCCTGCGAGGCGACCAGCGCCACGGCCGCGGAGAGCAGCGGCAGCATCCAGAGCACCGGGCTGCGGTAGGTCAGCAGCAGCAGGATGATCACCACGCTGATCGTCGCGAACAGCAGGGTGCCGTCGATCCCGGCGAACGCCTCCGCCTGGTCCGCCCCGATCCCGGCCGGGCCGGTCACATGGGTGATCATGCCCAGGCTGTCGGTGGAGGCGATCTCGCGCATGCTGTCCACGGCCGGGCGCAGGTCGTTCCAGCCGTTGGAGCCGATGTCCACCGGCGCGATGGTCTGCATCGCCTGTCCGTCCGCGGACAGCTGCGGCCCGACCACCTTGCCCACCACGTGGGGGAGGGCGGCGAAGGCTGCGGCGTCCTTGGTGGCCTCAGCCCGGTCGGCCTCGGTGATCCCGCTGGGCCGCAGGTAGACCACCACGGCCTGCGCGGTGTCCACCGGCTGGAAGCTCCGCTGCTCGACCAGCACCTGGGTGGACTCCGCGCTGCCCGGCAGCCAGCTGGAGGCCTCGTTGTCCTCCGCGTCCATCAGTTTGCCCGCCAGCGGTCCGGCCGCCACGGCCAGCACCACCCACAGCAGCAGGACGATCCACTTGCTGCGGCGGCCGCAGGGCACCGCGGCCAGTCTTCGCATCGGACTCATCGGGTGACCCCTCGTGGGCGGCTGGCTGCCCGCGGCGGGGAATCGGTGCCGCGGGCAGGGTTGCATGCGGAAGGATCCGCCGGGGCGAGTGATCACCGGGGCGCGATCCTCGTCCCAGCCTGCCATCACACTCCGGGCCCGGCAGCCCGAGCGGGGCTCAGGAGGACGCCTCCCGCAGCTCCTTCAGCACCGCGATGTCCATCGCATGGCCCGTGCCGTCACCGCCGTGCTTGCGGTCCGGGGTCTCCACGATCAGCGGCACACCCTCGGTCGCGGGGTGCGCGAACAGATCCCGGAAGGGCTGCGCGCCGATCAGACCGGCGCCGATGTTGGCGTGCCGGTCCTTGCGGGCGCCCACCGCGTCCTCCGAGTCGTTGGCGTGGATCAGCCGCAGCCGGCCGGGGCCGGCTGCGGCCGTCAGGGTGTCCAGCGCCTCCTTCACCCCGCCCGGCGCAGCCAGGTCGTGCCCGGCCGCGAAGGCGTGGCAGGTGTCCAGGCACACCCCGACCCTGGGGTGGCCGTCGAGCGCGGCCACGTACTCGGCGAGGTCCTCCATCCGGGAGCAGAGCGAGCGGCCCTGCCCGGCGGTGGGCTCCAGCAGTAGCCAGGGCGCGTCGTCCCCGAGCCGGTCCAGTTCGTCAAGCAGCGGCCGTACGTCCGCCCGGACCTGCGCCATCGCCTCGGCCCGCCGGGAACCGCCGTCCGGCGCGGTGCCCACCGCGGAACCGGTGTGCAGCACCACGCCGAGCGCCCCGATCGCGTGCCCGCGCCGCAGCGAGTGCCGCAGCGACTCGGCGGAGCGCTCCCTGGTCGCCGCGCTGTCCGAGCCGAAGTTGATCAGGTACGGCGCGTGCACGTACGCCGGGATGCCGCCTTCGGCGCAGGCGGTACGGAACTCCTCGTCCTGCGCGGGGTTGCCCGGGGGAGTGGCCCACCCCCGCGGGTTGGCCACGAAGACCTGGACCGTCTCGGCGCCCACCCGCCGCGCGTACGCCAGGCCCGTCCCGGCCAGCCCGCGCGCGGCGACCGGCACATGGGCGCCGACGCGGTTGCGGGCGGCGGGCGGCGGGGTGGCGGTCATGTCCCCGAGCATGCCAGAACGGCCGAACCCGCTGCTCACACGGGGTGGCCGGCGGACGGGCACGAGTGGGCTCCGGACCCCGGCCTGGTGAGGTACCTGAAACCTGAACCATGAACGGACGCGAACCCCGGGACGAACCGTTCTGTCAGCTACTCGTACATACTGCGGGACGTTGGTCGTCCGGCACTGAGGCGAGGCCGCGAACGGCGAAGCCGCGATTGGCCAGGGTCTGGCGGCGGTAGAGGTCGGGGAGGTCCGGCATGGCGAGGAGGCGGTCGCAGGCCCGGAGAGAAGCCTTCAGGTCGCCGGTCCAGTACGCGGTGATCGAGAACTCGAACAGCAAGCCCCAGCGGTACACCCAGGGCTGGATGAACAGCAGGTCGTCCGGTTCGTCCCTGTCCAGCGTCGCACAGACGAGGGCGTGCGCGGCTTGGTGGCGGCCCATCGTCCGCAGGCGGGAGACCAGCTCGTAGCAGGCCTCCAGGCGCTGCGGGCGTACCTCCCACGCGCGAGCCAGTGTGTCCATGGCCCCCGGCCAGTCGGCGTCCTCTGCCTTGAGGACGCCGGCTTGCAACAGCGCGTAGTACACCTCCTCGGCCCAGCCGCCCATGCGGGCGCGCTGCTCGTAGAAGGCGATCGCTTCTTCCGTCCGTCCCATGTCGCGCAGAGTCTGCGCGAGATAGAAGACGGTCCGCGCGTTGCCGGGATCCCGCCGCAACTCCGCAGTGAGCAAACGCGCGTCGCGCTCGAACTTGTCGCCTCGCGACCCGCCGTCCGCGAAGTCCTGGATCACGAGAGAATCGAGGTTCGCCTGCCCCGTCACCTGATCTGTTGTCAGGAATTCGTGAGTGACACCCTCGTAGCGCCAGGGGACGTCGCCCCGGACGAGGCGCTTGATGCGGTACGACGTGGAGCCCTCGTGGCGCAGCATGTACGCGTCGGCGGTCAGCGCGGGCAGGGCGGAGTTCTGGCGAATCACCAGGTCGGCGTCGAGCAGGAGCAGGTAGTCGGCTTTGCCCCGCGCGCGCTTGATGTTCGCGGTGCGGTTGTGGCCGAAGTCGACCCAGGGCTCTTCGCAGAGTTCGCCGGGAATGCCGTCGAGCGCCGAGCGGATCAGCTGTTGGGTGCCGTCGGTGGAGCCGGTATCGGAGATCACCCAGGTATCCACCAGGTCTGCCACGGAGGCAAGGCAGCGCTCGATGACCTTCGCCTCGTTCTTGACGATCATGCACAGGCAGATCGACGGCCTCATGTTGTCACCGGTCCCGGTTCTGGTCTGTCAGCAGCTTTGTCGTAGGCGGTCGAGTACGCAGCCTCGTTGTACGGGAAGGGCCGACCCCGGCCACGAAGCGCGGTGGCTTCAGGCCAAGGCCGGCCGACTCAACGGATGTCCGCGTCGTACCTCCGCGTCAGGGGGCGCATTCCGCGACAGCCGTTACCGTGCCGGAGAGAACACCGACGGGAACGAAGGCCGTCACGTTCCACTGATTGAGGTTGACGGAATCCCTGCTCGAGTCGGTGACCTGTAGCACACTGGCACCGCTGAGGGTGTATCCACCGCCGAGCAGAACGGTTCCGGTCGGGCAGGTCGCGGTAGCAGTGACCGGGCCGAGCAGAGGCTGCGCAGTCGCGGGGGTGCCCACGATCTGCTGGGTGGTGGTCGGCCCCGCTGGGCCGGTGGCGCCGGTGGGACCCGTCGGGCCCGTTGCGCCGGTGGGGCCGGTGGGGCCGGTTGCGCCGGTGGCGCCCGTCGGGCCGGTGGGGCCGGTCGGGCCTGTCGCGCCGGTGGCGCCGGTGGCGCCGTCAGTTCCTGCCGCGCCGGTG
>NZ_JBITGZ010000005.1:0-215845 GCF_044457565.1 Kitasatospora sp. NPDC050543 | reverse complement strand
GCGCCCGTCGGGCCGGTGGGGCCGGTCGGGCCGGTCGGGCCTGTCGCGCCGGTGGCGCCGGTGGCGCCGTCAGTTCCTGCCGCGCCGGTGGCGCCCGTCGGGCCGGTGGGGCCGGTCGGGCCGGTCGGGCCTGTCGCGCCGGTGGCGCCGGTGGCGCCGTCAGTTCCTGCCGCGCCGGTGGCGCCGGTGGGGCCGGTGGGGCCCGTTGCGCCGGTGGCGCCGGTGGCGCCGTCAGTTCCTGCCGCGCCGGTGGCGCCCGTCGGGCCGGTGGGGCCGGTCGGGCCGGTGGGGCCGGTCGGACCCGTCGCCCCGGTCGGACCCGTCGCGCCCGTCGGGCCCGTGGGCCCGGGGACCCAGGTGCCGTCTCCGGGGCCGCAGAACCAAGGCGGTAGCGCGTGGCACGGGCTGTTCAGGGTCTGGTCGGCCACATCGGGGGTGCTGCCCCCGCCGGTTGCCGCGCTGGCCACTCCTACGCCTGCCGTGCCCGCGAAGATGGCGCTTGCCATGGTCACTCCGCCGGCCAGACCCCAAAGCCGTTGACGGCGTGCCCGGCTGGATATGGCCCGCCTGGATCGTTCACTCATCAGCTCACCTTTGTGAGAGAGGGAAGGAAGTCGCCCGACGCAAGGGGCGACAGGTCCATGCTCACTCCAGGCGACTGGTCATGCACTCCGAGTGGGCTATTCGAGCGCGGCTTGTCCGCCGTGCGTCCCTGGCCGCCCGGCCATTCCGCCATGACGGCAGCAGCGGCTCGTGATGTGCACGGCAAACAGGTGGCAGGTCCAGGATTGTGGACTGATTCCAGGTCGCAACGAGGACCCTGTGTTGTCGAGGTCGTCCGCTCCGCTGATGAGCTGCCGCGCTGGGCGGGTGGGGCGGCTTCGCCCCGGCTGGCGGAGCGGGCGCGCGGCGTCCTGTCCCGGTGCTGATGGCACGTCAAATACGTTTGCTGCGGCGGAGAACGGGGTTTCCTGGGCGACGATGGGCAGGTGGCCTTCCCGGTTCGCGGCCCGGCGACTGGCCGGCTTGACGGATGTGCCGCGGCCGGGTCGTGTCGACTCGTGGGGCGCTGCCACAACTCGTCGGGACGGCAGTGGTGTTGAGTGTGAACGAAGGATTCAGGTCGAGGCACTGGGCGGGTTCGCTTGCACCGGCTTGCGTGCGACCTTTCATGGCGTCAGGTCAACCCGTGCGAATCCCTCCGCCCACCCGCGGTGGACCCGTCCGGCCCAGTGCCGGACGGGCGGCTGAGGCATGCGGCTGAGACGCCGTCAGTCCGGTAGCCCAGCCCCGGTGGCGGGGACCGGCCAGCGCCCATAGCTTCGATTCGGTGGGCACACGCGTCGCGGGCGTGCCCGATGGAGCACCTCCCCGGGACTCCGCGGGCTCAGATCCGAAGGAGCGTCACCCACCGCACCGCGTCCACCGCGATCGTGCCCGAAACTGCAAGGAAAGCAGGTTACGACTCATGCCCAAGCGACGGGTTCCCCACCTTGCCGGGGCCACGGCCACCGCCTCGGCCCTGGCCCTGATCACCCTGGGCGCCGCACCCCCCGCCCACGCCGCCCAGACGCACCTCGTACGCCCCGGCGAATCGATTCAGCAGGCCGTCGACGCGGCCCGGCCCGGCGACACCGTGCGGCTGCTCCCCGGCACCTACACCGGCAGCGTGCTGGTCACCACCTCGGACCTGACCATCCGCGGTGCCGGCCCGCAGAGCGTGATCAACCCGGCGGCCGGGTCTACGGGCGCATGCGCCGCCGCAGGCCACGGCATCTGCGTCACCGGTACGGAGGGCCACCGGCTGACCGACGTCCGCATCGAGGCGCTGACCGTCTCCGGCTTCGCGAAGAACGGCATCGCGGCCTCCGAGACCGACCGGATGACCGTGCACGCCGTGCAGGTGCTGGGCAACGGCCAGCAGGGCATCAGCCAGGAGAAGTCCACCCGGGGTGTGATCACCGGCAACGTGGCCAGAGACAACGGCCAGTCCGGGGTCTTCCTCGCCAACGCCGTCGAAAACGAGGGTGGCGCCATCGACACCGAGGGCGCGGTGATCGGCCAGAACCGGCTCACCGGCAACCGGATCGGCGTCACCGTCCGCCGCGCGCGCACGCTGACGATCGGTGAGAACCGGATCAGCGGCAACTGCGGCGGCGTGTTCATCGTCGGCGACGAGGGCGTCCCGCGCGCGGGCGCGCTGACCGTCAGCCGCAACGTGGTGGAGTCGAACAACAAGTACTGCCCGCCCAACCCCCGGCTCGACTTCATCCAGGGCACCGGCATCCTGCTCACCGGCGCCGAGGACACCGTGGTGACGGGCAACAAGGTCCGCGACAACGTCGGCGCCTCGTCGATGTCCGGCGGCATCGTGCTCTTCCGCAGCGTCGTCGGCGCGGCCAATGCCCGCAACACCGTCAGCGACAACCTGGCCATGGGGAACGGCCCGGCCGACCTCGCGGACCGTGACACCGGTACGAGCAACGCCTTCGTCCGCAACCGCTGCGCGGTCTCCGAGCCGGCCGGCCACTGCTGACCCACCGTCCGCATCGCACGCCCCCGTCGCACGCTCCGCCCGCGCCGCACGCCTCGCGCCGCAGGTCCCGCCCCAGGCCCCCCGCCCCACCACCCACAGGAGAGCTGGCCCCGATGACCACCGCACCAACCACCACCCCGCAGGCCGCGATGCGCCTGCGGGAGATCGTGTTCGGCGCCGCCTGCGCCGCCGCCGTCCGGGCCGCCGCCCGCCTCGGCGTCGCGGACGCGCTCGGCGAGGAGCCGACGCCCGTCGCCGAGCTCGCCGCCGCGCTCGACACCGAGCCCAAGCCGCTGCGCCGGCTGCTGCGCGCGCTGTCCTGCTACGGGATCTTCGCCGAGACGGAGGACGACCTCTTCGTCCACACCGAGATGTCCCGGCTGCTGCGCGAGGACGCCCCGAACAGCCTGCGCTACATCTCCCTCTGGTGCACCGAGCCGTGGACCTGGGAGGCCTGGCCCCGCCTGGACGAGGCCGTCCGCTCCGGGCGCAACGTGTTCCCGGACGTGTTCGGCAAGGAGTTCTTCGACTACCTGCACACCGAGGGCGGCGAGTCGGCCAAGGTCTTCGACAAGGCGATGACGACGTCCTCGCGCCAGTCGGCGGCGGACTTCGCCGAGTACCTCGACCTCACCGGCATCTCCTCGGTGGTCGACATCGGCGGCGGCCAGGGCCATGTGCTGGCCAGCCTGCTGGAGAAGCACCCGGCGCTGCACGGCACCCTGCTGGACCTGCCCAAGGTCGTCGCCAACGCCGATCCCCGGCTGCGCGAGGGCGGCGCCCTGGCCTCCCGCGCGCGGCTCGTCCCCGGCGACTGCCGCGCGGCGATTCCGGTGGAGGCCGACCTCTACATCATCAAGAACATCCTGGAGTGGGACGACGACAGCACCCGCCGTACGCTGGCGAACGTCGTCGCGGCGGCTCGCCCGGGCGCCCGGGTGGTGGTCGTGGAGAACCTGGTCGACGACAGCCCCTCGATGCGCTTCACCACCGCCATGGACCTCCTGTTGCTGCTCAACGTGGGCGGTGCCAAGCATTCCAAGGAGAGCATGGTGACCCTGATGTCGGCGGCCGGCCTGCGGGTCGGCGAGGTCCGCCCGGTCAACCCCTACCTGCACGCCTTCGAGGCCACCGTCCCGGCCTGACGGCCCGCCACGGGCCCCACGGGCCCGAGCCGTACGGCAGAACCCGCCGCCCCCACGGGGAGCCGGCGGGTTCTGCCGTGCACGCGTCGGCACCTGCTCGCGCGCGCTCGTACGCGTTCAGGCCTTGTGGGAGGACTCCAGGTGCGCGAAGACCACCACGTTGTCGAGGTAGTCCTTGCGCTTCTTGTCGTACACGCCGCCGCAGGTGATCAGCCGCAGCTGGGCCTCACCCGTGTCGCCGTACACCTTCTGGTCGGGGAAGGTGTCCTTGGCGAAGGTCTCGACGGAGTCGACGCTGAACACCGCGACCGTCTTGTCCGCGCGGGTGATCTCCACCTTGCTCCCCGGCTTCAGCATGTTCAGGAACAGGAAGACCGCGGGGCCGGTCTTGGTGTCGACGTGCCCGGCCACCACCGCGCTGCCGCGCTCCCCGGGGGTCGGGCCGCCGCGGTACCAGCCGACCAGGTTCTTGTTGTCCGCCGGCGGCGGGTTCAACGCCCCGGCCGCGTCCAGCGTCAGCTCGGTGAACGGCGCGTCGACGACGATCTGGGGGATCTTCAGCCGGGTCGGTACCGAGCGCGCCAGCGCCGGCCCGCGCTTGACGGGTGGCGAGGGCGTGCGGGACGCCGTGGCGGCGGCGCTCGCCACGGGGGCGGGGGCGGCCACCGCGGCCGGCGCGGGCGCCTCGTCCACCGAGTTGTAGATCAGCAGCAGACCCAGGGCCGCCGCCCCCATGCCCAGCTTCAGCAGCCGGGGGCTGCCGCCCTCGCCGTGCGCCGACTGTCCGCCCGTCATGACTCTCCACCCCTCATGACCCACCTGCCTCTTCCTCTCCGGCTCCAGCGCCGGTCCGGGCCAGCCAGACCCGGAAGTGGTCCGGAACGGGGTCCGGAACAAGGACGCCCTGCCGTGGCCGGCGCACTGCGACGGCCACGGCAGGGACACGCGTACGGGAACGGCCGCCGGAATCAGACCGCGACGCCCACCGGGGCCTTGCGGCGGCGCAGCGCGAAGGCGCCGGCACCGAGGCCGCCGAGCAGCAGGACGGCGCCGGACGCCAGGCCGCCGCCGGAGAGGGCCAGGCCGCCGCCGCCGGTGTGCACGCCGCCGTGCGGGGCCTTCTCCTCCTTCTCCTTGGAGTAGGACGAGGAGTCGTCCTTCTTCTCCGCCTTCTCGGACGTGTCGGACTTCTCGGTCTTCTCCGACCAGTCCTTGGAGGTGTCGGTGGTCGCGGCCTTGTCCTGCTTCTCCTCCCAGGTCAGGTTCTTGCCCTGGTCGGTGGAGCCGTCCGCGAAAGCGAGGGGGGCGCCGACGGCGACGGCGGCGGCGAGGACTGCGCCGGTCAGGAGGGTACGTGCGGAACGCATGAGGTCGGTCCTTCCAGGTGCCGGGTGCGACGGCCGACACGTCATCGGTCTTGGGATTCGCGGGGGCACCTGAATCAACGTCAGCCAGATCGGCGCGGCCTGCCACCCGGGTGCGCCCGTAGTGGTAATGCTGTGCGCCCTTCGGGTGGTCCGCATGTGATCTTCACTCGCCTGCCGCCCGGCGGGCGCACCGATGCCGGGCACCGAAACGCAGAACACGGACGCGGAGGACCGGACGCGGAGGACCCCGGACGCGGAGGACGGAACGCGGAAGCACACGGGACGCCGAACACCGAACGCCGCCGCCGGCGATCCGGCGGCGGGTCCCAACGCCGTCCAGCCGGTCCTGGCGGACCGGCTGTCGACGGGCTTCGGTGCGGCGCGGGGCCGGTCAGTTGAGGCTGCCGCGTTCCCAGCGGTAGAACTCGCGGGCCATGGCGTCCTTGGGTTCGCGCCAGGTCATCGGATCGTACGCCTGGACGTAGGCGGTGAGCCGGTCGCTGACGCTCCGGAACTCCGGGTGACCGGCGACCTTGGCGACGGCCGGGCCGGGTGGCCGGTCGGCCTCGATCAGGTGCAGGTACACGTCGCCGAACTGGAACAGGCTGCGTCCGGTGACGCCGATCAGGTGTGGCAGTTCGCCCCGGTCGGAGTCGGCGAAGATCTCGGCGATGCCCTCCGCCGAGTCCGGCTTCATCCGGGCGACGATCAGTGCGCGGTGCATCTGGTTCACTCCTTGCCCGCCTGCATCTCGACCTTCTCGCGGATCAGCTGCATCTGGATGCGGGAGTTGCGGTTGATGTGGTTGGTCATGCCGTTGTCGTCGACCGGTGCGGTGGGCTTCATCGCGAAGTCCTGGATCCAGCGCATCCGGGTGCCACCGGGGTGCTCCGCGTACTCCCAGCGGATGTCCATGTACTCGAACGGGCCGGGCTCCACGCGCCGGGCCTTGACGGCCAGCGAGGGGCGGTCGGTGGTGCGCTCGGAGACCCAGCTCCAGACCTGGCCGTTCTCGTCCGGGTGCATGGTGAGCCGGAAGGTCGTGCTGTCGCCCTCGCGCTTGAGCACCTCCACGGAGGCGTACTCGCTGAACAGCTGCGGCCAGTTCTCCAGGTCGTTGGTGATCTCCCAGACCAGGTCGACGGGGGCGGCGATGACGATCTCGTTGTCGGTGTGTCCGGACATCTCAGGCACCTGCCTTCGCGGCGAGGGAGGCGTTGACGACGTCGAGGAACTCCAGCGGCGTCCGGGACATCTCGGCGCCGGCGGTGATCCGGGTGCCGTGGCGGTTCTCCAGCTCACCGACGATGCCGAGCAGGCCGAGCGAGTCGATGCCGTACTCCTCGAAGGTGGCGTCGGGGCGGTGCTCCATGTCGGCCGGGTCGACGGCGATGCCGGCCCTGTTCTTGATCAGACTGGCCAGTTCGGCATAGGTCAGGGCGTTGCTCATGGAACGTTTCTCCTGGTCAGAGATGATTGTTCGGAGGGCGGTCGGTTCGGTCGGTTCGGTTCCGGTCAGGCCCGCTCCGGGCCGGCAGACGGGTCCGGGCCGGTCAGGTCCCGTCGGGTCCGCCGGGATCGGCTCAGGCCGGATCGCCGGAGCCCCGCCGCAGGACGAGTGCGGCGTTGGAGCCCATCAGCCCGCGGCTGAGCACGAGCGCCGTGCGGAGCTCGGCCGGGCGGGGGCGTCCGGTCACCAGGGCGAGGTCGTGGGCGACCTCGGTGACACTGGGGGTGGGCGGTAGGACGCCGTACTCCATCGCGAGCACGGCGGTCGCGACGTCCAGTGGGGGAGCGCCGCAGTAGGCCCGCCCGATGCCCGCCTTGGGGGCGGTCACCGGGACACGTTCGGCGTACGGGCCGAGCGCCTGGGCCAGGGCCAGCGCCTCGGCGCGGTCCGCCGCCGGGACGCCCAGCGCGTCGGCGAAGACCACGTCGATCTCCTCGGGCGCGCACCGCGCCTCGTCCAGCGCGGTGCGGATCGCCCGGACGAGCCCCTCCCGGGACTCCTCCCACCGCGAGGCGCCGGTGAAGGTCGCGCCGTGGCCGGCGAGCACGGCCCGCACCCTGGCGCCGCGCCGTAGCGCGGCCTCCTCGGCCTCGACCAGCAGCATCGCGCCGCCCTCGGCCGGGACGAAGCCGCCGGCCCGGGCCGAGAACGGCAGGTAGGCGCTCGCCGGGTCGTGCGAGAGGCTGAGCTCGGGGTAGCCGAGCTGGCAGACCATCGAGTACGGGGCGAGCGGGGCCTCGGCCGCGCCGACCACCACGGCTTCGGCCCCCCGCCGGATCGAGCGGGCGGCGTGCGCCAGTGCGTCCAGGCCGCCGGCCTCGTCGCTGGCAACCACCCCGCAGGGGCCCTTGTAGCCGCCGCGGATCGAGATCTGGCCGGTGCTGGCCGCGTAGAACCAGGCGATGGACTGGTACGGGCCGACGAACTTCGGGCCCTTGCCCCACAGCTGCTGGAGCTCGCCCTGGCCGAACTCGCCGCCGCCGGAGCCCGCGGCCGTCACCACGCCGACCGCGAACGGGGCGTCCGGATCGGGGGTGAAGCCGGCGTCCGCCACCGCGAGGTCGGCGGCGGCCATCGCGTAGTGCGTGAAGCGGTCGGTCTGGACGCGGTACCGGCCGTCGATCGACTCCTCGGCGTCGAAGCCCCGGACCTCACCGGCCACCTTCAGCGGCAGGTGGCCGCAGCCCGGCCGGGAGATCCGGTCCAGGACGCTGACGCCCTCCCTGGTCGCCTTCCAGAAGGCGTCCGCGCCGACGCCGTTCGGCGCCACCACGCCGAGGCCGGTGATCACCGCCCGGCGGTCGTGCTGACGTGCCGTCATCTTCTCACCCCGTTCTGCTCAGCACTACGGCCGACTGGAAGCCGCCGAATCCGCTGCCGACCGAGAGGACGGTGCGGAGCGGCACTTCGCGTGCCGTGCGCGGTACATAGTCGAGATCGCACTCAGGGTCCGGCGTCTCGTAGTTGGCCGTCGGCGGTACCACGCCGTGGGCCAGGGCGAGGGTGCAGGCGACGACCTCGATCGCCCCGATGGCGCCCAGCGAGTGGCCGACCATCGACTTGATCGAGCTCATCGGGGTCCGGTACGCGTGGGCGCCCAGCGAGCGCTTCACGGCGGCCGTCTCGTGCCGGTCGTTCTGTTTGGTGCCCGAGCCGTGCGCGTTGACGTAGTCGATGTCGTCGCTGTTGACGCGCGCGTGGGCGAGCGCCTGGTCGATCGCCTCCGACATCTCCCGGCCCTCCTGCGTCAGGCCGGTCATGTGGTACGCGTTGCCGAAGGTAGCGAAGCCGCCGATCTCACCGTAGATCCGGGCGCCGCGACGGCGGGCGTGCTCCAGCTCCTCCAGCACCAGGACGGCGCCGCCCTCGCCGAGCACGAAGCCGTCCCGGTGGGCGTCGAAGGGGCGGGAGGCGTGCGCCGGGTCGTCGTTGTTCTCCGAGGTCGCCTTGATGGCGTCGAAGCAGGCGACCGTGATCGGGGAGATCGGCGAGTCCGAGGCGCCCGCGATGCAGATGTCGGCGCGGCCGTCCTCGACCGCGTGGAAGGCGTAGCCGATGGCGTCCAGCCCCGAGGTGCAGCCGGTGGAGACCGTCTGGACCGGGCCCCGGGCGCCGGTGCGCTCGGCCACCGCGGAGGCCAGCGTGCTGGGCGCGAAGGCCCGGTGCAGCTGCGGCTCGGCCTTGTGGTGGTCCACGTCCCAGCGGGCGCCGCCGGCGCTGACCAGGGCGTAGTCGTGCTCCAGCCGGGTGGTGCCGCCGACGGCCGTGCCCAGTGAGACGCCCACCCGCCAAGGGTCCTCGGCCTGGAGGTCCAGGCCCGAGTCGCGGACCGCCTCGGCGGCCGCGACCTGCGCGAACTGCACGTAGCGGTCCGCGGCCTGGATCTCGGCCGGGCCGAGGCCGTGCTCGGCGGGGTCGAAGTCGCACTCGGCGGCGATCCGGGAGCGGAAGCCCTCCGGGTTGAAGAGCGTGATGCCCCTGGTCGCCGTCCGGCCGGAGGTGAGCAGGTCCCAGAACGCCGGTACGCCCACGCCGCCCGGCGCGACCACGCCGATGCCGGTGACCGCGACCCGTCTGGTCATCGGGCCACCGCCGCGTGTTCCGGCGGCCCGGACTCGACGGTCTCCTCGGTGTCGACGTGCCCGAGCTCCGGGCGGGGGGCCAGCGGGCCCAGGTGGAAGACCATCCGGGCCTCGGTGGTGCCCACGTTGCGGAAGCGGTGGCGCATGTTGAGCGGGATCATCAGTCCCTGCTCGGGCCGCAGTGGGTGCGGCTCGCCGTCGAGGTCGACCTCCAGCTCGCCGCACACCACGAAGACGAACTCCTCGGAGTACGGGTGGTAGTGCTCGCCGATCCGATCGCCGGGCTGCACGATCGCCAGGCCCATGAAACCGCTGGTGGCGCCGCAGGTGGTGGGGGTGAGCATGGCGCGCAGGTCGCCGCCGCGCCGGGTGTTGGGCGCGGCCTCGTCGACGTGCACGATGCGTGGGTACTGCGTGGTCATGATTGCTTCCTCCAAGCGGATCGGTGGCCCCCCGCCCCCCGGAAGGTGGTCAGGAGACCTGCGAGCTGCGGTCGGTCAGCGGGTGCATGTCGCAGTGGGCGAGGGCGCGGCCCATCCCGGCGACGGTCCGCAGGTCGACCTCCGGGCGCAGATCGAGCAGGCGCGCGAGCTCGGCGGCCTCCCGCTCGCCGGCGACACCGAGCGCCGCCGCGGGGTGGTCCTCGGCCGGCACCCGCAGGTCCACCAGCCGCACGACGCCGTCCTCACGCTGGAAGACCGTGCTGGCCGCGACCGGGCCGGTGGGATCCGCCAGCGCCGCCCGGTCCTGGGCGGCCAGCAGCTCGGCGACCGCCGCGCCGTGGCCCGGCCGCACCGGGTAGAGCAGGGCGTGCCGGCGCAGGTTGCCGCGCGGGGGCGTGGCCGGCACCGCCTGGTGCACCGCGGGCAGCGCGGCGCGGGCGAAGAACGCCCGGGCGGCCTCCGGGTTGCCCAGCTCGCGGTGCTCTTCCAGGTGCGGGTTGATGGCCTCCTCCACCGCCCGGACCTCGGGCTGCATCGCCACGTGCCGCAGCGCCGCGCCCAGGTCGCCGACCACCTCGACGGCCCGGACCACCCGGTTGCCGTGCATGAAGAGCGAGGTGCGCAGCAGCCGGGTGTTCTCGTCCACCTCCGCCTTGGGCGAGGCGTAGCCGGAGAGGATCTCCGCGACCTTGCGCTCACTGCCGGGCTTGACGGTGAAGGTCAGCGCGTGGCGCACCACGCCGTCGGGGCCGGGCACCGCCTGGGGCATGCCCGGGCGGCCGGCCGGGCGCGGGGTGCCGGCCGGGACCTCCACCGGCGGGCGGCTGCCGGTGGCGCCGTGGGCGGCGGAGGTCTCCCGCAGGATGCTGTAGCGCATCGAGCGGAACCGGTCGCTGACGCAGCCGTGCATCGGCTTCACCATCTCGCGGTGCGCCGGGCTGTCCACCCAGGTGAGGAAGGAGTGCTGGTCGTCCCACTCACTGGTGATGAGCCACTGCCGGGGATCCTCGATCGACTGGCAGAGCTGGTCGCTGACGTGGCCGGGCACCGAGGCCACCTGGTGGCGCAGCTGCTCGTAGACGTCGAGGAAGCGCTGCTGCGCGCCGTCCTGGATCTCCAGCATCAGCACCACACGGAGCCGGGAGTCCTCGCTCGCTGAGCGCTGCTGTACCTGCGGTTCGGACAGAGTCGTCATGTTCCACTTTCTGCTCGTGGCCGCGGTCGGCGGCGCTCGGCCGAGCGGGTCGGCCGGATGTGACGGTCGGTCAGGTCTCCTGTCGGCCGCCCGCCCGGACGTCCCGTCGGCTGCGGGCCGTCCCGTCGTGTGCGGGGGGTCGGCTGCTCCTGCCGGTGGTCGGAGGACGAGGCCTGAGTTCGATCGTGATGCGCTTGCACGGATGGCGCGAGATATGCGAGCCATCCGAGCGAAGGGGGCGGACAAGGCACCCGGGACGGGGGATGGACGTAGCGGGGCCTGGGCTGTCCGGGCCCGCCGATGGCGGCACCGAGCCCACTGCCGGACCGCCAATCCCCGTACAGGCTGGAGAAGTTGATGAATCCAAAGGTCGACGACCGGGTGCCGGTCCTGATCGTGGGCGGCTCCCTGGTGGGGCTGTCAGCCTCGCTGTTCCTGGGCCGACTGGGTGTCAGACACCTGCTCGTCGAGAAGCACGCGGGCACCTCGCATCACCCGCGTGGCCGAGGCAACAACGTCCGGACGATGGAGCTCTACCGGGTGGCCGGCGCCGAGCAGGCGATCCGCGAGGCGGCGGACGTGCTGGCCGAGAACCACGGCATCCTGCAGGCGGACACCCTCACCGGCGCGGAGCAGGAGTGGCTGTTCCGCGAGATCGACCCCGGCGGGGCGCTGGCCAGGTTCAGCCCCTCATCCTGGTGCCTGTGCAGCCAGAACGACCTGGAGCCGGTGCTGCTGCGCCAGGCCCGCGAACTCGGCGGCGACCTGCGCTTCAGCACCGAGCTGCTCTCCTTCGAGCAGGACGCGGACGGGGTGAGCGCGCTGCTGCGCAACCGGGAGAGCGGCGAGGAGCGGACGGTCCGGACGCAGTACCTGGTCGCCGCGGACGGGCCGCGCAGCCCCGTCCGGGAGCGGCTGGGCATCGGCCAGTCGGGCAAGGGCGAGCTGTTCCACAACGTCAGCATCACCTTCCGCGCCAAGCGGCTGGCCGACGCGGTGGGCGACCGGCACTTCATCGCCTGCTACCTGACCAACCCTCAGGGTCCGGGCGCGCTGCTGCCGGTCGACAACCACGAGGAGTGGGTCTTCCACGCGCCCTGGCACCCCGAGCAGGGCGAGCCTCTGGAGGCTTTCACCGACGAGCGGTGCGCCGAGCACATCCGTACCGCCGTCGGGATCCCCGGGCTGGAGGTGGAGATCACCGGCAAGGCGCCGTGGCACGCCGCCGAGCGGGTCGCCGACCGCTACTGCTCCGGACGGGTGTTCCTCGCCGGGGACTCCGCGCACGAGATGTCCCCGACCGGCGCCTTCGGCTCCAACACCGGCATCCAGGACGCGCACAACCTGGCCTGGAAGCTCGCCGCCGTGCTCGGCGGCTGGGCCGGGCCCGCGCTGCTGGAGACGTACGGCGCCGAGCGCCGGCCCGTCGCCCGGGCCACCAGCGAGCGTGCCTCGGCCCGCTCGGCCGAGCACCGCCACCCCGGGTACGACGCCGTGCCCGGCACCGGGCGGCAGGCGGGCGTGCTGGCGGTGGCGCTCGGCTACCGCTACCCGAGCGGTGCGGTGGCCGGCGCCGACCCGGCGCAGCCGGTGGTGCCGGAGAGCTTCAGCGCCAGCGGCGAGCCGGGCAGCCGGGCCCCGCACCTGTGGTTGCTGCGCGCGGGCGTACGGATGTCCACGCTGGATCTGTACGAGCAGGCACTGGTGCTGCTCACCGGGCCCGAGGGCGCGCCCTGGCAGCAGGCGGCGCGCCGGGTGGCCGACCGGCTGGCGGCGCCGTTGGACGGCTACCGGATCGGCACCGGCCCGCAGGACGACCTGGCACCCGAGCCCGGCGTGGACTGGGCGCAGCAGCACGGCGTCGGCGCGGACGGCGCGGTGCTGGTGCGCCCGGACGGGTTCGTCGCCTGGCGCTCCCCGGGCCCGGTGGCGGACCCGGAGGGCACGTTCGAGCAGGCGCTGCGGACGGTGCTCGGGCTGTCCTGAGTCGAGCGTGCCCGGACATGCGGGAGGGCCCGCCGGATGTTCCGGCGGGCCCTCCCGGCGTCCTGGACGCGGTGGTGCGGGGGGGCGGTGCGGGGTCAGTGACCGCCCGCGTCGACGACCTCGACGTCGGCGACGTTGCGCTCGATCTCCTCGGCGGGCAGCGCCACGCGGATCGCCCAGAAGTAGATCACGAGGGCGAAGCCGGCGACGGCGGCCATGTCCCACCACATCGGGATGTTGCCCTGGCCCTCGCCGAAGCCGCCCTGCCACGAGATCAGGCCGAGGCCGACCAGGTAGACCGGCAGCCACTGGGCGGCGCGCCAGTCCAGACGCGGGGCGTTCGGCAGGCGCTTGCGGGTGGCGTAGAAGGCGTAGCTGCCGAGCAGGACGTAGCCGAGCACGATGGCCATGCCCAGGCGGGACAGGGTGTGCCAGCCGGCCCAGTAGATGATCAGGCTGGCGACCACGAAGGCCAGCGGGGAGATCACGCCACCGGCGGGCAGCCGGTAGGAGCGCTCACGGGCCGGCAGGCGGCGGCGCAGCGCGCCGAAGGCCAGCGGGGCGCCGGCGTACATCAGGACGCTGGCGGAGGTGATGAAGCTGACCAGCTCCTGCCAGCTGGGGAAGGGCAGGAAGCAGATGACGCCGGTGACGAAGGAGAGCACCAGGCCGAACACCGGCACGCCGCGCTTGTCGATGCGCTCGAAGGCCTGCGGCGCGTAGCCGTTCTTGCTCAGGCCGTAGGAGATGCGCGAGGTGGAGGTGGTGTAGATGAGGCCGGTGCCGCCGGGGGAGACGATGGCGTCGAAGTACAGGACCCAGGCGAGCCAGCCGAGGCCGACCAGGGTGGCGAGACCGGCGAAGGGGCCCTCGATGCCGGGGAAGTCCAGCTTGTCCCAGCCGTCGATGAAGGAGCTGCCCGGCAGCGCGCCGATGAAGACGACCTGGAGCAGGACGTAGATCAGGGTGCCGATCGCGACCGAGCCGAGGACGGCGCGGGGGATGTCGCGCTTGGGGTTCTTGCTCTCACCGGAGATCTGGATGGCCTGCTCGAAGCCGAGCAGCGCGAAGATGATGCCGCTGGAGCTGATCGCGGCGAGCACGCCCTTCATGCCGAACGGTGCGAAGCCGTGCGAGGTGAAGTTGCTGCCGTGGAAGTTGGTCACCGCGAGCACGAAGATCGCGAGCAGCGGGACGAAGATCTTCAGCCAGGTGGCGATGCTGTTGGTGGCCGCCAGCACCCGTACACCCAGGAAGTTGACCGCGACGAAGACGCCCATCAGGAACACCGCGACGACGAAGCCGCTGGTGGTGAGGGTGCCGTTCTCGTTCAGGAAGCTCTTGGCGAACTCCCAGTGACCGGCGTAGCCGATCATGGCCTCGACCTCGATCGGCGCCACGGTGGCCGCCTGGAGCCAGGAGAACCAGCCGAACGACATGCCGGCCAGGCCGCCGAAGGCGTAGTGCGGGTACCGGGCGGTACCGCCGGCCACCGGGAAGAGCCCGCCGAGCTCGGCGTGCACCAGGGCGAGCAGCACGATCGCGACCGCGCCGATGCCCCAGGAGATGAGCGCCGCCGGACCGGCGACGACCACGGCGTTCTTGGCGCCGTACAGCCAGCCGGACCCGATGATCGAGCCGACCGAGGCCCACAGGAGGCCGATCAGGCCCACCTCACGGCGAAGAGAACCGCCCTTGCCGGGGGCGGGGGTGCCGGTGCTCGGCGGGGAGAGCTGATCGAGGGATGCCATGCGTGATCTCTCTACGGGTGGGGGACGGGAGAGTGGCCACACACTAGGGCTATTCATAGGCCTATGCACAGAGTTCATTGCTGAATGTTTACCTACTCGTAGCCAGATTTCCGCAGGTAGGGGGCCGTTCGCAGGCGGGCACATTACGTGACTGGCGAGTAGTTTCACTATTTGAGCTCGAATTGAGCTTTCTTCGACGCCCGGGCAATGTGGTGTGGTGAATAGGTTCATACAAATGAAGGGGGCTGCATAGTGATGCCTCCGGGTCCTCCGCCGGGTGGCTCCACTGCCCTCCGGCGCGCCCCTCGGACGCCTCTCGGACGCTCCATGTGCGCCCCCGGGCGGGCCTGAACGCCGCATGGCGGAGCACGGCCGTCCGGGTAGCGGACCTTTGAAGGAGTGGTAGTTCGTCCGCTACGGTGTCGGGCACGAGATCGAACCTCCCGCGTGCGGGCCGGAGGGCGGTCGCGCCGGGCGCTGCTGCCCGCGCATCCCCACCCTCTCTCCGGTGCGTCCCCGCCTGCCCGAGGCACCCCGCCGCGGCACAGCGCTGTGTCCCGCCCTCTGAACTCCCCCTGAGGTGCGCGCAGATGAGACTCACCCCGCATGAGCAGGAACGCCTGCTCATCCACGTCGCGGCAGACGTGGCCCGCTCCCGCCGCGCCCGCGGCCTGCGGCTCAACCACCCCGAGGCGGTCGCGCTGATCACCTCGCACGTCCTGGAGGGCGCCCGGGACGGGCGCACCGTCGCCGAGCTCATGGAGTCCGGACGCAAGGTCCTCGGCCGCGAGGACGTCATGGACGGCATCGCCGAGATGATCCCCGACGTCCAGGTCGAGGCGACCTTCCCCGACGGCACCAAGCTGGTCACCGTTCACGGGCCCATCCTGTGACGCCCGGCGAGGTGCTCCTCGGGGACGGGGACGTCGCGCTGAACGCCGGCCTGCCGGTCACCCGGCTGGTCGCGGTCAACGCCGCGGACCGTCCCGTCCAGGTGGGCTCGCACTACCACTTCGCCGAGTCCAACCCCGGCCTGGAGTTCGACCGCGCGGCCGCCCACGGACTGCGGCTGAACATCCCCGCCGGCACCGCCGTGCGCTTCGAGCCCGGCATCCCCATCCAGATCGAGCTGATCCCGATCGGCGGCCGCCGCGAGGTGGCGGGCCTTCGCGGCGAGACGGGCGGGCCGCTCGATGGCTGACCCCACCGGCGCCCAGGACCCCGCCGGCACCGCGGGCCGCCCCGGCCGCCCCGCGCTGGTGGTCGGACGGGCCCGCTACGCCGACCTGTACGGCCCCACCGCCGGGGACCGGATCAGGCTCGGCGACACCAACCTGCTGATCGAGATCGAGGAGGACCGCAGCGCCGGCGGTGACGAAGCCGTCTTCGGCGGCGGCAAGGTCATCCGCGAGTCGATGGGCCAGGCCAGGACCAGCCGCGCCGAGGGCGCCGCCGACACCGTGATCACCGGTGTGGTGGTGCTCGACCACTGGGGCATCGTCAAGGCCGACCTCGGCATCAGGGACGGCCGGATCACCGCCCTCGGCAAGGCCGGCAACCCCGAGACCATGGACGGCGTCCACCCCGCGCTGGTGATCGGCCCCGAGACCGAGATCATCTCCGGCAACGGCCGGATCCTCACGGCCGGCGCCATCGACGCGCACGTCCACTTCATCTGCCCCCAGCTCGCGGACGAGGCACTCTCCTCCGGCATCACCACCCTGGTCGGTGGCGGCACCGGACCCGCCGAGGGCACCAAGGCCACCACCATCACCCCCGGTGGCTGGCACCTCGCCCGGATGTTCGCCGCGATGGACGACCTGCCGCTCAACATCGGCCTGCTCGGCAAGGGCAACACCGTCAGCGCCGACGCGATGCACGACCAGCTGCGCGCCGGCGCCCTCGGCTTCAAGATCCATGAGGACTGGGGCGCCACCCCCGCCGCCATCGACGCCTGCCTGCGGGTCTGCGAACAGAGCGGCGCCCAGCTCGCCATCCACACCGACACCCTCAACGAGGCCGGGTTCGTCGCCGACACCCTCGCCGCGATCGC
This sequence comes from Kitasatospora sp. NPDC050543, assembly GCF_044457565.1. Classification (NCBI taxonomy): domain Bacteria; kingdom Bacillati; phylum Actinomycetota; class Actinomycetes; order Kitasatosporales; family Streptomycetaceae; genus Kitasatospora; species Kitasatospora sp. NPDC050543. The sequence goes on along the minus strand of NZ_JBITGZ010000005.1, from coordinate 199,277 downwards.
CGGCCGCGGCATCCACGCGTACCACACCGAGGGTGCCGGCGGCGGCCACGCACCCGACATCATCAGCGTCGTCTCCGAGCTCAACGTCCTGCCGAGCTCCACCAACCCGACCCGTCCGCACACCGTCAACACCGTCGACGAGCACCTCGACATGCTGATGGTCTGCCACCACCTCAGCCCGCACGTCCCCGAGGACCTCGCCTTCGCCGAGTCCCGGATCCGCCCCTCCACCATCGCCGCCGAGGACATCCTGCACGACCTCGGCGCCATCTCGATCATCAGCTCCGACTCCCAGGCGATGGGCCGCATCGGCGAGGTGGTGCTGCGCACCTGGCAGACCGCGCACGTGATGAAGGCCAGGCGCGGCGCCCTGGCCGGGGACGGCCGGGCCGACAACCACCGCGCCCGGCGCTACGTCGCCAAGTACACGATCAACCCGGCGCTCGCCCAGGGGCTGGACGGCGAGATCGGCTCCGTCGAACCCGGCAAGCTCGCCGACCTGGTGCTCTGGACGCCCGCCTTCTTCGGCGTCAAACCCGACCTGGTGATCAAGGGCGGGCAGATCGCCTGGGCCCAGATGGGCGACGCCAACGCCTCCATCCCCACCCCGCAGCCCGTCCTGCCGCGCCCGATGTTCGGTGCCAAGGGCCGCGCGCCCGCCGCCAACTCGCTCAACTTCACCGCGCAGGCCGCCATCGACGACGGACTGCCCGACCGGCTCGCCCTCGGCAAGGCGTTCACCGCCATCCGCAACACCCGCGGTGTCACCAAGGACCACATGGTCAACAACACCGCCCGCCCGGACGTCCGGGTCGACCCCGACACCTTCACCGTCACCGTCGACGGCGAGGTCGTCACCCCCGCACCCGCCACCGAACTGCCGCTCGCCCAGCGGTACTTCCTGTTCTGACCACCCCTGACCACCCCTGATGACCTCTGATGAGCACCCGATGAGCACCCGATGAGCGCCGCCCTGCTGCTGCTCGCCGACGGGCGCTTCCCGGCCGGCGGCCACGCCCACTCCGGCGGCGCCGAAGCCGCCGTCAAGGCCGGCCGGGTGCACGACAGCCCGAGCATGGCGGCCTTCCTCACCGGCCGACTGCACACCACCGGGCTCACCGCCGCCGCCCTGGCCGCCGCGGCCGCGGCCGGCCTCGACCCGGCCCACCTGGACGCGGCCGCCGACGCCCGCACCCCCTCACCCGCCCTGCGCGCCACCAGCCGGCGCCTGGGCCGCCAGCTCCTGCGGGCGGCCCGCGCCACCTGGCCGCACCCCGCCCTCGACCAGCTGGGCGCCGCCCACCCCGGCGGCGCCCACCAACCCGTCGTCCTCGGCGTGACGGCCCACGCCGCCGGGCTCACCCCCGCTGACGCCGCCGCCGTCGCCGTGTACGAGAGCGTCAACGGCCCCGCCACCGCCTGCGTGCGGCTGCTCGGCCTCGACCCGTACGAGGTCACCGCCGCCCTCGCCCGTCTCGCCCCGCAGCTGGGCGCCGTCAGCGCCGACGCCGTCGAGGCCGCCCTCGCCGCCACCCGGCACGGGGACGTCGACCTGCTGCCCGCCGCCTGCGCACCCCTGCTCGACCTCTACGCCGAGCAGCACGCCTCCTGGAAGGTCCGGCTCTTTGCATCGTGACCACGTCGACCCCACCGACGCCCCCGCCCGTCACACCCACGCCACCACCGGCACCCGCCGCGCCCTGCGGATCGGCCTCGGCGGCCCCGTGGGCTCCGGCAAGACCGCCACCGTCGCCGCGCTGTGCCGGGCCCTGCGCGAGGAGCTCTCGCTCGCCGTCGTCACCAACGACATCTACACCACCGAGGACGCCGAGTTCCTGCTCCGCAACGCCGTCCTGCCGCCGGAGCGGATCACCGCCGTCGAGACCGGCTGCTGCCCGCACACCGCCATCCGCGACGACATCTCCGCCAACCTGGAGGCCGTCGAGGAACTGGAGGAGCAGCTCGGCCCGCTCGACCTGATCCTGGTCGAGTCCGGCGGCGACAACCTCACCGCCACCTTCAGCCGCGGCCTGGTCGACCACCAGATCTTCGTGATCGACGTCTCCGGCGGCGACAAGATCCCCCGCAAGGGCGGGCCCGGCGTCTCCACCTCCGACCTGCTCGTCGTCAACAAGACCGACCTCGCCCCGCTGGTCGGCGCCGACCTCGGCGTGATGGCCCGCGACGCCCGGGCCCAGCGCGGCGACCTGCCCACCCTGTTCTGCTCGCTCACCAGCCCGGACGGCGTCGCCCCCGTCGCCGACTGGGTGCGCGAGCGGCTCGCCGCCTGGCGCGCGCCCAGGTGACCAGCACCCTGCACGCGGTGGCCCGGATCACCGCCGAGGCCGACGGGCGGGGCGGCACCGCCCTGCCCGTCCTGGCCGGGGCCGGTCCGCTCGCCCCGCGCCGCACCCGGGGCGCCGCCGGCGCCGCCCACGTGGTGCTGGTCGGCTCGATGGCCGCCCCGCTCGGCGGCGACCGGCTGGGCGTGCGGGTGACGGTCGGGCCGGGCGCGGCCCTGCTCGTCACCAGCGCCGCCGCCACCATCAGCCTGCCCGGGCCCGGCCCTGACCCACGACCGGCCCGCTACGACGTCGAGCTGACGGTCGGCGAGGGCGCCACCCTGGACTGGCTCCCCGAACCCGTGGTCGCCGCCACCGGCAGCCACCTGATCGCCCACACCCGGATCAGCCTCGCCGCCGGCGCGAGACTGCGCCTGCGCGAGGAGCAGATCCTCGGCCGGCACCACGACAGTGCCCGCGGCAACGCCCCCGGCCGGCTGACCTCCCGGCTCACCGTCCGCCGGGCCGGGGAGCTGATCCTCGACCAGCAGAGCGACCTCGGCCCCGGCGCACCCGGCTGGGACGGCCCGGCCGGGCTGGCCGGACACCGCAGTGCCGGTCAGCTGCTCAGCGTCGGCCACCCCGGGCCGCCGACCCCGCCCGCGCCCACCGACACCGCTGCCCTGCTCACCCTGCCGGGCGACGGCGCGACGCTGCTCACCGCCGTCGCCCCCGACGCGCTGGCGCTGCGCCGGGCCCTGGGCGGCTGACCGCCCTGTCCCGGGCGGGGGCGGATCGGGCGGGCTCAGCTCGGCTCAGGCCTACGGGGCGTACAGGCCGTCCAGCCAGCCCTGCCAGGACTGCGCCGTCCGCTTCCCGTCCACGCCCTCGCCGAACAGGTGCAGCGTGACGCCGACCGGCCCGCCGAAGGCGTTGCGGCCGAAGAAGCGGTACAGCCCGTCCCGCCCGCGCAGGCCCAGGAACTCCGGCGTCCGGTAGTCCACCTCGGCGTCCAGTACGCCGACGCCCGCCAGCTCCACGCTCAGCCGGTCACCGACCCGGACCTCGTTGTCGAGGTGCAGATCCTGGAGCAGCAGCTCGAACGCGTCGGCCTGCCGCGAGGCCGCCGGGCCCTCCAGCCCGACGAAGGTCGCCGGCCGGCCGTTGAAGTGCTTGAGGTACTGGCCGAGGGTGTGCAGGTAGAAGTCGGTGTGCCGGCTGCACGCCTCGTACTGGTTCTCCCAGTCGTCCTCGAACACGCCGGTGTGTGAGTAGCGCAGCAGGGCCGTGCCCCGCTCCCGCTCCTCGATCACGTAGTCCAGTGCGTTGAACCAGCCGCCGTCGCCCTCCTGGCGGACGGCGAAGCGGCCCGGCGGCTCCCAGACGGCCACGCCCGCGTCCTGCGGACCGGCGCCGCCGACGGCGGACTCCTGCTCCTTGGGGAACATCCAGGCGCCGGTGGCGGCGGTGACGGCCGCGAAGACCTCCGGCGGCCCGGCGGGCAGCACCACCTCGCGGCGGACCTCGAACTCCTTGGCCATGCTGACTCCTCGGTGCGTGAGCCGGCGGCGTGCGCGGCGTCGACCTCATTGTCCCCGCCGCGCCGACGACACCGCCGCCCGCCGCCCGCCGAAGCGACGGGGCGTGGTCACCGGCCCGACCCCCGAGCGGGCCGGTGACCACGCCTGCCGCCTGCCGCTGACGCCTACCTCGGCGCCGCCGGCACGGTCAGTTGCAGTCGGCGATGCCCGGGAACGGGTCCGGGTTGCTGGCCACGTTGCTGGCGGCCGTCCAGCCGAACCGGCCGTTGTCCGCGTAGGTGCCGTACCAGACCCGGTTCCCGCCCGGGTGCAGGTCGCCGTACCGGAAGCAGATGAATGTCCGGCTGCCGCTCGCGGAGATCGTGCCCACCACCTCCGAGCTGAGGTAGGGCTGGATCCGCACATTGCCCGTGCCCAGGCTGGCGCAGTGCATGAAGTGGTTGCCGTCCACCCAGCAGGAGGACGCGGCGAGCGGTGCGGGAGCGCCCGCGGATGTCGAGGCGGCGGAGGCCGGCCCCGACCCCGCCAGGGTGGCGGTCGCGGCCCCGAGGGCCAGCGCAACGGCGGCGACACTGGTACGGATCTTCATATCCTTGGTGCTCCTTCGGTGCTCGGCGGCCCCTCCGCCGGCGTACCACCAGGGTGGAGCCGCGACGCCGCGGCGGCCCACACCTTTCGGCCAGGCCCTAACACCCCAGGCCGGAGCCCGGTTCGGGGTCTGGCAACGCCGGTCCGGCCGTGTGAAGATGACGCGATGTCATACGGCGGGGGGACACGCACGCGATGCTCCGGATCCACTTCACCCCCGACGACCTGGCCCGCATCAGGTTGGCCCCCTGCGCGGACGCGACGGCCGAACTGACGCTCAGCCTCCGGCTGCTGACGGGCCGGCCCGCCGGCGCCCGGCTGTCGGTGTGGCGGCGCTCCCTGGGCCGCAGGCTCGGCCCGCAGAGCCGGCTGCTGCTGGATCTGCTGGGGCCCGGCGCCGGTCTGCCCGACTTCTTCCACCTGCCCGACGGGTCGGCCATCGGCCCGGAGGTGACCGGCCTGGACCAGCAGCGGGTCGACCACTACCTGGGCCGGCTGGGCGAGGTGCGCCCGCTCACGCCGTTCGCGCGGGCCCTCGGTGAAGGCAGCGTCGACGCGCGCCAGCAGCTCGGCGCCGCCGTCCAGGACTACCTGGCCGATGCCGTCGAGCCGTACTGGTCCGGGCTGCGGGCCCAGGTGGACGCGGACCGTTCGCTGCGCAGCCGCGCGCTGGCCGACGGCGGGGTCGAGCGGCTGCTGTCCACGCTGCACCCGCGCATTCGCTGGCGGGCCCCGGTGCTGGAGGTGGCGCTGACCCAGCCGCAGGACGTCGAGGTGCAGCTGTGCGGGCAGGGGCTGCTGCTCCAGCCGGTGGTCCTCGGCGGGCCCGGTCCGGTCTTCGACGGCTGGTCCGCCCTGAGCGGCGGCCGGCCCGAACTGATCTACCCGACCGCCCTGGACGGGCTGCTGACCGCCGACCGGCCGCCCGCCCCGGAGGCCCTCGCCCCGCTCCTCGGCCGCACCCGCGCCGCGATGCTGGCGGTACTCCACGAGAGCGGCGGCTGCTCCACCGGGGAGCTCGCCCGGGCCACCGGCACGGCCGCCGCGACCGCGAGCCAGCACGCCGCTGTCCTGCGTGCGGGAGGTCTCATCCTCACCCGGCGAATGGGGGGCTCGGTCCTGCACACCCTGACACCGCTGGGCCGCGACCTGCTCGGCCCACACCGAACGCACTGAACCTGCCGCTCCTGACGGTGCGCCAGGGGCTACCGCACGGCCGGCGACCCGTCGGCGGCAGCCGCCCGGTACCGCCCCGGGGTGGTCCCGAACTCCCGGCTGAAGGCATGCGACAGGGCGTACGGGGTGCCGTAGCCGACCCGGCGGGCGATGGCGGCCAGGGAGTCCTGGGTGTCGCGGAGCGAGGTGGCGGCGAGGGTCAGGCGCCACCAGGTGAGGTACGCCATCGGGGGCCGGCCGACCAGGGCGGTGAAGCGGCGGGCCAGGGTGGGGCGGGAGACGCCCGCCTCGGCGGCCAGGCGGTCGGTGGTCCACGGGGCGGACGGGGCCGAGTGCAGCGCCCGCAGGGCGGCGGCGGTCACCGGGTCGCCCAGGACGGCCGGCCAGACCCCGGTCAGGTCCTCGGCCACCCACGAACGGATCATGTAGACGAGGAGCAGGTCGACCAGGCTGGGCACCGCGACACAGGAGCCGGGCCGCTGCTCGACCAGCTCGCTGCCCAGCAGGCCGATGGCGGCGCGCAGTTCGGGGTGGCAGCCGACCCGGTTCGGCAGGTGGACGATCGTCGGGAGCTCCGCCATGAGCGGGTGTACGCGACTGCGGTCGAGCCGGTACTTGCCGCACAGCAGCTCCACCTCGCCGCCGGCGGCCCGGGGCCCACGCGGCGGCTGCGCGCCGACCCAGCGCTCGAACGGCACGGCCTGCTCCACGGCCCGCGCGTCGCGGGGGGAGTCCGCGATCACATGCCCCGTGCCGTGCGGCAGCAGCACCGCGTCACCCGGGCCGAGCGCGATCGGGGAACCGCCGTCCGGCAGCAGCCAGCAGCTGCCCTCCAGGACGACGTGGAACCCCGCGCCGTCGTACGGGGCGAGCCGCGTGCACCAACTCCCGCTCACCCGTACCCGGTTGGAGGAGGGCCGTCCGATGCGTACGGTCGAGATCGCGTCGCTCACCACATCCATCGCGCCAGCGTACCCCTGGCATCAGCGGTGAGACGGACGCGTATCCGGGAGAGCTCGATGAGCATTGAGAGACTCAACTCGCCGCTCCTAGAGTCAGGGGCATGGAGAACGAGAGCCCGCAGGGCATGGTGCTGGGAGACGTCGAGGTCATCAGGATCGTCGAGTGGAGCGGGCCGTTCACGCCTGCCCGCGACATGGTCCCGGCCTCCGGAGCCGAGCTGTGGCAGGAGAACGAGAACTGGCTCGCGCCGGATCACTGGGAGCCGGACAGTGACCGGGCGGTGGTGGCCCTGCAGACCTGGGTGCTGCGCAGCGGCGGGCGGACCGTCCTGGTCGACACCGGCGTGGGCAACGGGCGCGAGCGGCCCGGATCGCCGCAGTTCCACCACTGGCAGGGCGACTTCCTCGGCGCGCTGGCCCGAGCCGGCGTCCGCCCGCAGGACGTCGACGTCGTCGTCAACACCCACGTCCACGGCGACCACGTCGGCTGGAACACCGTCGACGTGGACGGGGCATGGGTACCGACGTTCCCCAACGCCCGGTACCTCGTCCCGGCCGCCGACGACCACCACTTCGGCCCGGCCAACGCGTACGGGAACGGCCTGCGGGAGGACGACCGGCTCATCTACGAGGACAGCATCGCGCCCGTCCACCGCGCCGGGCAGGCCGTGTTGTGGGACGGCGTCCACCGCATCGACGAGCACCTCACCCTGGAGTCCGCGCCCGGCCACACGCCCGGCTCCTCGGTACTGCGCCTGGCATCCGGCGGCGACCGGGCGGTCTTCGTCGGCGATCTGCTGCACAGTCCCGTCCAGATCCTCCGGCCCTCCTGCAACAGCTGCTTCTGCATGGACGCGGAGCAGGCGGTGGCCAGCCGCCGCCGGATCCTGGAACGGGCCGCCGACGAACGGGAACTGGTGGTGCCCGCGCACTTCGGTGGGGCCGGCGCCGTCGAGGTCCGGCGGGAGGGAGGCGAGTTCACCCTCGGGCGATGGGCGGACCACGGCCCGGTGTAGGCCGGGGCGCGGGGAAGCCCGGCGGGCGAGCTCCGGCCGGACCGGGTGCGGGGGCGCCGCGGTCGTTCGCGGTGCGCGGAATCCGCGTACGGCGCAAAGGCGTTGGCCGCGCGGCGGCGGTGGTTAGCGTCGGGGGATGGAACTCATCCAGCTCACACCCGCCGTCTGGCAGCTGCCCTTCGCGGTCGGGCACGTGCACCTCGTGCGCCTGCCCGACGGCTACGCCCTGATCGACACCGGCGTGCCGGGGTCGGCCCCGGAGATCCTCGACGCGCTGGCGCGGCTCGGCGCCCGCCCGCAGGAGCTGCGCCAGATCGTGCTGACCCACTCCCACCTCGATCACACGGGCTCCGCCGCGGACCTCGTGGCGGCCACCGGCGCCCGCGTCCTGGCCGGATCCCTGGACGCCCCGGTCATCCGCGGTGCCGCCGCCGAAGCCGAGCCGGTGTACACCGCCCAGGAGCGCGTCCTGCACGAGCAGGTCATGGCCGGCTTCGCGGCCGCCGGGATCCAGTCACCGCGACCCGTCACGGTGGATCAGGAGCTGAACGAGGGGGACACCCTCGACGGCTGGGGCCAGCCCGTCCACGTCCTGCACGTTCCCGGCCACACCCCGGGCGGGATCGCGCTCCACCTCCCGGCCGCCGGCGTGCTGTTCCCGGGCGACATCGTCGCCACCACGGACGGGCGGGCGATCCTCGGCCCGATCAACGTGGACCGGGCGCAGGCCATCACGTCCTTCCGGCGCCTGGCCGGGCTGGAGGGGGTCGAGGCCCTGTTCGTGCCGCACGGCGAGCCGGTGCTCAAGGGCGCGGGCGAGCTGCTGCGGGCGGCCACTCCCGAGCAGGACTGGGTGTAGTCCGCACGCGACGGCCCCGGGCCGGCTCTCGACAGCCGGCCCGGGGCCCGTCGTGGCCTGCTACTCGTGGAACTCGAACCTCCACGCCTGCCGGAGCTCGTTGACGTCGAGCGGCCGCAGGGCGACGCGCGGCGGGAAGATCCGCAGCAGGCTCAAGTCCATCGCCAGCTCGTCACCGTCGACCGGGCCGCCGGGCACGACCACGTGGAAGGTGAACGGCTCCGCGCTCTGGTACAGCACCCACTCGCGGGGCTCCGGGAACCCGGCGACCTGCGAGTTCGGCTTCGGGTCACCCTCGAACCCCAGGAACGTCTCGCTCCTGAGGTTGCGGATGGTGACGTTGCCGTTGGGGAGGTGCTCCACCTGCCACTCCTGCTCGCCGGGCTGGCCGGTGGGAGGCAGGACGATCGCGGGCGTGCCGGGCTGCTCGGACCCACCCTCCAGGGTGAGCAGCTGCTCGTTGGGACGGGAGATCGAGTAGACGCCGTTCGGTACGGGTGCCATCGCTGAATCCACTTCTGCCGGGCAGCGTCAGGGGACGCCGCCGATCAGTCGGTTGTTCGTGATCCAACCGCCGATGGGGGCGGCAGGCCGGACGGAAACGCCGCTGGGTCACTCGTTGAGATGAACGGCCGGGATCGAGGTTTGAGCTCGTCCGGAGCGCCCGCGCCTGCTACTCGCCGACGGCCCCGTCGATCGCCTCACGGATCAGATCGGCGTGGCCGTTGTGCCGCGCGTACTCCTCGATCATGTGGGTGAGGACGTAGCGGAGCGAGATCACCTCACCTCGGAAGTCCACCGTGTCGTCCAGGGATCCGACGGCGCTCGCGGCGGCGCGCGAGCCCTCGCACGCCTCGCGCCAGGCCACGAAGGCCTCGTCCACGTCGGCGTCGTCCACCTGGAACTCGGCGAACTCGCCGCCGGTCCTGGGCCAGAGAGGCTCGCAGTCCTCGCCGCTCAGCACCAGCCGGAACCAACCCCGTTCGACCTCGGCCGCATGCCGCACGAGGCCGAGAAGGGTCAGTGCGGAGGTCGGAACCGCCCGGCGCCTCAGCTGCTCGCCGGTCAAGCCCTGGCACTTCATGGCGAGGGTCTCGCGCTGGTAGTCGAGGAACGCGGTCAGCGACGCGCGGTCGCCGGCCACCTTGGAGGGAGGTATGCGCTGGTCGTTGTTCACCGGCCGATGATGGCAGACCGCCGGTGCCCCGAGCTGCCCGACCGCGGGTCAGACGAGGTCGAACTCGCCGTCGGCGGCGGCGGTGACGAAGTCCGTCCACGCGGCGCGGGGGAAGAGGAGGGTCGGGCCCTGGGGGTCCTTGGAGTCCCGGACGGGGACGATGCCCCGGGCCGCGATGGCCGGGGCCCACTCGACGCACGCGCCGCCGTTCCCTCCGGAGTAGGAGGACTTGACCCAGGAGGCCTTGGCGAGATCAACGGTGGCGCGCATGTTGATCACTCCTTCCATGATCGTGCGGATCAGCCGTGCCGAGTCGTCCACTGTGAGGGCATTCGACCTGATCCGATCGTATCGTCGCCGGTGTGTCCTCAACTCGGATTCATCGCTGATGAGATGCCCTCGGGTCAGGCTCTCCGAGTACAGCCATTCCTGGCCGCTCGGCAACCGCAGCACGATGGACGAAACGTCGTCCGACTGCCCACCGGAGAGCGGAAGAACCTGAAGCGTCACGTTCGGGAGCCGGCTGATGTGCAGGAGATGATCCAGCTGGCGGTACATGACCTCCGCGCCGCCGACGCTTCTGTGCAGGGCGCCCTCGTCCAGCAGTACCTGGAGGTGGAGTCGCGCCGGTCCATGGAGCCGTTCCTGTCGTGTCATCCGGGCGGCCACCCGCTCGGCGATCGAGGTCTCGTCGGCATAGGGGTCGTAGTCGCGGTAGAGGGCCTCGGCGTACTCGGGGGTCTGGAGAAGCCCTGAGACCCGTACCGCCGCCAGCTCCCACACCTGTTCTGCCTGGAGCTCGATCTCGACGAACTGGCGGAACCAGTCCGGGTGGTGGTCCGCGATGTCCCGCTCGACGTACCGGTACGAGCGCTCCAGCAGGTTGCCGGTACTGAGCGCGGTGTCGCAGTCCGTCGCGAGCCGACGGGTGAGCACGGCCCGTCCGTTCTCCATCAGGCTCACCCATGACTGGTCGACATGGATCCGTTCGGCGAGCTGGGCCTGCGTCAGACCTGCTGCCTTGCGCAACTCCTGGAGCTCCTCACCCCAGATCGCCGTGGCGGAGGAAGTTGCGCCCTGGGCGGGCTTGCGACGTGCCATCTGGTGTACCCCCTGCGGGCTCTCGGATATGAGCGGTTGAACTGTCATACGCCAACGCTTGGTGACGGGTCGGTCACCAGGCGAGACTCATTGTGCACAGCCGAGGGGGCTTCATCCCTGCTTCTCCGGAAATCCCATGGTTTGGGGGCACTTCGTGCAGCATGCCCAGTACGACAGGAGGAGCGCGTGGGCGCTCGAACGAACGGTGCGAACTACCTGCCTCGCGCGGGTGAGCTGGTCCGGGACAACCGGTCCGGGCGCAAGGGGATCTACATGGACACACAGGGGGGTCAGTACTACCTGCGTCCCGAACGCGGAGGCCGCGAGTGGACGGTGGACCCCGCGCAGGTCGCTCCGGTGCCCGACGGTACCGACCTGAGCGCCCGGCCCGCCGCCCGCGATCAGGCCTCCCGTCCGAACGAGGGGCGGGTCGGGTGAGGGGCGAACGGGCCGAACGGATGGCCCGGCTGGCCCGCCTGGCCGCGCGACCCGGCGTAGTGAACCCGCAGGTGCAGGCCGCCCGCCTCGCGCTCGTCCGGGCCTTCGTGCGGGCGTGCTGGCTGGTGATGCTGCTGGTGTACGTGACGCACGCGCGGGTCCGGCTGAGCAGGACGACGGCCGGCTTTCGCATCTCGGCTGCCACGCCGGCCGACCCGGCCGTCCAGCTGACCGTCCTCGCCGTGCTGGAGGCTGCCGACCGCTTCGGCCACTCCACGCGTACGGGCGTGTGGTGCGAGGTGGACGGCCGTACCGGTTGATCGGCGGTGCTGCTCGCCCGGCGAACGAGCTGACACGGGTGAGCAGTTGCAGCCTGGGCGGACCGAGTGAACCGAGCGTCCGCTTCCTCCGCTCCGACGGCAACGGCGAAGCCGGCCACGCCGTCCCCGGGGGGCGATCGTGCCGGCGGTCGCTGCCGAGTTCCTCGCGCGGGAGTGGGACGGGCCCGAAGGCTCAGCTCTTCTCGGTCGGGCGGGCCTGGCGGGGGATCAGGAAGGCGGTCAGGAAGGCGACGGCGAGGGCGGCGCTCGTCAGGCCGAGCGTCCAGCCCGTCGCGTGCTCGAAGCCGTCGGAGGTGGCCCGGCCGAAGAAGGCCGTACCGAGCACCGCGACGCCGATCGAGCCGCCGAGCTGCTGCGCGGCGTTGAGCACGCCGGAGGCTGAGCCGGTCTCGTGGTCGTCCACGCCGGCCAGGGCGATGTCGAAGAACGGGGCCATGATCAGGCCCAGTCCGAAGCCGGTGACCAGGATGGCGGGGGCCAGCTGCCAGCTGGTCACACCGGCGGACCACTGGGCGGTGCTCGCCCAGATGCCGAGCACTCCGGCGCCGGCGATCACCATGCCGGCGTGCAGCACCCGGCGGCCGTACTTCGGGGCGAGGACTCCGCCGGAGAGCACCGCGCCGACGACCAGGCCCAGCGAGAGCGGGATCATCGTGAGCCCGGCGTGCAGCGGGGTCCAGCCGAGCCCGAGCTGGAAGTAGAGCGTCAGGCAGAGCAGCAGGCCGGACATGGCGGCGAACAGGCCGAGCCCGGTGGTCAGGGCGGAGGTGAAAGCGCGCTTGGTGAACAGCGAGGGCTCGACCAGCGGCGAGCCGCCCCGGCGCAGGACGCGCCGCTGCTGGCGGGTGAAGAGCCAGAGCAGGGGCAGCGCGGCGGCCATGGAGAGGTACGTCCAGAGCGGCCAGCCGAGCTCGCGGCCCTGGACGAGCGGGTAGATCAGCATCAGGACGGCGGCACTGAGCAGCAGCACGCCCACCGGTTCGATCCGGGCGCCGGTGCGGGCGTTCGCGTCGGCACCGGCCTTGGCGCCGAACCCGGCGTCGGCGTCGGCGGGCAGGAACCGGGCGCCCGCCAGGACGGCGGCGATGCCGAGCGGCAGGTTGATCAGGAACACCATCCGCCAGCCGGTGCCGAACCAGTCGGCGGAGGTGAGGTAGCCGCCGAGGGTGGGGCCGAACACCGAGGACAGGCCCATCACCGGGCCGAACAGGCCGAAGGCGGTGCCCATCTCCTTCGGCGGGAACATGGCCTTGATGATGCCGAGGCCCTGCGGGATCAGCAGGGCGGCGAAGACGCCCTGGGCGGTGCGGGCGCCGATCAGCAGGCCCGGTCCGGTGGCCGCGGCGCAGAGCAGCGAGGCCGCGGTGAAGCCGGCCGCGCCGGTGACGAACAGGCGCTTGCGCCCGTAGAGGTCGCCGAGCCGGGCGCCGGTCACCAGCAGGACGGCGAAGGCGAGGGTGTACGCGGCGGAGATCCACTGGATCTGGGACTCGCTGCCGCCGAAGGCGCGCTGGATGGCGGGCGCGGCGACGTTGACGATCGTGGTGTCGAGCAGGTCCATCACCTCGGCGACGAGGATCACGGCGAGAGCGCACCAGCGCCAGCGGTAGAGCGCTCCGGGTGCCGCCTCCCCGGGGGCTGCTGCGGTCTCGGCGAGTTGTGCGGTCATGGGCTCGGCGCCTCCTGGCGAACGTCGTTCGTGCTGAACGAACGGTGTTTCTTGTGACGAACACCGTTCTTCCATGGAACGGCGTTCGTGTCAAGTAGTCTGGGTCCTGTCGACGACCACGGAGGTATCCACGTGACGACTGCCGCCTCGCGCTCCAGCTGGCCGGACCCCTGGCCCGGCCGGGAGAAGGCCGTACCCAAGCGCCGCCCGCTCAGCCGTGAGCGGATCGTCGAGGCCGCCCTCGCGATCATCGACAGCGAGGGTCTGGACGCGCTGAGCATGCGCCGCGTCGCCCAGGAGCTCGACACCGGCGCGGCGAGCCTCTATGCCCACGTCAGCAACAAGGACGAGCTGATCGAGCAGGTCCTCGACCTGGTGCACGCGCAGATCGAGCACGAGGAGCCCGACCCGGAGCGGTGGCAGGAACAGATCAAGGATCTGATGCGCCGCGGACGCGCCGCCCTCATCTCCCACCGCGACATCGCCCGCGCCGCCGTGCTGGCCAACGTGCCCACCACCCCGCACGCCATGGACACCACGGAGGCGATGCTGGCGATCCTGCGGGCCGGCGGCCTGGACGAGCAGACCGCGGCGTACGGGGTGGAGCTGCTCGGGCTCTACGTCACGGCGACGGCCTTCGAGGAGTCCAGCCGAGCCGGCCTCACCCAGGCGGACTTCGAGGCCTACACGGGCGGGGTGCGGGAGTACTTCTCCACCATCCCGGCCGACCGCTATCCGATGATCACCTCACTGGCGGGGGCGCTGACCCGCAGCGTGGGCGACGAGCGCTTCGAGTTCGGGCTGGACATCCTGGTCGCCGGTCTCGCCCGCACGTCCGGGGGCAGGTGACGCGCTGACCGCCCGGCGCGCCGACGCTCCCCGGGCATGCCGAAGCCCCGGGCATGACGAAGCCCCCCGTCCCGCGGACGGGGGGCTCGGGGCCCGGAGGGCTCTGTGGTGGGCGCCGCGGTCAGCCCGTCTTGGGTGCCGGGCCCCGGCCGCGCCTGTCCAGCGAGGCCAGGTACTCGTTGTACGCGGTCAGCTCGGCGTCGCCGTTGCGGTCCTCGGCCCGGTCGCGGCGCCGGGCCTGGCGCTCCTCGGACTTCATCCACTGGAAGACCAGCGCGATCAGCACGATCGCGGTCGGGATCTCACCGAACGCCCAGGTGATCCCGCCGGCCAGCTTCTGGTCCTCCAGCAGGTCCGTCCCCGGCGGCGCGCCGGCCACGGTGAAGGTGGTCACCAACTGGTGGCTCGCCATCATCACGGCGACCCCGAAGAAGGCGTGGAACGGCATGCCCATGAACAGCTCGATGATCCGCAGCACATGGCCGGGCCGGTGCGGGCCCGGGTCCACGCCCATGATCGGCCAGAAGAACAGCAGGCCGGCCGCCAGGAAGTGCACCATCATCGCGATGTGCCCCAGCCGGTACTGCATGAGGAAGTCGAACAGCGGGGTGAAGTACAGCCCGTACAGGCTGGCGATGAACAGCGGGATGGTGAACGCCGGGTGCGAGATCACCTTGACGTACCGGCTGTGCAGCAGCGCCACCAGCAGTTCGCGCGCACCGCGCGGGCGGCCCTTGCCGGCCGGGCGCAGCGCGCGCAGCGCCAGCGTGATCGGCGCCCCCAGCAGCAGCAGGATCGGCACCAGCATGGAGAGCACCATGTGCTGGATCATGTGGGCGCTGAACAGCACCATGCCGTAGTCGTTCAGCCCGGTGCAGGTCACCAGGATCACGGCGCCGACACCGGCCGCCCAGCCGATCGCCCGACCCACCGGCCAGCGGTCGCCGCGTCGCCACAGCCGTGCCACGCCGGCGCCGTACAGGCCCAGCGCCAGCAGGCCGCCGATCAGGAACACCCAGTCGGGGGACCAGCTGAGCACCGCGGAGAAGGAGAACGGATCGAGCGCCTCCATGCCGCCGTGGTGGTGCATCCCTGGCATTCCGTCGCCCATCGGCGGGTTCCTGCTTTCCATCCGCGCGGGCCCGAGCGGGTCCGGTTCGTCCGTTTTGCTTCGGCGTACAGCCTAGGCCGGGCTTACTTCGATCTTGCCGCCGCCCCCGGAGCCGGCACGTGACCGGCGCGGGCCCGGCGGGCTGGCGGGTGGACGGACGGAGGTGCGGGACGCACGAGCGCCGGGCCAGGGCCGCATTCGGGTCTCCCCTGCCGGCACACCCCGCACCGACCGACACAGGCCGTCACCGGTCGTTTCCGGCCTGCGACATCGGGCCATCCTCCGTGGGTGAGCCACGTCACCGGGGGCCGGGAACGGCCGCAGATTCTGTCGACCGTAAGCGAATCGACGGCATGATCTTGCGTTGACGCCCGGGGCGAGGTGTGCGCCCGGCAGCATATTGCCCCGGTCGCGGGCGGGTGCTCCGGTGGCGAATGTCCGGAATCCCGGACAACCCTGCCCACCCCGCCGTTCGGCTGTACCGGGCCGCTCGGAGGTCCTGCGAGCATGAGGCCGCGCTGATCGATCATGAAATATGCCAGCGGCACGTCCGTCAACCGATCGGCGGCCGGGCGGTTCTGACGATCAGCCAGTCCTGAGAACTGTTCTTCGCGCGCTTCGCCACCCCGGGAGCGCGCGCCAGAGGGGGTACAACCATGTCCGAAGTCACCCATGCCTCGGAAATCACACGACGGCGCATGCTCCAGGGCGCGGCCGTCGCCTTCGCCGCCGCCACCGGGACGGTGGTGCTCGGCGTAGCCGGGCCGACCAGCAAGCCCGCCACGGCCGCCGACCCCGGCGCGTCCGACGAGTTCGACGAGGTCTACCGCAACCGGCGGATCCAGGGCCGGCCCACGCACGGCACCGGCGAGCACCACCACGGGGGCGCCGGCTACACCGTCCTGATAGACGGCCAGGAACTGCACATGATGCGCAACGCGGACGGCACCTGGATCAGCGTCGTCAACCACTACCAGACGTTCAACACGCCCCGCGCGCTCGCCCGCGCCGCCGTGCAGGAGCTCCAGGGCGCCGCCCTCGTCCCGCTCACCTGACGGTCTGCACCGACCGCATCTCAGACCGTTCACAGCTCACCGAGGGGGACTCATGGCAGTCCGTAAGAACCAGGCAACCCTGACGGCGAAGGAGAAGCGCGACTTCGTCAACGCGCTTCTGGAGCTCAAGCGCTCCGGCCGCTACGACACCTTCGTCAGCACCCACAACAGCTTCATCGTCAGCGACACCGACAACGGCGAGCGGGTCGGCCACCGCTCGCCGTCCTTCCTGCCCTGGCACCGCAGGTTCCTGCTCCAGTTCGAGCAGGCGCTGCAGAGCGTCGACCCAGGTGTGACGCTCCCGTACTGGGACTGGACGGCCGACCGCACCCCGACCGCCTCGCTCTGGGGCCCGGACCTGCTGGGCGGCAACGGCCGCAGCAGCGACGGCCAGGTCACCACCGGGCCGTTCGCCTTCAGCGGCGGCAACTGGCCGATCAACGTCCGCCCCGACAGCCGCAGCTACCTGCGCCGCGCGCTCGGCAGCTCGGTGGCCTCGCTGCCGACGCGGGCCGACGCCGAGTCGGTGCTGGCGATATCCGTCTACGACGCCGCCCCGTGGAACAGCGCCTCGGACGGCTTCCGCAACAACCTGGAGGGCTGGCGCGGCGCCAACCTGCACAACCGGGTGCACGTCTGGGTGGGCGGTCACATGACCACCGGGATGTCGCCCAACGACCCGGTGTTCTGGCTGCACCACTGCTTCATCGACAAGCTGTGGGCCGAGTGGCAGCGCCGGCACCCGGACCAGGGCTACCTGCCGACCGGCGGCACCGCGAACGTGGTCGACCTCAACGACACGATGAAGCCGTGGAACGACACCACCCCGGCGGACATGCTCGACCACACCGGCCACTACACCTACGACACCGGCTTCTGATCCGGCCGCCGCAGGCGACGGGGGGAGTGAAACGGGCCCGGGGCCGGCGCGATCGCCGGCCCCGGGCCCCGTGTTCCGCCGCGTCTGGGCTCAGATGACGGTCTCGGCCTCGAGGTAGCGCTCACCGGGGACGGTCTTCAGCTCGGCGACCGCCTCGGCCAGCGGCACCAGCTTGATGCTGGTGCCGTGCAGGGCGGTGATGTGGCCGAAGGCGCCCTTGTGGACGGCCTCGACGGCGTGCCAGCCGAAGCGGGTGGCGAGCACCCGGTCGTACGCGGTGGGGGTGCCGCCGCGCTGGGTGTGGCCGAGGATGACCGGCTTGGCCTCCTTGCCCAGGCGGTGCTCCAGCTCGCGGGAGAGCTGGTTGGCGACACCGGTGAAGCGCTCGTGGCCGTAGATGTCCTTGACGCCCTCCTCCCAGTGCATGGTGCCGGGCTCGGGCTTGGCGCCCTCGGCGCAGACCACGATCGCGAACTTCTTGTTCCGGTCGAAGCGCTCGCGGACGACGGCGGTGAGCTTGTCGATGTGGAACGGGCGCTCGGGCACCACGATCGCGTGGGCGCCGGCGGCCATGCCCGCGTGCAGCGCGATCCAGCCGGTGTGGCGGCCCATCAGCTCGACGACCATCACGCGCTGGTGCGACTCGGCGGTGGTCTTCAGCCGGTCCAGCGCCTCGGTGGCGACCGAGACGGCGGTGTCGAAGCCGAAGGTGACGTCGGTGCACGCGATGTCGTTGTCGATGGTCTTCGGCACGCCGACCACCGGCAGTCCGCCGTCGCTCATCAGTTTGGCGGCCTTGAGCGTGCCCTCGCCGCCGATCGGGATCACCGCGTCGATGCCAAGGTCCGCGCAGTACTTCTTGGCGCGCTCCACACCGTCGCGCAGGTGGCTCGGCTGGACCCGGGAGGAGCCGAGGATCGTCCCGCCCTGAGCGAGGATGCCGCTCACCGAGTCCAGGGTCAGGGGGCGGTGCACGCCCTCCAGAAGACCGCGCCAGCCGTCCTGGAAACCGATGATCTCGTCGCCGTGGTCGACCACCCCCCGGTGGACCACGGAGCGGATCACGGCGTTGAGGCCGGGGCAGTCACCGCCGCTGGTCAGCACACCAATACGCATTGCTTTGCAACTCCCGAGCAGAACCGAGGAACGGCCGGACTACCAGGCTGGGACCACCGGCCGAAATCTGGACAAGCGTCCGAAACCGGCCGTGGGGTCGAGCATAGCGGCCCCTGCCTCCGGCCGGGCAGGAGCCGACGCGGGAGCGGCGCCGTCGGCGCCCCCGCGCACAAGTGCGGCCGGCCGCCGAGGAGGGTGTGCGGCCGATGCCCCATTGTCGTACGTATTCGGTTGTCGGTGGGCCGGGTGCCCGCGATGCGGTCACCCGGCCGGTCAGGATCCGGTCACGCGGGCTGGCGGGCGGCGGCGATCCGCTCGGCGCGCAGCGCGTCGTACCAGGTGGTGTCGGCCGGCGGCAGGGCGTTCACGTCCAGCGCCAGCTTGATCAGCATGTCCGCGACCGCGGGGTTGCGGGCCATCACCGGGCCGTGCAGGTAGGTGCCGAAGACGGTGTCCCGCCAGGCGCCCTCGGTGCCGTCGCCGGTGCCGTTGCCCCGGCCCGCCGTCACCGTGGCCAGTGGCTGGACGCCCTGGCCGAGGTGGGTGACACCCTGGTGGTTCTCGAAGCCGGTCAGCTGCGGCAGGCCCAGGCGCGGGTCCACGTCCGCGAGCACGTCGCCGACGCAGCGGGCGCCCTCGCCACGGGTGGACCAGACGTCGAGCAGGCCCAGGCCCGGCTCGCGCTCGCCCAGGTCGTTGATGAACTCGTGGCCGATGATCTGGTAGCCGGCGCACACCGCGAAGATGATCGCACCGTTCTCGGCCGCCCTGGTCAGACCGGTGTCCTGGCGCAGCCGCTCGGCGGCCAGCCGCTGCGGGCGGTCCTCACCGCCGCCGATCAGGTAGATGTCACCGCTGGTGGGCACCGCCTGGTCGGAGCGGACGTCGATCCGCGTCACGCCGAGGCCGCGCTGGCGCGCCCGGCGCTCGACGACCAGGGCGTTGCCCCGGTCGCCGTAGGTGCTGAGGAGGTCCGGGTAGACCCAGACCAGCCGCAGGCTGCTCTCACTCATCCTCGAAGACCTTCCGTTGGGGACGCCGTTTCCTGGAGTCGACATCAGCTCGCCACGACCTTCCGCAGCTGCTGGAACGCGGTGTAGTTGGCGATCGCCTCGATCCGGCCCGGCGGGGCCATCCGGACGGCCTGCTCCAGCGAGTCCACGACGTGGAACTGCAGGCCGGCGACCTCCAGGCGCACCGCCAGGTCCAGCTTGCGCTGGCCCATCACGAAGACGGGGTGCCCGGCGAGCCGCTCGTAGTCCACGTCCCACAGCCAGGAGGTGTCGGTGCCGTCCGCGTCCAGCGCGTTCACCGAGAGGATGACCGGCGCCGGCGGGCCGTCGATCAGCGAGAACGTCTCCAGCCAGCCGGCCGGGTTCTTCGCCAGCAGCAGCCTTATGTCGCGGCCCTGGTACTGCACCACGTCGTAGCGGCCGGCCACCGCGCTCACCGACTGCATCCGCTCCAGCGCGGTCTGCGGCGCGACGCCGAAGACCGCGGCGACGGCGGCCGAGCTGGTGGCGTTGGCGAGGTTCGCCCGGCCCGGCAGCTGGAGCTGGATGGGCCAGGCACCGCGCTGCGGGTCGATCACGTGGGTGCCCTGGAGCGCCCAGTGCGGCTGCGGACGGCGGAAGCCGCAGTCCTGGCAGAACCAGTCGTCGCCGGGGCGCTGCATCACACCGCCGCAGGCGGGGCAGGACCAGGCGTCCTCCTTCCACGCCTGCCCGGCGGCCACCCAGACCACCTTCTTGCAGGAGGACGCGGCCCAGGTCACCAGGGGGTCGTCGCAGTTGGCGATGATCACGGCCTCGGAGTCCTTGAGACCCTCGCGCCACTTCTCGGCCATCATCCGGGTCTCGGCCGCGCGGTCCAGCTGGTCGCGGGAGAGGTTCAGCAGCGCGATCGCCTTCGGGCGGGTGTCGCGGGCGACGCCGGCGAGGTACTTCTCGTCGACCTCGATCACGCCGAAGCGGGCGTCCGAGCCGCCCGCCAGGGCGGAGGTGATGCCGGCCGGCATGTTGGCGCCGAGCGCGTTGGAGACCACCGGGCCGGCGGCGCGCAGCGCCTCGGCGATCAGGCGGGTGGTCGTGGTCTTGCCGTTGGTCGCGCTGACCAGCACCACGTCGAGGTGGTCGGCGAGGGTGGCGAGCAGGTCGGGGTCGAGCTTGAGGGCGATCTTGCCGCCGATCACCGAGCCGCTGCCGCGGCCGGCCTTCTGCGAGAGGGCGGCGGCCACCCGGCCGGCCGTGACCGCGATCTTGGCACGGGCGGGCAGCGAGCCGTCGCGTGCGCCTGTGGCCTCCGTTTCGGTGCCTGCCATGCTCAGTGGTTCCTCCTTGCTGCGGCACCGCCCGTGGCCGGATAACGGACCGTCGGGCGGCGGGGACGGGGCCAGCCTACCGACTCCGCGCCCCGGCACCGAGCTGCGGACCCGGTGCTGCCAGCCGGGACGCCCTGGCCGGCGCCCTGACCCGCCCTCGGAACCCGCTCCCGTACACCCGCTTCGGCCGTACGCGGACGGGGTGCGCCGCCTGCGGCGGACAGCGCGCCCGGGCCTGCCGGGCGGCCGCCCACCGCCAGGAGCGGGAAGCCGGCCCGGCCGGCTTCCCGCTCCGGCGGCCCGGGGGCCGAGCGGGCTCAACGGGCTCAGTGGGCGCGGCGCCCGGGCCAGGGGACGGGCAGGGCGTCGGCGGCCTCGGCGAGGTGGGCGGTGATCACCAGAGTGCCGTCCTCGACCTGGTAGTCCAGCGGGGCGGCGAGCTTGCGCATGGTGGCGATCAGGCCCGAGTTCGACGCGTGGGTGATCGCGTACACCGACTGCACCCCGGCCTCCAGGGCCAGCGCGGACATCCGCCGCATCAGGTCCAGGCCGAGCCCGCGCCGCTGCCAGTCGTCCTCCACCAGGACGGCCACCTCGGCGCTGTCGTCGTCCCACATCAGGTGCCCGAGGGCGACCAGCTGCCCGTCCGCGGCCTCCACCGCGAGCGCCTGGCCGTGCCGGGCGTCCAGCAGGTGCTCCAGGTAGCGGTCGGCGTCCCGGACCGGCCCGTGGTAGCGCTTGCGCAGGGTGTCGGTGGAGCAGCGCCGGTGCATGGCCAGCGCGGCCTCCTTGTCGCCCTGGTCGGCGCGCCGGACGGTGAGGTCGGCGCCGGCGGGCAGGGTCAGCCGGGCCTTCACGTTCGGCACCCGGGGGCCGAGCAGGGTGTCCAGCTCCACCAGCGCCTGCGCCCGGGCGAACTCGGTCGGCGTGAACGGCAGGTGCGGGCGGGTGAGCTCGATGAGGTCCCCGGAGGGGACGGGCAGCCGCATCACATGGCCGTCCGCCCCGGCGGCGGTGCGCCGGCCCGCGCCCGGGTACTGGCGGATGGTGCACTGCCCGAACAGCTGCCGCAGCGCCACCGGCAGCTCGGCCGCGTCCAGCGCGGTGCGGGTCGCCAGCGCGAGGACGTGGGTGGGCACGTCCACCAGGTCGTGCGCGTCGGCCGGGTCGGTCCAGATGTCGTGCCCGCCGGCCGACGCCACCGCCTTGACCAGCTCGGCGCGGGTGAGGGCGAGCGGGGCGCGGACGAAGAACTCGTCGACGGTTCCGCTGGGCAGTGGGTGCGACTGCATCGAGATGATGTTGATCCGCTGCGCGGCGAAGGCCGTGCAGACCCGGGCCAGGCTGCCGGGGGAGTCCTCGACGGTGGTGCGCACCCGCCACAGGGTGGTCTGCTCGAAGTCGTGCAGCGGGCCGGTCAGCTGCGCCGGGCCCTCGCCGGGCGGCGCGGGCGCGTCGGGGGCCGGCGGCCCGTGCAGCTGGTGGCGGTGTGCCCACCAGCTGTGGAACAGCGCCGTGGCGAGCAGCGCGGCGGCCGAGGCGGCCAGTACCAGGGGGCCGTCGGGGCCGTGCACCACGATCTTGGCGACCAGGTCGGCGGCGGTGACGGAGAGGAAGATCGCCGCGAGTTCGACGGTGTCGCGGCGCCAGCGGTGGACTCTGGCACCGCGACGCTCGGCGCGCGAGGGGGTCGGGGCGGCGGTCGTGGATGGGGTGTCCCGGGCGGTACCGGTGGTCGGGGCCAGGGACCGGTCGTGCGTCAGATCGTCCATGCCATCAGGCTGCCGGGCCGGTGTTTCGTGATCACGAACCCCTCGTGACCTGTCGGTAAAAGTCTCCCGGAGCGATCCGAACGTCCGTCCGGGTCAATGGTTCGTCAATTCGGCCCCGGCGGCCCGTACTTCCGCCAGCAGCAGCTCCAGGTCGGCCTCCGTGGTGGCCGCGTTGAGCAGACAGGCCCGGAGCATCTCGCGCTCCGCCAGGCGCGCGCCGGTGACGAAGACCCGCCCGCGCAGCTGCACCGCCACCGGCAGCTCCCGGTTGACGGCGTCCACCGCCTCGGGGGCCAGGCCCGCCGGCCGGTAGCGGAAGGCCACGATCGAGGTCTGTACGGGCGCCAGCAGCTCCAGTTCCGGATCCGCCTCGACCAGCTCGCCGAGCCGGCGCGCCAGCGCGGTGCAGCGGGCGATGTCCTCGGCGATGCCCTGCCGGCCCCGGTGCGCGATGGTCGCCCAGACCTTCAGGGAGCGGAACGGGCGGGTCTGCTCCATCCCGTACTCGGAGAACCAGCCGAGCGCCCCGGCCGCCTCGTCGCGCAGGTAGGAGGGGACGAGGCTGAAGGTGCCGCGCAGCTCGTCGGTGTCGCGCACCAGCGCGCAGCCGCAGTCCACCGGCACACCGAGCCACTTGTGCGGGTCGAGCGCCAGGGAGTCGGCGCGCTCCAGGCCGGCGTAGCGGTGGGCGATGGCCGGGTCGAGGACGCCGAAGGCGCCGTACGCGCCGTCCACGTGCAGCCACAGCCGCTGCTCGGCGCAGAGGTCGGCGATCGGGTCGAAGGCGTCGACCGCGCCGGTGCCGACCGTGCCGGCGGAGGCGACGACCAGGAACGGCAGCAGGCCGTCGGCGCGGTCCCGGGCGATCGCGGCCCGCAGCTCGGCGACGTCCAGCAGCCCGCTCGCGTCGGCCGGGACGGTGCGCAGGTGCCGGCTGCCCAGGCCCAGCAGCTCGGCGGCCTTGCGGACGCAGGAGTGGGTCTCCCCGGTGGCGTAGGCGACCAGCGGCGGCATGCCCGCGAGGCCGTCCTCGCGGACGTTCCAGCCGGCCAGGCGGGCGGCGCGGTTACGGGCGGCGGCGAGGCACAGGATGGTGGCCATCGAGGTGCCGGAGGTGAGCAGGCCGCCGCCGGCGGGGTGCGGGAAGCCCACCAGCTCGGCGATCCAGCGCACCACGGCCCGCTCCAGGTGGACGTCGGAGTGGTCGCCGCCGGCCGAGCTGGGGTTCATCGCGGACGCGGCGAGGGTGGCGAGGACCCCGGCGGGGGCGGGGGCGGAGTTGACCCAGCCGAAGAAGCGCGGGTGGCCGTTGCCCATGGGGAACGGCAGCATCCGGTCGCCGATCTGCTCCAGCAGTCCGGCCAGCGGCACGCCGCTCTGCGGCAGCGGCGCGTCCAGCAGCTCCTGCCGGGCGGCGGGGGCCATCGGCTGCCAGACCGGGCGGGTGGGCAGTGCGTGGAGGTAGTCGGAGACCAGGTCGGCGGCGGCGTGGGCGGCGGCCCGGAACTCACCGGCGGTGCCCGCCCCGGCGGGGCCCGCCTCGCGGGCGGGTGGCGTCGCCGGCTTGCCGGCAGGGACGGTGAGGTGGTCGCGGGAGGGGCTCATCGGTGCGGCTCCGGCAGGTGGGGGGCCTGGTGGCGCGACATCCTCGGCGCACCCGGGTGAGCCGATCCTACGGCGGTACGCGCAGCGGCCCCCGCCGTGGGGCGGGGGCCGCTGCGCAGGGGATCGGCGGGGGTCAGTCGAGCGTGGCGGAGAGCCCGCCGGCCGAGCGGCAGTAGCCCTGGATCTCCTTGTTGGTGATCTTGGCGCAGAGCCGGGCGGCCGCCCCGCCGTCGGTGTAGTTGACGGTGTAGTAGCTCACCAGGCCCTCCGCGCAGGCCCGGCGCTGCGAGCCCTCGGAGGCGGTGGCGCACTGCTGGGCGGCCCAGTCCTCGCGGTCCAGGTTGTACTTCATGGTGCGCGAGCCCACGCCCCGGCTGCAGTCGGTCGACCCCCCGCCGGCCTTGGCGTTCAGGCACCACTTGAGGGCCTCGGCGAACACCTCGGGGTGGTTGGCGTAGTCGTGCGAGCTCAGGTAGAAGGTCGGCGCGTAGAAGTAGCAGGCCGACTGGAACAGCGCGGGCTGCTCCGGGCACGGGTAGAGCGGCTCGGCGGCGATCTTGTCGGCGGGCAGGTTCGCCTTCGCCTTCTCGTCCTCCTCGTCCGGGCCGAAGAGCTGCATGAACAGGCCCTCGGAGCAGCGGATCTTGTTCTGCTCGGTCGGGAACTTGTTGCACAGCGCCCGGGCGGTCGGGACGTCCTGCTTGGCGATGAACATCGTGCCGTGGCCGACACCGTGGATGCACGGGCCGGTGTTCTTCGGCGCGCACAGCTTGAGCAGGTCCTCCTCCGGGGTCTTGGAGGCGGCGAGCATCTCCTCGACCGCGCCGTGCAGATAGCCGGCCGCACAGGTCTCGTGCGGGTAGGAGATGACCTTCTGGAAGTCGGCGTTGAAGCGCTTGACCGCCGCGTGCCCGAGCTCGTGCGCGATCGGGTGGCAGAACCGCACCGTGTAGGGCTGCGCCTTGGTGATCTTGTCGAGGTCGGCCAGCGCGACCCCGGGGTCGGTCTGCTCCATCTCGGTCATCAGCTTGTTCCGCAGCGTGCTGCGGGTCCACACCGCCGGGTCGCCGGTCGGGGTCGCCGAGGCGCTCTGCGTACCGGCCGGCTTGGCGGTGCCGCCGGGCTCGCCCGACGCCGTGCCGGCGGGCTGCTCGACGAGCGCCGCCGAGGCGGCCGGAGCGGGCGTCCAGTCGGTGACGGCCACCGACCCCAGACCCAGCACCCCCAGGAGGAGCGCGGTGAGAATCGCGAAGATTCGCGGTTGCATGACGAGATCCCCCGGCGGATCGAGACGGACGGTTCGCTCCCCATCCTGACGGCATCGGACCGGAAGTCCTGGTTTCTGACCGCCATTCGGGAGGTGTCGGCGACGCTACCGCACGTCCCACCGGCTCGATGAGGCGGGTTCTGCCAGGTCACCGCGGCCCCTGGTGCGGGTGTCGGCGCAGGTCCGTGGGCGCCGCTGCGGAGAATCGCCCGTTCGACCCGTTTCCGGACGGTTCCGGGGGTGTCTCGAAGGTGTCTCGGCAGCATCCGTGGGCCGAATGTCTGAAGATCTGCCCGATTTCGGGCAGGATCTTTGATCCCGGCCGTCTCGCCGCCTAGGCTCCTCACTCGTGCCCAGCTCTCCGCATCCCCACGAGGACCTGCTCGCCCACCTCACACGCACCAGCCAGCTGGGGCCGAGGGAGGCCGCGCGGGTCGTCGCGGAGGTGCTGGCGTACTTCTCCGAGAGCACCGAGGAGTACGTCCGCCGCCGCCACGGCGAGCTCCAGGCGCGCGGACTCACCAACGAGAAGATCTTCGCCCGGCTGGCGGAGGAGCTGGCCGCGCGCCGGGTCGCGGCGCCCGAGCTGTCGGCCCGTCAGCTGCGCCGGATCGTCTACGGCTGAGCGGCACCGCTCGCCCCCGAACCTGTCTCACCTGTTTCACCCGCCTCGCCCGCTTCACGCGCTGGACCCGCCTTACCCGTTCGATGTTCTGATGACCTGACTGATTGAGGAGCCTGCGCCCATGTGCGGAATCGTGGCCTACATCGGCCCCAAGGATGCGACCCCCTTCCTGCTGGAGGGCCTCCAGCGGCTGGAGTACCGCGGCTACGACTCGGCCGGCGTCGCCGTCACCGGCCGCACCGGCGGCCTCAAGCTGCGCAAGGTCAAGGGCCGGGTCGCGGACCTCGCCGCCGCCGTACCCGCCCGCTTCAAGGGCACCACCGGCATCGGCCACACCCGCTGGGCCACCCACGGCGTCCCGAGCGACGCCAACGCCCACCCGCACCTGGACAACGCCGAGCGGATCGCCGTCGTCCACAACGGCATCATCGAGAACGCCGACGAGCTGCGCGCCCGCCTCACCGCCGACGGCGTCACCTTTCTCTCCGAGACCGACACCGAGGTGCTCGCCCACCTGATCGCCGCCCACACGGCCGAGGGCACCGAGCTGGAGGACGCCGTCCGCGCCGCCCTCGGCAAGGTCGTCGGCACCTACGGCATCGCCGTCGTCGACGCCGAGCAGCCCGACCGGATCGTCGTCGCCCGCAACGGCAGCCCGATCGTGCTGGGCATCGGCGAGAAGGAGATGTTCGTCGCCTCCGACGTCTCCGCCCTGGTGCGCTACACCCGCCAGGTCGTCCACCTGGAGGACGGCGAGCTCGCCACCGTCCGCGCCGACGGCTTCCGCACCTTCACCGAGGACGCCCGCACCACGCACCGCCAGCCGTCCACCGTCGACTGGGAGATCGACTCCTACGACACCGGCGGCTACGAGCACTTCCTGCTCAAGGAGATCCACGAGCAGCCCGGCTCGGTCGAGCGCACCCTCAGCGGCCGGCTGGACGAGCGCTTCGCCACCGCACACCTCGGCGGCCTCAACCTGGACGCCCGCGAGCTGCGCGAGATCCGCCGGGTGAAGATCCTCGGCTGCGGCTCGGCGTACTACGCCGGAGAGATGGGCGCCCAGCTGATCGAGGAGCTGGCCCGCATCCCCGCGCACAGCGAGCCCGCCTCCGAGTTCCGCTACCGCAATCCCGTCATCGAGGCCGACACCCTCTACGTCGCGGTCAGCCAGTCCGGCGAGACCTACGACACCCTGGCCGCCGTCCAGGAGATCAAGCGCAAGGGCGGGCGGGTGCTCGGCGTGGTCAACACCGTCGGCAGTGCCATCGCCCGCGAGGTCGACGGCGGCATCTACCTGCACGCCGGGCCCGAGATCTCGGTCGCCTCGACCAAGGCCTTCACCTCCACGGTCGTCGCCTTCGCCCTGCTGGCCCTGCACTTCGGCCGTATCCACGACCTCTCGCCCGCCGACGGCCGCCGGATCGTGGCCGGCCTCAAGGCCCTGCCCGGCCAGATCCGCGAGATCCTCGACCAGGGCGAGGAGATCGCCCGCCTCGCCGAGGAGTACGCGCACTGCCAGGGGATGATGTTCATCGGCCGCACCCGCGGCTACCCCGTGGCCCGCGAGGGTGCGCAGAAGCTCAAGGAGATCAGCTACGTCCACGCCGAGGCGTACCCCGCCAGCGAGCTCAAGCACGGCCCGCTCGCGCTGATCAGCCCCGAGCTGCCGACCGTCGCCCTGGTACCGGACGACGAGCTGCTGGACAAGAACCTCACCACGCTCGGCGAGATCAAGGCGCGCTCCGGCCGGGTACTGGCCGTCGCCCACCGCACGCCCGAGACCAAGCTGGCCGACCACTGCATCCTCGTGCCCAAGAGCGAGCCCGAGCTGGACGCGCTGCTCCTGAACATCCCGCTCCAGCTGCTCGCCTACCACGCGGCGGTCGCGCTCAAGCGGGACGTGGACAAGCCGCGCAACCTCGCGAAGAGCGTCACGGTCGAGTAGCCGGCCCAGCCGGTGCCCACGCCCGGCCGCCCTCCCGATCCGTCGAGGGGGCGGCCGGGCGTGGGGACTCGCCGCCGCTCGGGCGCGGATCCGCTGTGCGCCCGCGCCCTGCTGACGTATGGTCAGCCTGCTCGCAGGGGGCGACAGACGGGAGAAGCGCGATGCGGTTCGGAATCATCGGTACGGGCGCGGTCGGCCGCACACTGGCGGACAAGCTCGTCACGCTCGGCCACGAGGTGGCCATGGGCTCGCGCACCAAGGACAACTCCGCCGCCACCGCCTGGGCCGACCAGGCCGGCCCGCACGGGCGCAGCGGCACCTTCGCCGAGGCGGCCGCCTTCGGCGAGATCCTCGTCAACGCCACCGCCGGCACCGTCTCGCTGAAGGCGCTGCGCGCGGCGGGCGCCGAACACCTCGCGGGCAAGATCCTGATCGACGTCTCCAACCCGCTGGTCTTCTCGCCCGAAGGAGAGGCCAGCCTGGACCCGGTGAACACCGACAGCGTCGCCGAGCAGATCCAGCGGGAGTTCCCGGACGCCCGGGTGGTGAAGGCGCTCAACACGCTCAGCGCCCCGGTCATGGTCGACCCGGCCCGGGTGCCGGGGGAGCACAACCTCTTCGTCGCGGGCAACGACGCCGAGGCGAAGGCCGAGGTCGCCGCCCTGCTGGAGCAGTTCGGCTGGCCGTCCGGCGCGGTACTGGACCTCGGTGACGTCAAGGGCGCGCGGGGCATGGAGATGCTGATGCCGTTCTGGCTGCGGATGATGGGCCACTTCGGTTCCACCGACTTCAACTACGCCTTCCGCTCGGCCGGGTAGGCGAGGGCGCGCGGTCGTCGGGCCACCCTGCGGCGGGATCGCCCGGCCGGTGCTGACGTGCCGTCACCACCGGCCGGGCGATCCCGCCTAGAGTCTCTGGCGGAACACCCGACCCGTCCGCCAGAGAGAGGGCCACCGATGAGCGAGCAGGCACCCCAGCCGTACGAGCCGGTCAACGAGGACTGGCAGACCGCGCTGGCGGTCGTCGCACACCCCGACGACATGGAGTACGGCGCGGCCGCGGCCGTCGCCCGCTGGACCTCGCAGGGCAAGCGCGTCGTCTACGTGATGGTCACCAGCGGCGAGGCGGGCATCGACTCGCTCGAACCCGAGCAGTGCCGGCCCATCCGGGAGGCGGAGCAGGTCGCCTCGGCGGCACTGGTCGGCGTCGACGTGGTGGAGTTCCTCGGCCACCAGGACGGCGTGCTGGAGTACGGGCTGCCGCTGCGGCGGGACATCGCGCGCGCCGTGCGCCGGCACCGCCCGGACATCGTCATCACCACCAACTTCCGCGAGACCTACGGCGGAGTCATGCCCAACCAGGCCGATCACATCGCCACCGGCCGGGCCACCCTGGACGCCGTCCGCGACGCGGGCAACCGCTGGGTGTTCCGCGACCTGACGGCCGAGGGCCACGAGCCGTGGAACGGCGTACGGGAACTCTGGGCGGCGGGCTCGCCGGACGCCCGGCACGCCGTGGACACCACCGACTTCTTCGACGCCGGGGTCGCCTCCCTCAAGGCGCACCGGGCGTACCTGGACGGGCTCGGCGGGGCGATGGGCAACGCGGAGGAGTTCCTGGAGGGCATCGCCCGCGGTGCGGGCGGCCGGCTGGGCGTGCGCTACGCCTCGACCTTCGAGGTCCTCCCGCTGCAGTTCTGAGCCGCGGGCGGCGCCGGGCCGGTCATCGCGCGTGTCCCGCCCGGCGCCGGTCCGCGCTCACTGCCCGGCCCGGCGCCGCCGGAGGTGGCGTACCAGCGCGCGGGCGCCGACGGCGGCCAGAGCCACGCCGACGGCGATCAGCAGCCACAGCTGGTAGCGGACCAGCTTCTCGTAGATCACCCCGATGTTGGCGCCCGCGAGGTACCCGAACGCCGACCAGACGCCGACCCAGAGCACCGCACCGAGCACGTTGAACGGCATGAACCGCCGCCAGCCCATCTCGGTGGTGCCGGCGATGATCCCGTTGGTCTGGCGCAGCCCGTCCACGAAGCGGGCGACCGTGACGATCTTGCCGCCGTGCCGGTCGAAGAACCCGTCGGCGCGCTCCATCCGGGCGGGGGTGAGCAACACGTACCGGCCCCAGCGGTGGACGAAGGCGCGGCCTCCGGTGGCGCCGATCAGGTAGCCGAGACTGTCGCCGGCGATCGCCGCCGCCAGGGCGATGGCGATCACGGCGGGCAGGCTCAGATGGCCACTGCCCGCGTAGACGGCGGCCAGCACCAGGATGGTCTGGCCCGGTGCCGGGATGCCGCAGTTGTCCAGCAGGACCAGCACCGCGAGCGCCGCGTACCCGTAGTCCTCCAGGAGCGGGGCGAGGCCCGCCAGCGGGCCGGGCAGGGGCGCGGACACGCTAGCGCACCGCCCCGCGCCGGGGCGGCACGGGACGGCCGGCTCGTGTCAGCTGTTCTTCTCGCTGTGCTCGACGAGGCAGTCGGGACCGGGGTAGATCAGCCCCTCGTGGCCGTCCGTGAAGCGCACCAGGTACGGCGGCTCGCCGTTGGGGCCGCGCACCTCGGTGATCTCGCCGGTGCGGTCCACCATGCCCACCGCCCTGCTGTGGATGTGGAGCTGGTCACCTACCACTGCATGCACGATCTGCTCCTTAGGTAGTGACGGCTGTCTTGGGTGCCGACAGGGCCGCTGCCGTGGTCCGGGCAGTTGTCCTGTCTCCACTGTGCTGCCCGACGGGTGAGCCCGCAACGGGTTGCCGCGGTCAGGGTCCGTCTAGTCCCGGTCGGAGTCGAGCTGGTCGGCGAGGTAGCAGCGGAGCATCCGCTTGCACTCGGCGATCAGCGTCGGGTCGCCGTCCGGGTCGGCGTGGAAGGCCAGCTTGAGGACGGCGTCCGCGCTCTCCAGGCAGACCCGCAGGGCCAGCGTCAGCGCCGCCGGGTCGGCGCAGGCGAGCAGCTCGGCGCCCCCCAGGGCCTGGAGGCGCAGGGCCACGGCGGTGTTGTTGTCGAGCCTGGTGTCGAGCAGGTGCTCGTCGTCCTGGAGCCCGGCCGGCGCGCCGCCGGCCAGGCCGAAGTCCACCTGGCCGAAGCCGGGCACGGCCCGCTTCATGGCGATGAACTCCTCGACGGCCAGGTCCACGAAGCCCGCCACGCCGGGCGGCGCCTCGGCGGTCAGGCGCCGGTCGAGGCGGTCGAGGTAGCGGTCCAGGTTCCGGCCGGCGAGGGCGGCCAGCAGGCTCTCCTTGCCGGAGAAGAACTGGTAGAGCGTGCCGATCGGTACGCGGGCGCGGCGGGCGACCTCCTTGGTCGTGAGGGCCGCCGTGCCGACCTCGTCGAGCAGTTCCGCGCAGGCGTCCAGGATCCGCTCGAAGCGCTCCTGGCTGCGCTGCTGGACCGGTCTGCGGCGTGCCGGGCCGGCCTGGGCGCCGCTGCCGCCAACCGGTCCGGTGGTACCGGCGGGCTGGTCCTGCCGTTGGGAGTGGGCCGTCGTCATACCCGTGCGGCCCGCGCCGCTGCCCGCGTGGCCCGGATCGCCCGCGCTGCGCCGGCCGCCCTGGAAGTTGTGGGGATCCGAGGGGTCCTGGCTGTCCGCATGGCCCAACTCTGCCGCATCCGGTGTTCCCCGGGCCAATCACCGACATGAGCCCCGCTCGCGTTCTCCCCTGAGGCCGGGCCCGTCGCCCGGCGAGGCGTCGCGGCCCGCCGCACCCGGCTGACACCGCCTCGCGCGCCGGGGCAGACTGGGAGGGGGACTCCCGACCCGCACCCGTCGGCCCGGGGAGTCGGCCCGGGGAGTCGGATCGGGGAAGTTGGATCGGGGAGCCGTACGCACCCGTCGGAGCAGGGAGGGCCGCGATGGATGTCGCCCTGTTGGCGCCGCTGGCCGTGCTCGCGGGGGTGGGCGGGCTGGTCGCCTACCTCGCGGGCGCGGTGGGACTGCGTGACACCCGGCGGCTGCGCCGGGTGGGCGTGCCGGTACAGGCACTGATCAGGTACCGCTCGGCGGCGGCGGGGGACCTGACGGGGTCCGCGCGTCCGCTGCTGCAGTTCACGACCATGGACGACGCCGTGATGGAGGTCTTCTCGCCGGTGCCCGCGGGCCGCTCGCAGCCGCTGCCGGACGGTGGGCAGGTGTGGATCAGCTACGACCCGGCCGATCCCCGGCAGGTCGCGGTCCGCGGGCGTGAACGGGCCTGGCTGGACCTCGTGTTCCTCGCGCTCGGCGCCGCGGCGGTGCTCGGCGCGGTGGTCCTGCTGCTGCTCGCGGCGTGATCGGCGCCCCGCGCACCGCTCAGGCCGCGCCGCGTGCCGGACCCGCCGGCCTGGCGGCTCAGCCGAGGCCGGGGACGAACTGGACCAGCCGGAATTGACACCGGGTTGGCGGCCGGGCGGTGAACCTCGACGGCGCCCTGACGCGGGCGATCCCCGAATGTCCTGACAAATCGCCAGAAACGCACGGCTCCAGGACGCCCCGGCAGGCGGCCGCGCAGCGTAAGGGATCCGTTGGGATCAGGGCCCGCCGCATCAGAGTCGCGTCAACGACGCGTTGATCCCGGCTGCCTGGCGGCTTAGCTGAGAACGCCCGCACATCGAAGAGGAAGGCCGGGCCTGGATGTGAGCCGCCGGGTCGGGGGTGCGCACCACCGCCGCATCGTGGTGGGAGTCAGCGGCTCGCCGGCGCCGGCGAAGCGAGGAGGCGTGTTCCGTGCGGATGTACTCCGCCCGCCCGGGCGGTGACCGCTACCGACCGGTACTCGACCGCCTGCCGGTCGCGATGTCCGGTGCGGTGGCCCTGGCCGGCGCCGGCGGCCTGGCGTTCGGCCTGTCCTGTCTCGGTGAGCTGCGGGCCACCTGGTTCGCGTTCGTGGCCTACACCGCGCTCTGCGCCGTGCTCGGCGGATTCTCCCGGCCGTGCTCGGCGCCGCTGATCGCCGGCGCCGCCTGGCTGTTCCACAACGGCTTCGCCGAACACCGCTTCGGCGCCCTCGGCTGGTCCGGGACCGGCCCCGAAGTCCTCCACCTCGCCGTGTTCGCCACCGCCGCGGCGGCGACCGCCCTGCCCGTCGCCCTGCCCCGCCGACGGGTGCGCACGGACCTGCTGCGCAAGCCCGATCACACGCGGACCTCCTGGCAGTGACACTACGAAATGACCGGAATGTTCTCATATGACTGATTCCGTGTGCCGACCTTGACGATCCCTTAACGGGGCGCCTTAACGCCCCCGGGTGACCCGTGATGGGTAAGATCAAACAGTTCTGACCTGCGGAAATGCAAGTGATGGACGGCCGGTCGCAGGCGGATTCGATGCTCCGGGGCCGGCTTGTCCTAACGCCTGCGGCGCATACGCTCGCCCATGTGTTCAATCTGCCCCAGGCGCTGAAGCGCCTCGTGATCGGCAGGGCGATGCGCAGCGAGGAGCTGGGTGAGACCCTGCTCCCCAAGCGCCTGGCCCTGCCGATCTTCGCCTCCGACCCGCTCTCCTCGGTGGCCTACGCCACCCAGGAGATCCTGCTCGTCCTCACCGTGGGCGGCACCGCGTTCCTGTACCTGACCCCGTGGGTCGCGGCCGCGGTCGTCGCGCTGATGGTGGTCGTGGTCGCCTCCTACCGCCAGGTCGTGCACGCCTACCCCAGCGGCGGCGGCTCCTACGAGGTGGTCTCGCGCAACCTCGGGCCGTCCTCCGGGCTGGTGGTCGCGGCGTCGCTGCTCGTCGACTACGTGATGACGGTCGCGGTGTCGGTGGCCTCGGGCGTCGACAACATCATCTCCGCGCTGCCCAGCCTGGCCGACTACCGGGTGCTGCTGGCGGTGGGCTTCGTCGCGCTGCTGATGGCGATGAACCTGCGCGGCGTACGCGAGTCGGGCAACGCCTTCGCCGCACCGACGTACCTGTTCATCGGCGCGATGCTGCTGATGATCGCCACCGGGCTGGTCCGGGTGCTGTTCGGCGACGCGCCGGTGGCCGAGAGCGCCGCGTTCGGGGTCGAACCCGAGCACGGCAAGGACGCGCTGGCGGGCCTGGGCCTGCTGTTGCTCGGCCTGCGGGCCTTCGCCTCCGGCTGCACCGCACTCACCGGCGTCGAGGCGATATCCAACGGCGTCCCCGCCTTCCGGGCCCCCAAGTCCCGCAACGCCGCCACCACCATGGCCGTCATGGGCATCACCGCGGTGGTGATGTTCGTCGGCGTCACCGCCCTGGCGCTGATCGCCAAGGTGCACTACGTCGACAGCGCCTGCCAGCTCACCGGCCTGCCCACGGACTGCACCGGCTACACCCAGCAGACCGTGATCGCCCAGCTGGCCGCATCCGTCTTCGGCGGCAGCGACAGCATCCTCTTCTACGTCATCCAGGCCGCCACCGCCCTCGTCCTCATCCTGGCCGCGAACACCGCCTTCAACGGCTTCCCGCTGCTCGCGTCGATCCTGGCCGAGCACCGCTACCTGCCCCGGCAGATGCACACCCGCGGTGACCGTCTCGCCTTCTCCAACGGCATCATCGCCCTCGCCGTGGTCGCGGGCGGCCTGCTGTGGCTGTACAAGGCGGACGTGACCAGCCTGATCCACCTCTACATCCTCGGTGTCTTCACCTCCTTCACGCTCTCCCAGATCGGCATGGTCCGGCACTGGAACCGGGTGCTGGCGAGCGAGGGGGACGGCGCGGTGCGCGCCGCCGCCCACCGCTCCCGGGTGATCAACGGGCTGGGCGCGGTCACGACGGCGCTGGTGCTGGTGATCGTGCTGCTGACCAAGTTCACCCAGGGTGCCTGGCTGGCGGTGGTCGCCGCGGTGCTGCTGTGGCTGATGATGCGCGGCATCCGCCGCCACTACGACGCCGTGGCCGACGAGCTCGCCGTGCAGGACCCGCGCGAGGAGTCGGTGCGGCCCTCGAAGGTGCACGGCATCGTCCTGGTCTCCAAGCTGCACAAGGCCACCCTGCGGGCGCTCGGCTACGCGGAGGCGTTCAGCCCGGACACCCTGGAGGCGGTCACGGTCTCGGTGGAGCAGGACGACACGCGTGAGCTCGCCGCGCGCTGGCAGGAGTTCGACGTCCAGGTGCCGCTGAAGGTGCTGGACTCCCCGTACCGGGAGATCACCAAGCCGGTCGTGCAGTACGTGCGGGAGTACCGGCGCAGCAGCCCGCGGGACGCGGTCGCGGTGTTCATCCCCGAGTACGTGGTCGGCCACTGGTGGGAGCACCTGCTGCACAACCAGTCCGCCCTGTGGCTCAAGAGCCGGCTGCTGTTCACCCCCGGCGTGATGGTGATCAGCGTGCCCTGGCAGCTCTCCTCCGCACCCCGCGCCGACCACCCGGCCCGCCGTGCCCCCGGCGCGGTCCGCCGCGGCGAGCCCACGCCCGCGCGCGGCGCACGCGAACCCGAGCGGCTCTGACCCCGCTCGCGCAGACAGGCTGCGGCCCCGGACAGCCCACGCTGTCCGGGGCCCGCCACATTTTCGGACAACCTCTGGTCTCGGATGAATGAAGCATGCATCAAGGCGGCGTCAAGGTTCCAAATCCACCCGTATGGAGCGCGTCAGGGCCCGCGGAATCCCCGGAATCGGCTGATTGGCTGCATCTGCCGGTCGCCCGCCGGTGCCGTGCGGACCTTCGAGGCCCGCTACGGCCAGGTCCCTGAACCACTTTGGGTGGAGCCCATGTCAGATCTGATCTTCGTCGGTGTCACGGTCGCCGTGTTCGCCGTCATCGCCCTGATCGCACGGGGGGTGGAGAGGCTGTGAGTGTCGACAACATCGCAGGTCTCATCGTCGCCGTCGCGCTCGTCGGCTACCTCGTCGTGGCGTTGATCTACCCGGAGAAGTTCTGACATGAGCTCCACTCTCGCGGGCTGGTTGCAGGCCCTCGCCCTGGTCGGGGCGCTGGCCCTGTGCTACCGCCCCCTGGGCGACTACATCGCCCGGCTCCTCACCACCGCAAGACACCTCAGGGTCGAACGCGGCATCTACAAGGTCATCGGCGTGGACGGTGACGCCGACCAGCGCTGGCCGGTCTACCTGCGCTCGGTGCTGGCCTTCTCCGCCGTCTCGGTTCTCTTCCTGTACGGGCTGATCCGCCTCCAGGGCTATCTGCTGCTGAACCTCGGTGTCGAGCAGATGCCCGGGCACCAGGCCTGGAACACCGCGATCTCCTTCGTCACCAACACCAACTGGCAGTCCTACGGCGGCGAGTCGGCGATGGGCCACCTGGTGCAGATGGCGGGTCTGGCGGTGCAGAACTTCGTCTCCGCGGCGGTGGGCATCGCGGTCGTGGCGGCGTTGATCCGCGGGTTCACCCGCAACCGCACCGACCGGGTCGGCAACTTCTGGGTGGACCTGACGAGGATCACGCTGCGGCTGCTGCTGCCGCTGGCGATCGTGTTCGCGGTGGTCCTGGTCGCGAACGGGGTGGTACAGAACTTCCACGGCTTCCACGAGGTGACCAGCCTCGCCGGTGACCCGCAGGCGATCCCGGGCGGTCCGGTGGCCTCGCAGGAGGTCATCAAGGAACTGGGCACCAACGGCGGCGGGTTCTACAACGCCAACTCGGCGCACCCCTTCGAGAACCCGACCGGGTTCACCAACTGGCTGGAGATCTTCCTGCTGCTGGTGATCTCCTTCTCGCTGCCGCGCACCTTCGGCAGGATGGTCGGCGACAACCGGCAGGGCTACGCGATCGTCGCGGTCATGGCGATCTTCTGGGTGGCGTCGGCCGCGCTGATCACCTTCGCCGAGTCGCAGCACTCCGGTTCGGCGCTCCAGGCCGCCGGCGGGGCGATGGAGGGCAAGGAGCAGCGGTTCGGCATCGCGGCGTCGGGTCTCTTCGCGGCGTCGACGACGCTCACGTCCACGGGCGCGGTGAACTCCTTCCATGACTCGTTCACGCCGTTCGGCGGCGGTCTGACGATCTTCAACATGATGCTCGGTGAGATCGCGCCCGGCGGGACGGGTTCGGGGCTGTACGGGATGCTGGTGCTGGCGATCGTCGCGGTGTTCGTGGCGGGTCTGATGGTCGGGCGCACCCCGGAGTACCTGGGGAAGAAGCTCGGCGGGCGGGAGATGAAGTTCGCCTCGCTGTACATCCTGACGACGCCGAGCATCGTGCTGATCGGCACCGGTGTCGCGATGGCGCTGCCCGGCGAGCGGGCCGGGATGCTCAACTCCGGTGCGCACGGGTTCTCCGAGGTGCTGTACGCGTTCACCTCCGCCGCGAACAACAACGGGTCGGCGTTCGGCGGTATCACCGTGAACACCGACTGGTACGACACCGCGCTGGGGCTGGCGATGGTCTTCGGCCGGTTCCTGCCGATGGTGTTCGTGCTGGCGCTGGCGGGTTCGCTCGCGCGCCAGCAGCCCGTCCCCGCAACCCCGGGCACCCTGCCCACCCACAAGCCGCTGTTCGTGGGCCTGCTGTCGGGCGTCGTCCTGATCGTCGTCGGCCTCACCTACTTCCCGGCCCTGGCTCTCGGGCCGATCGCGGAAGGTCTCCACTGATGTCCACCACCCTTACCCCGGCCCCGGTCGAGAAGACCGAGGCCCAGGAGCCGCACAGAGTCTCCGGCGGGCTCCTCGATCCGAAGCTGATCGTCAAGTCCCTCCCGGACGCGGTGAAGAAGCTCGACCCGCGCGTCATGGTCAAGAACCCGGTCATGTTCGTGGTCGAGGTCGGCTCGGTGGTCACCACCGTCTCCGCGATCGCGAACCCGTCCGTGTTCGCCTGGGCGATCACCCTGTGGCTCTGGCTCACCACGGTCTTCGCGAACCTGGCGGAGGCCGTCGCGGAGGGCCGTGGCAAGGCGCAGGCCGACACCCTGCGCCGGACCAAGACCGACACCACGGCCCGGCGTCTGGTCAACTGGCCCGCCTCGCAGGCCGAGGAGGAGGTCTCCGCGACCGCCCTCCGGCTCGGCGACCACGTGGTGGTCGAGGCCGGGCAGATCATCCCCGGCGACGGTGACGTCGTCGAGGGTGTCGCCTCCGTCGACGAGTCCGCGATCACCGGCGAGTCCGCGCCGGTGATCCGCGAGTCGGGTGGCGACCGCAGCGCGGTCACCGGCGGCACCAAGGTGCTCTCCGACCGGATCGTGGTGAAGATCGCCTCCGAGCCCGGCAAGTCGTTCATCGACCGGATGATCGCGCTGGTCGAGGGCGCCGCCCGGCAGAAGACGCCGAACGAGATCGCGCTGAACATCCTGCTCGCCTCGCTCACGATCGTCTTCCTGATCGCGGTGGTCACCCTGCAGCCGATGGCGACGTTCGCGGGTGCACCGCAGTCGATGGTCGTGCTGGTCGCGCTGATCGTGGCGCTGATCCCGACCACCATCGGCGGACTGCTGTCCGCGATCGGAATCGCGGGCATGGACCGGCTGGTGCAGCGCAACGTGCTGGCCATGTCCGGGCGCGCGGTGGAGGCGGCGGGCGACGTCAACACCCTGCTGCTCGACAAGACCGGCACCATCACCCTCGGCAACCGCCAGGCGGCGCAGTTCCAGCCGGCCGCCGGCGTCACCGTCGACGAACTGGCGGACGCCGCCCAGCTCTCCTCCCTCGCCGACGAGACCCCCGAGGGCCGCTCCATCGTCGTCCTGGCAAAGACGGAGTACGGCCTGCGGGCCCGCGCCCAGGGCGAGCTGACCCACGCCACCTGGGTGCCGTTCACCGCCCAGACCCGGATGTCCGGCGTCGACCTCGACGAGGCCGACGGCGTCCACTCGGTGCGAAAGGGCGCAGCCGGCTCGGTCACCGCCTGGGTGACGGAGAACGGCGGCACGGTCGGCAGGGACATCGCCGACCTCGTCGACGGCATCTCCGCCGCCGGCGGCACCCCGCTGCTCGTCGCCTCCCGGATCGGCAGCGCCGTCCCCAGGGCGCTCGGCGTCATCCACCTCAAGGACGTCGTCAAGGAGGGCATGAAGGAGCGGTTCGACGAGCTGCGCCGGATGGGCATCAAGACCATCATGATCACGGGTGACAACCCGCTGACCGCCAAGGCGATCGCGGACGAGGCGGGCGTGGACGACTTCCTCGCCGAGGCCACCCCCGAGGACAAGATGGCCCTGATCAAGAAGGAGCAGGAGGGCGGCAAGCTCGTCGCGATGACCGGCGACGGCACCAACGACGCCCCGGCGCTGGCCCAGGCGGACGTGGGCGTGGCGATGAACACCGGCACCATGGCGGCCAAGGAGGCCGGCAACATGGTCGACCTGGACTCCAACCCCACCAAGCTGATCGAGATCGTCGAGATCGGCAAGCAGCTCCTGATCACCCGTGGCGCGCTGACCACCTTCTCGATCGCCAACGACGTCGCCAAGTACTTCGCGATCATCCCCGCGATGTTCGCGGCGGTGTACCCGGGCCTGGACAAGCTGAACGTCATGGCGCTGCACAGCCCGACCTCCGCGATCACCTCGGCGATCATCTTCAACGCGCTGGTCATCATCGGTCTCATCCCGCTCGCCCTCAAGGGCGTCACCTACCGGCCCTCGGACGCGAGTTCGCTGCTGCGGCGGAACATCGGGGTCTACGGGTTCGGTGGTCTGGTGGTTCCGTTCGTCGGGATCAAGGCGATCGACCTCATCGTCCAGTTCATTCCCGGCCTGAGCTGAGAAGGAGGAGAAGAGCATCATGTCCAAGCCCCTGCCCGCCTCCGTGCGCACCCACTTCACGGCGCTGCGGATGCTGCTGGTGATGACCGTCACCCTCGGTCTCGCCTACCCGCTGCTGGTTACCGGGATCGGCCAGGTCGCGTTCAGCGCCAAGGCCAACGGCTCGATCGTCACATCCGACGGCAAGGAGATCGGCTCCAGCCTGCTCGGCCAGAACTTCAACCTGCCCAAGCAGAACCCGAACGACCCGGACGAGGCCGCCGTCCCGGATCCGAAGTGGTTCCAGCCCCGCCCGTCGGCCTACAGCTACGACCCGAAGGGCTCCGGCGCCTCCAACCTCGGCCCCAACAGTGAGGACCTGCTGAAGGACGTCGAGGACCGCCGCGCGGCCGTCGCCGCCTTCGACGGCGTCGACCCGGCCACGGTCCCGGTGGACGCGCTCACCGCCTCCGGCTCGGGCCTGGACCCGCACATCTCCGTCGCCTACGCCAAGGAGCAGGTCGACCGGGTCGCCAAGGCCCGCAACCTCCCCGCGGACACCGTCACCAAGCTCGTCGACAGGTACACCGAGAGCCGCTCGCTCGGCTTCCTCGGCCAGGACGGCGTCAACGTCGTCCTGCTCAACCAGGCGATCAGCGAGCAGAAGTGATGTCACATCAGTTCACCGAATAGGGAGACCGGCCCGGGCGCGGGGGAGCACCCCCGCGCCCGGGCCGGTCGCCCGCGTTCCCGAGCCGAGGCCGACCCGTCCCCGCTCACCGGACCATGTCACTCCGATTCGACGCTTCCCCCGACAGACATCGCCCACCGTGTCCCCGGCCGCCCTTCAAGGAAAGAGCAGCGCCCATGTCCCGTGACCTCACCCCCGGCATCGCCACCCGCCGCGGCCGGCTGAGGGTCTACCTCGGTTCGGCCCCCGGCGTCGGCAAGACGTACCGGATGCTGGATGAGGCGCACAGACGGATCGACCGCGGCGCGGACGTGGTGGTCGGCTACATCGAGTGCCACGGCCGCCGCAACACCGAGAACATGCTCCAGGGACTCGACGTGGTGCCCAGGCTGACCCGCAGCTACCGGGGCGGCGAGTTCCAGGAGATGGACCTCGACGCCCTGCTCGCCCGCAAACCCTCGGTGGCCCTGGTCGACGAGCTCGCCCACACCAACATCCCGGGCGGGCGCAACGCCAAGCGCTGGCAGGACGTCGACGAGCTGCTGGAGGCCGGCATCGACGTCATCACCACCGTCAACATCCAGCATCTGGAGTCGTTGAACGACGTCGTCCAGAAGATCACCGGCATTCCGCAGCGCGAGACCGTCCCGGACGAGGTGGTGCGCCGGGCCGACCAGATCGAACTGGTCGACATGGCCCCGCAGGCGCTGCGCCGCCGGATGGCCCACGGGAACGTCTACAAGGCGGAGAAGGTGGACGCTGCGCTCTCCAACTACTTCCGGGTCGGCAACCTCACCGCCCTGCGCGAACTCGCCCTGCTCTGGGTGGCCGGGCGGGTGGACGAGGGCCTGCGCGACTACCGGGCCAGTCACAACATCGACCGGGTGTGGGAGACCCGGGAGCGGGTGGTGGTGGCACTGACCGGCGGCCCCGAGGGCGAGACGCTGATCCGCCGCGCCGCCCGGATCGCCGACCGCACCGCCGGCGGCGACCTGCTCGCCGTCCACATCACCCGCAGCGACGGCCTCGCCGGCGCCTCCCCGGGTGCGCTCGCCGAGCAGCGGCAGCTGGTCGAGACCCTCGGCGGCAGCTACCACGTGGTGGTCGGCGACGACATCCCCGAATCGCTGCTGGCCTTCGCCCGCGCGCACGACGCCACCCAGCTCGTCCTCGGCACCAGCCGGCGGGGCCGGATCAACCGCTTCCTCACCGGGCCCGGAATCGGCGAGACCACCGTCGACGCCTCCGAGGACATCGACGTCCACATGGTCACCCACGAGTTCACCGGCCGCGGCCGGCTCCCCTCGCTGGGCCGCCGCCACTCCAGGCGCCGCACCGCCGCCGGCTTCGCCGCAGGCCTCGCGCTGCCCGCCCTGCTCACCGCCGTCCTGTCACAGCTCAGCACCCTGAACCTGACCACCGTCGCGCTGATCTTCCAGCTCGGTGTCGTCGCCGTCGCGCTGCTCGGCGGGGCGACGTCCGCGCTCCTGGCCTCGCTGGTGGCCTCGCTGCTGCTGAACTACTACTTCATCCCGCCCGTCCACACCTTCACCATCACCGAGCCCAACAACGTGATCGCGCTGGTGGTGTTCGCCGTCGTCGCGCTCACCGTCTCCACCGTCGTCGACCACGCCTCCAGGCTCACCACCCGCGCCGCCCGGGCCACCGCCGAGGCGGAGACCCTGAGCACCCTCGCCGGCAGCGTCCTGCGCGGCGCCGACGCGGTCCCCGCGCTGCTGGAGAAGACCCGTACCGCCTTCGGTATGGACTCCGTCGCCCTGCTCGACCGGGCCGGCGGCGAGACCCTCGCACGCAGTGACGCCGACGGTGATGCGGCGCCCGACCGGGTCGTCACCGAGCTCCCGGTCGGCGACGACGCCCTGCTCGTCCTCGCCGGGCGCCGACTGCCCGCCGCCGACATGAGGGTGCTCACCGCCTTCGCCGCCCACGTCGCCGCCGCGCTGGAACGCGACCGGCTCGCCACCGTCGCCGCCGAGGTCGAACCGATCAAGGCCGCCGACCGGATGCGCACCGCCCTGCTCGCCGCCGTCAGCCACGACCTGCGCACCCCGCTGGCCGCCGCGCTCGCCTCGATCGGCTCCTTGCGCAGCCCCGACGTCGAGTTCTCGCCCGAGGACCAGGTCGAGCTCCTCACCATGGCCGACGAGTCCCTGGTCAAACTCACCCGCCTGGTCGACAACCTGCTCGACATGAGCCGCCTCCAGGCCGGCGCCCTCACCCTCCATCTGACACCCACCCACCTCGACGAGGTGCTGCCCCGCGCGATGGACTCGCTCGCCGACCCGGAGGCCCCCGTCCAGCCGCTCGGCCTGGAGAGCGCACCGCCCGTCCTCGCGGACCCGCCGCTGCTGGAGCGGGTGCTGGCCAACGTGATCACCAACGCCCTGCGCCACAACGCCCCCGGCGCTCCCGTCCTGGTCACCGCCAGCAGCCACCTCGACCGCGTCGAGGTCCGCGTCATCGACCGTGGCCCCGGCATCGCCCCCGAGGACCGCGACCGGGTCTTCCTCCCCTTCCAACGGCTCGGGGACACCGACAACACCACCGGCGTGGGCCTCGGCCTCGCCCTCTCCCGCGGCCTGGCCGAGGCCATGGGCGGCACTCTCGATGTCGAGGACACCCCCGGCGGCGGCACCACCATGCTCCTCACCCTGCCGGCGGCGGCAGGAACGGACATCGGGCTGACGGAGGTCGACGTATGAGCGGGCAGGGCTTCTGCGACCTACGGCTCCCGTGCCCCGGGCGCCGTGACCGGCGGCGGGTTCGGCCGGGTGACCAGGCGCGGGATCGGGCGCCTGTCCAGCTGT
Organism: Kitasatospora sp. NPDC050543; assembly: GCF_044457565.1. Lineage (NCBI taxonomy): Bacteria > Bacillati > Actinomycetota > Actinomycetes > Kitasatosporales > Streptomycetaceae > Kitasatospora > Kitasatospora sp. NPDC050543. The sequence continues at coordinate 156,492 of NZ_JBITGZ010000005.1, read as the reverse complement.
GTGACCGGCCGCGTGACCGGGTGCGCACCCGGGCGCGGGAGGACCGCGGCATCCGGGGAGGGAAGCGCTCATGAGCCGCATCCTCGTGGTCGACGACGAGCCGCAGCTGCTGCGTGCCCTGAAGATCAACCTGCACGCCCGCCGGTACGCGGCGCTGACCGCGGCCACCGGACAGGAGGCGCTCGACCTCGTCGGCCGGGTCCCGCCCGACGCCGTCCTGCTCGACCTGGGCCTGCCCGACCTCGACGGCATCGACATCATCCACGGCCTCCGGGCCTGGACCACCGTCCCGATCATCGTCCTCTCCGGCCGGGCGGACTCCACCGACAAGGTCCAGGCGCTCGACGCGGGCGCCGACGACTACGTCACCAAGCCCTTCGTCATGGACGAGCTCTTCGCCCGCCTGCGCGCCGTCCTGCGCCGCCCGCCCCGGGAGGAGCCACCGGCACGGGTACGGGTGGGAGACCACTCGGTCGACATCGCCGCCGCCCAGGTCACCGGGCCGAACGGCGCCGTGCGGCTCACGCCCACCGAGTGGAAGATCCTCACGCTGATGCTGGCCAACCCGGGCCGCCTGATCCCCGGGCGCCAGATCCTCCAGTCGGTCTGGGGTCCGGGTCAGGAGGAGCGCTCCAACTACCTCCGGGTCTACTTCGCAGGCCTGCGCCGCAAGTTGGAGCCCGACCCCACCCGCCCCCGTCACCTGATCACCGAGCCCGGTATCGGCTACCGCTACCAGCCGTGACCGGCAGGCGGGTACCCGGGGGCGGGCGGGCCGACGGGTCGGTGGGCGTCAACGATGCGTCAAGAAGCCCTGGCCGGCCATCAAGAGAGCGTCAGGGGTGGCGGGCGGGGCCCGCCGGGGTCATAGCGTCAGCGGTGAGGAAACGGTTCCGCTTCTCCTTCGTGGGGGAGTGGGGAGCGGAATCACGCCGGATCCCGACCTCGGCAGGTCCCCTGCCGAGGACAACTCCGGCGGCCAGGTGATGGGGAGGGGGACGCGCGCGTCATGGCGGGTGCATCGGGCAGAACGGCCGAACCAGGGAAGACAGGCCCGCCGCGGACGGCGGGACCCGGGCCGATCGAGTCCGCACCCCGATCGCGCGTCCCCCGCACCACCGGCGGGAACACACCGACACCGGGGCCGGGCACGGGCACCTCGGCCCCGCGTCCGGCCCCGGCCCGGCGGGCCTTCGCCCTTGTCGGGCCGGCCTTCGCCGCTGTTCGGCCCGCCCGCGCCGCCGCCGGACGCAACCGGCGCGGCGCCCTCCGCAACGCTCCACGCCTGGTCCGCACACTCACCGCGCTGTGCCTGGCAGCCCTGCTCGCGGCCGGCGCCGCCACCGCCACCGTCCTGACCGGAGCCCGCGCCGACCTGGACACGATCGGTCACAACGCCGCCCCGCAGGCCGCCCGCGCCGCCGACCTGTACTTCGCGCTCAACGACATGGACGCCCAGGCAGCCAACCTGCTGCTCCTCGGCGCCGACCCCGACTACGCCACCCTGCGGAAGCAGACCCAGGACGCCTACGAGCAGCGCCGCGCACAGGCCGGCACCGACCTCCAGCGGGCCGCCGAGGCAGCCTCCGGCGACCCGGCCGGCCGCGTCGCCGTCCAGAACGTGCTGAGCGAACTCGGCCGCTACGAGGCCCTGGTGGCCCGCGCCCAGCTCCTGGAGGAGCAGGCCCACGCTCCCGCCGGGAAGCCCTCCGCCGAGGCGCTGGACGCCTACCGCCAGGCCACCGACCTGCTGCGACAGCAGCTGCTGCCCGCAGCCGACCAGGTCACCGCCGCCAACTCCGCCACCGTGGAGCACAGTTACCACGCCCAGCGCGCGGACCTAGCAGCCGGCCGGTGGTGGATCCTCGCCGCCGGCGTGCTCGCGCTGGCCGCCCTGGCCGCCCTGCAACGGACCCTCACCGTGCGCTTCCACCGCCTGATCAACCCGCCGCTCGCGGCCGTCACCCTGCTGACCTGCATCGCCCTGACCGCAGGCCTGCACCTCGCGGGCCGGGCCGACGACCACCTGACCGTCGCCAAGAGCAACGCCTACGACTCCGTCATCGCCCTCAGCCGCGCCCGTGCGGTGGCCTACGACATGAACGCCGACGAGAGCCGCTACCTCACCGACCCCGCCCGGGCCGCCGCGTACGAGCAGACCTTCTTCGACAAGACCCAGGCAGTGGCCCGCCTGGACGGCGCCACCCTCGGCGACTACGACGCCCGCCTGCGCAGCGCCGCCGACGACCACCGCGCCGACCACACCACCGTCCCCTTCGGTGGCTTCCTCGGTGCCGAGCTGCGCAACATCACCTTCCCCGGCGAACAGGAAGCCGCGGAGCGGGTGCTGAAGGCCTTTCAGCAGTACCAGCTGGACGACCGCAAGACCCGTTCGCTGCGCGGCCAGGGCCGGCTCAAGGACGCCGTCACCTTCAACACCGGCACCGCGCCGGGCCAGTCCAACGCCGACTTCGCCCTGCTCGGTGCCGCCCTGGACGACGTCCTGGCCATCAACCGGAACGCCCTCGGCCGAGCCGTGGCCGAGGCGGACGACGACCTCGACGCCAGCACCGCCATCACCGGCGCCCTCGCGCTCGCCGCCGCCCTGGCACTCACCGCGCTCGGAGTCCGGCCCCGACTGCGGGAGTACCGCTGAGCGTTCCGTCCGTCGCGCCGGCCTCCGGGCGCGGGTCTGCGGGCTCGGGCAACGAGGTCTCATTCCAGGTGAACTTCCTGGCCGCACACCTGCTCGCCAAGCTGCTCCGCGCCCCGCTGTCGGCCTCCCGCGCCGGGCGGATCGTCAACGTCTCCTCGTCTCTGCACCGCACCGCGTCGATGAACTGGACCGACCCGCACCGGGTCGGCTACCTGTTCCGGCGCCAACTGCACCGGGCCTCGCGGGCGTTCCGCAGATCGCCGGCCCTGCCCGGTATGGCTCGGAGGCGCTCACCGGCCCCGAAGGACTTCGAGAGCCTGCCTCTCGGGGCCTGCATCTGGCGCTTTGGCGGCGAAGCACTAACATGAGTCCTCCTCATGTTCTCGCGTTCTCGCGTTCGATCCGTCGCCATCGTGAGCAAGGAGCCAGGCCGTGCCGAACCGACTCGACCTCCCGGCGGACTTCCGCTGGGGAGTCTCCACCGCCGCCTACCAGATCGAGGGAGCCGTCGACGAGCACGGGCGCGGCCCGTCCGTCTGGGACGTCTTCGCGGCCAGGCCCGGCGTCGTCCGGGACGGGCAGACCGGGGCGGTGGCCTGCGACCACTACCGCCGCTATCCCGAGGACGTCGCCCTGATGCGCGGCCTCGGCCTGGACGGCTACCGGTTCTCGATCGCCTGGCCCCGCATCCAGCCCACCGGCGCGGGCGCTTTGAACCTCGCCGGCCTCGACTTCTACGACCGCCTGGTGGATGCCCTGCTTGCCGCCGGCATCACCCCGCTGCCCACCCTCTTCCACTGGGACCTGCCGCAGGCCCTGGAGGCTCCATCGACCAGCGGCTCCGCCGCGGGCGGCGGCTGGCTCAACCGCGACACCGCGTACCGGTTCGCCGAGTACGCCGCCGTAGTCGCCGACCGCCTGGGCGCCCGGATCCCCGCCTGGATCACGCTCAACGAGCCCTTCGTCCACATGGTCTACGGCTACGCCCTCGGCATCCACGCCCCCGGCCGCGCCCTGATGCTCGACGCGCTGCCCGCCGCCCACCACCAGCTGCTCGGCCACGGGCTGGCGGCCGCGGCGTTGCGTGAGCAGGGCCTGGAGGTGATGATCGCGAACAACCTCACCCCGGTCCGCCCGGCCACCGATGACCCCGCCGACGTGGTGGCCGCCACCGCCTACGACGCCCTGCACAACCGGCTGTTCACCGACCCGCTGGTACTCGGCCGCTACCCCGACCTGTCGGCGTTCGGCGTCGGCCCCGACCTCGGCGGCAGCGTCCTGGAGGGCGACCTGAAGCTGATCGCCGCCACGCCGCTCGACGGCCTCGGCGTCAACTACTACAACCCCACCCGCATCGCCGCCCCCACCGACCCCGGCCTCCCCTTCACCGAGGCCCCCATCGAGGGCGTCCCCCGCACCGCCTTCGACTGGCCCGTCGTCCCCGACGGCCTGCGCGAACTCCTCGTCGGCCTCCGCGACCGCTACGGCGCCGCACTCCCACCCATCACCATCACCGAGAACGGCTGCTCCGTCGCCGACGAGGTCCACCCCGACGGCACCGTCCCCGACCAGCCCCGCATCGACTACCTCGCCGCTCACCTCGACGCCCTAGCCGCGGCCGTCGCCGAAGGCGTCGACGTCCGCGGTTACTACACCTGGTCCCTCCTCGACAACTATGAATGGGCAGAGGGGTTCAGTCAGCGCTTCGGTCTGGTCCACGTCGACTTCGAGACCCAGGTGCGCACCCCGAAGGCGTCCTATGCCTGGTACCGCGACCTGATCGCCGCCCACCGGACGCGGCACGGGGGGTAGGCCGGGTCGTGTTCCCGGCGGCTTCAAGCGAACTCAACCGGACCGTCCAACTCCTCGGCCGTCAACGCCTCGCTCGGAGCGGCCTCGACGCGGGTTCCGCGTCCCGGTTCCTGGGGCATCTCCGGGCAGGATATACAGTCGAAGAGTTGGTCGCTGACCCGGCTGCCGTCCGGAAGGATGGTCTCGCGAACCGCGTGCCACAGGTCCACGGCCGCCTGGGCCTGTGAGTGGCCACGTAGCGTGGGTGCGAGCTGGCCGAGGACGATGTCGGCGGCAGCGCGGTCTGTAGCAGCAGCACGGAGCCAGGCCGCCGCGCGGGCGGTGATCTCCGGCGACTCGGCAGTGTCGCCGAACAACTCCCGGAGTGCGTCCCGGAGGTGAGGTTCCGCCAGCGGGGATCCCGGATCGAGCAGCCAAGGAAGCCCGGCGTTCTCGCAGTGCATCAGGGCGAGCAGGGCCAGTCGGCCCGCCGGGGCAGGCCACTCTCTGACCAGCCAGTTCTCGACTTCGCGAACCAGCATCGGGCGCATGCCGGGCCTCGTCGCGAGGAAGTCGAAGACGTCCAGCACCTGGGCCCGGATCGTGCGGTCGTCCGTCTGGACAAGATTGCGCAGCCGGGTCATCGCCAACCGGCGGGCACTCTGAGTGCTGCTTTCGTCGATCAGGACTCTTCGGCAGACTTCCGCGACGACCGCCCGGACCGATGCTGTCTGTTTTGCCCACTTCGAGAGCGAATTCCAGGTGGTGCCGCTCATGTGATCGTCTTTGAGCGCACGCTCGGTAACAGTGACCAGGAGTGCCGCGCGATCGGCCTGGAGCGCCAAATCCCTTACTTCGTCGAGGCGTTGGGACGTCCTGTGCCGGAGGATCAGCGCGGACAGCGCGCGCGGTGAGGGACCGCCGTCGGTCCGGGGCCGGACGGGCAGGCGCACCAGCCATTTCAGCAGCACCGTGCGAAACGGCGGGAAGTTGTCCCAGACGTAGCCGAGAACGGCCTCCGAGTACCCCGGGCGGTCGAAGGTGACCCGGTCCTGCGGGTCGACATCTGCGGACAGTGCCAGCAGGCGCGGGCGTAGGCCTCGCCCGGCGAAGATCGTTCCTACGGTGGGCGAGCCGACGGCCTGTGGTCCGCCGGACGCGGCTTCGATGGCCGTTTCCAGAGCGTGGGCGTCCGCACCGATCACCGATGCCGGCGCGACGCGGTGGATGGCCAGGGCGAGCAGCAGGCAGCGGTCCGAGAGCGAGAGCGGGGTCTCCTTGCCGGAGAGCGTTCTGGCCGGGTCGTTGAAGAGCGTGTCGAAGTGGTCCCGCCAGTCGGCCAGCGCCAGCTCGATCTGCCCCTGCAAGCCGTCGGCCCTTGTGGCCGGGGACGCCAGGTGCTCGATCCTCACGGGACGATCGACAGGGCCCTGTGCGCCGCTGCTGTCGGCGGTGGACTGTCGCTGCTGGTGAGTGGCCCACTGCCGGACGACCGTCTCCACGCAGCGCACGGCCTCGACGGCGTCCCGCCCCTGGATCGATGCCCTGGCGTTGGTCGACCGGACGTACTGGACCAGTGAGCCCAGACCCTTGGCACTGAGATGGCGCTCGACGAGTTGTTGCGCGTTTGGCGGTGCCGGCAGGTGAACGACCTTGATGCCCGGCCCGGACCAGCTGTGGTGGCCGGCCCACAGTTCGTCCGTGGCTGTCACCACCAGGCGGGATCCGGCCTGGCGCAGCTTTTCTGCGAACACCGACAGGCGGTCGAGGAAGTCGCGGTCGAAGCGGTCGATCTCGGGATCTTTCAGCTCCAACAGGTAGGTGTGGTCACGTTCGAGAGGGAGCCGTCCGACGGACGGCTGACTCCAGTCGGCCTCCAGATCCAGCAGGGCGGACTCGGCCGGCGCATGGCGGGCACCGAGTTGCCGGGCGAACGTGGTGGCACCGTAACCCCGGCGCGACACGATCAGGAGGACTCCGTAACTGCCGCCCGGCCGAAGCACGTTGGCGCCGTCGGACCAGGCCCTTTCCCACTCCGGCGGTTGGAGGAAGACGGCGGAACGGATCAGTTCATCCCGGTTGAACTCCGTTCCGTCTAGGACGTCGCGCTTACGGGTCTCCTGGATCAGGTTCTCGATGTTGTTGGCGAGTACATCGATATTGGTGATCCGGGACGAGAACGCGTCCTGCCGGGAGCGGTCGGCACGGGGATCGGACGGTGGCGGCAACACGAACCGCGCAGGTCGGCTCCCGAAGTCGGCGTCCGGCGCCCCGTGCGGCGCGGGCAGCGACGCGAGCAACTCCTCCAGGTCGTCGGCCGCTCGATGATCGTCTGTGTTCACCCGTTGAGCTGCCCTTCGTCCGAGGCTCGGCCGGCGTGGTTGATCTGTCGCGTCCGCAGGGTGGTGATGTTGTTGGCCAGGGTGTTGATGTTGACGTTGCCGGACAACTGGACACCACCGGGGGAGACCGGAGCCGTGGTCCGCTCGCCATCGTCGTGGACGGGGTTCGCCTCGCTCCTTTCCAGGTACTGGGCGACCACACCGGGGCTCAGCCTGGGCACATGGATCCACGCGGTTCGGGTGAAGGCCTTGCCCGGTACGGTGGCGGGCGCGGCGAGGAAGTCACGCTCCGGCAGAAGCCTGCTCCGGCGGGCGAGGACCACCCGTCGGTACATCTCGTCGGACAACGCGAGGGTTGTGTAACTTCCGTGGGCACTCGCGGCGGCGATGCCTGCCCGGACGGCGTCGCTGTCGACGAACCGCGCCACGTCGTTGATGGCATCCGCCATGTTGCTATCGGGCATGGGCCCGACGTGCACGCTTACTCGGACGAGCAGCGGCGGATCGTCACGCTGTCGCTGCTGCTCGTAGCCGTGCAACTCCTCGTCCAGGAGCCGGATCAGCGGGTCCACTAGCCGCCAGGTGCGGGCCGGCGGCAGGACGAGTATGCAGCCGTCACCGGTGTCCTGGAAGCCTGCCGAATCCTTCCACTCCGCTGCGAGGTCGCTCTGCGTGAAGGCCGACTCCAGCGCGCTGTCCAGGGCCTGCCGAAGCATGGGCTGGCGATGCTCGGGGGCCTTGCTGAAATCCTTGATGTCGACCGCGAAGAGCGTGCGTTCAGGCGGCAGGTCCCAAGGGTGGGCTGGAACAGTGGTGTCCATTGGAGCGAATCCGTTTCTGGTCGATCAGATCGGCGGAGCCGTCGTCAGTTTGCTTACACCATGGAGTTCATCATCGCTGGCGCGGCGGCCAGCGTGACCCCGACCCCGCCCAGGACCAGAGAGGTGCGCACTCGTACGTGCTTCGCCCAGGCGATTCGGGAAAGCGCCACCAACTGCCCACTGAGCGCCGGGAGCAGATCCTGCTCGGCGAGGGCGGCGGCCAACTCGTCGGCGCTCCAGTACCTCAGATGACCAAAGTAGATGACGTTGTGCCGCCACTCGTCCGGCTCGCCTCGGGAACCGATGCGGGGAGCGACCGCCGCAATTGCGAAGACGAGAGCGGCGGCGACAAGTACCGCGCTGACCCAGAGGTCCACCAGGGTGGCCGTCTGCCGCCGCTGGGAGTGAGCCCCGGAGATCTGCACGGTCTGCGCGACGCTCGTGATCGCCACCAGAGCCGCTGTTGCGAGGCTCAGGGCGAACGAGGCCTTGACGTCCACCCGGCCGACCCAGTCGGCCAGCGAGCCGTGGATCCGCCAGGCCGCATCCAGCCCGGCGGTGGTGGAGACCGTGGTGGTGGCGCCCGAAAGTCCTGGGAGTGGGAGACCGTTGGTTCCGACGGTTGGGACGCTCATGTGGTTCTCCCATTCAGTGGAATTCCGGGGTCCGGTCCGCGGCGAGGCGACCGACCGGTCATCTTTGTACCTGCGGCGGACGGGTCCGTCTGCGTCAAACTGCGCAGAGGGAAGGGGATGCGGGCTACGGTGGAGTTCGAAGGGGGTGAGCAGTGGTCGGATCGGCGCTGTCCGAAGAGTGGAGACGCCTGATCAGGTCTGCGGGTCAAGAGGTGCTCTGGCGGCGCGGTGAGCTCCTGGTCCGCGAGGGTGACGCCGCGGATCGGATGATCCTCCTCCGACGGGGGCTGGTGAAGGTCACTGCGGCGTCCGCGACCGGCTTTACCAGTCTCCTCGCCTTGCGTGGACCGGACGAACTGCTCGGTGAGCTGTCCTGCGTGGACGACGGGCCCCGGTCCGCTACGGCAACAGCGATGGGGGAGGTGGCGGGGGTGGCCGTACCGGCGCCGAGATTCACGGCCCTCCTGGAAGCACACGGCGGACTCGCGCTGGCCGTGCTGCGGAGCGTGGCCGTCCGGCTGCGGGAATCCGACGTCGGCCGGGCGGACCTCGGCGCGCTGCCGACGGTTGCACGGACCGCACTGGTCCTCGCGAGGCTCTCCCAGAGCTATGGGACCCCGGTACCGGAGGCGGCTGACGGGGTGGCTCGCCGCCTGACGGTCAACCAGCAGGAGCTTGCCGGAGCGGTCGGGGCCTCCCGGGAGTCGGTGGTGCGGGTCCTGCGCGTGCTGACCGACCACCGCCTGATCGTCGTCTCGCGGGGGCAGGTCGTGGTGCGTGATCCAGCGGCCCTCGCCCGCTGGCCCGGCGCCGGGTCCGGCTGAGTCTCGCCGCGACCTTGCGACGCAACGTCGTAGGCCTGAGGCCTCACACGGCCTCACGTGGTGCCGACCGAGGCCCGGCGCCTGCGGGAGGAGGACGAGGCTCTCGCCGGGCGACTCCTGAACTGGGACGGAGGGCTGCGCCGCGCCCGGTCCGATTCGGGCCCTCGTTGGTATTGTGGTGGCCCGGGTTGACGAAGGGCGGGAATGGTGGAAATCACCCTCTCCTCCTGACCTCTGAAGATCAGAATGATCAGCGTGGTACCGCGATCTGATCGCCACCCACCTGTCCCGGCGCGGGAGGTAGGTGGACGGTCTACCCGGACGAGGCGCGGCAGATTGGCACTACGGACTGGAACCGGCATGGTCGCCAGCCGTCCGACGTGGCACGACAGTAGGCGGAGACTCCGGCCGCGCCAAACGGCCACCCCCATCAGCTGCGGTGCCGCGATCAGGGCGAGCGCCGTCGTCACGACCAGGAGGGCGCCGGTGACGGCGGCCGTGCTGCGTACGATCAGGTCGGCGCGGGTCCGGTTGACGCGGAGTAGCGGCCGAGGCCGCAGGAGCCGGTGCACCGACCGTGTCACGGCCTCTGCCTCGTCGACGCTGCTACCCCGCCCGGCGACGAGGGCAGGGGCAGGGGGCGGGGGCGGAGGTATCGAGGCGGGCGCTTCGTCACCCGTCACGGACGGTGCGCGGCCACGGTCCGTCAGGGTTCCCGGATGACGGCTGACGCGATCCGCACGGCCGACGCCCGACCGGTGGAGCCGCCCCGGAGTCGGGGGCGTGAACGTGCCGGGAGTCAGGCATTCGGCCGCGGCAGACCATTCGCCCGCGTCAGGAGGTGCCACTCCATCACGCGACCCGGCATGGGCCGGCCGAAGCGGAAGCCCTGGGCCTGTGGGCAGCCGAGGGCGCGTAGGCGATCGGCCTGCTCAAGGGTGTCTACGCCTTCCGCGACGATGTCCAGGCCGAGCCCGCGGCCGACGTCGACGATGGCCCGAACCAGAAGGTCGTCCCGGGCCGTGTCGGTGCTCAGCACGACGCCAGGGTCGATCTTGAAGATGTCGATCGGGACGTCGCGCAGACAGGTGAGGGCGGCTCCGGAACCGAAGCCGCCGAGGGAAATGCGGACACCCCGGCCGCGGACCGTCGCGAGCTGGGCGGCGGCGGCCTCCCCGCCGCCGCCGAGCGTGCCCTCGCTGATTTCGAGAACCAGCGAGCCGGCATCCAGCCCGCTCTCCCGGAGGACGCCGGCCACCGTGTCGGCGAACCCCGGGTCCCGGAGCTGGCGGCCCGAGATGTTGACCAGGACGGCGATCTCCCGATGCGAGGGGAGAGCCTCGCGCCAGCGGCGGGCCTGAAGACACGCCTGTCGCATCACCCAGGCGCCGATCGGCACGATCACGCCCGTCTCCTCGGCGACGGGGATGAACTCGTCGGGCGGGACGAGGCCGCCGTGAGGTCGTGCCCAGCGCAGGAGGGCCTCCACGGCGGCGATCTCGCCCGTGGCCAGATCGACCACCGGCTGGTAGTACACAAGGAGTTCGTCACGGCTGAGCGCGTTGCGCAGGGCCTCGGCCATCCCGGCGTGGTCCTGGGAGTTGTCCCGCATGTGCGGCTCGAAGAGCACCATGCGGTTCTTCCCTTCCGCCTTGGCCACGTAGAGCGCGACGTCGGCGTCACGCAGCGTGTCCGTCGCCCCGGTCGGCTCCCGGATCAGCCGGGCGCCCACACTCGCGGTCACGTTGATCGAACGGTGATCCCCGATGACGAACGGGTCCCTGAACTGTCCGAGGATCCGCTCGACGTACTCGCTCACGTTGTCCTCGTTCAGCTCCTCCACCAGCACGGCGAACTCGTCGCCGCCCAGCCGGGCGACCAGATCGCCGCCGCGCACGCCGCCCAGCAGCCGGTGAGCGGCGGCGACCAGCAACTCGTCACCGGTCGGGTGGCCGAGGGTGTCGTGGACGTACTTGAAACCGTCGAGGTCCAGCAGCAGGAGCAGCCCTGCGGAAGGCGGGGCCGGGTGCCGGCGGACCACGTGCTCCAATCCCTCCCCGAGTAGCAGGCGGTTGGCCAGGCCGGTCAGCGGATCATGGAACGCCTGGTGGCTGAGACGTTGTTGGAGCACCGACTGCTCGCGCAGCGACTCCTCCAGGGCCCGAGCCCGCCCACGCGCCTCGGCCGCCCTGGCCTGGGCGTAGCGGGCCAGGAGGCTGACGCGCAGCACCAGCAGCACTGCGAGAGCGGCCATCATGCCCACCAGGACCGCGATGTGCGAGGGGTCGCCACGGATCCCCCTGACGTTGCACACCACGATCGCCGGCCCCAGCAGGGAGAGCGCGAGCATGACGGCCAGCCTGGGATGGGAGAGGGCCAGCCCTCCGCTCTCCTGCGCGTGCGCCATTCGGGCCACCGAGGGGTGCAGAGCCGCTGCGCCCAGACAGGCGTAGGAGACCATCCAGCCGACCTCGGAGACGCCTTCCGCGATCGCGCTCCCGGTCGTCGCCACCGTCCCGTAGTAGAGGGCGTCGGCACCGAGTGTCGTGACCAGCCAGCCGACCAGCAACAGGAAGGACGGGCCGCGGGAACCCGCCGTCAGCACAAGACGGGCTGCCAGGCACAGCAGCACCAGATCGGTCACCGGATAGGCCACCGTCACCGCGAGTGACGCCGGCGGGAGTCGGCTACGGGTATAGGGGCCGAGAATGAAGACCCAGGACAGGGTGGCGAATCCCAGCGTGACGATCCCCGCGTCCAGCAGGCCGGCCCAGTGCGCCCGGCCGGCCGGCCACCGCGTGAGCATCAACAGACCGGTGGCGAAGAGAAGATAGGCGACGAGGTACAGGCCGTCGACCGGCCCCGGGAACGGCACCTCCTCCCCGCGCACCTGGTAGGCCCCCCAGACCGCGTCCGCAGCGGCGTACGGAACCGTGCCCGCCGCCAGCACGTACCAGGCGCCGGCCGAGGGGGGTCCGTGCATGCGCACCCCCGCCACGATCGCGGGGCTCGTCGCCGCCGACAGCACCACGGGCAGGACGTAGCGGACGGAGGAGGGCATGAGTACGAACGCCACGATCACCGCGGTGCAGGCCATCAGGAAAGCCCACCATGCGTCGTCGTGGCGGCTCCACCGGCCGCGAAGCCAGCCCATACGCCCTCCTCGCCGACAGGCCGGGTGTTCGGAACAGGCGGGCCCGAAGGGGGGCCACCGGTTCGGAGGGGCGCCGGACCGGATACCTCCAGCCAACGGCGAACCCCCCGAGATCGCAAACCAGGGCGCCCCTGTCCCGAACCGCCGGTCAACCGGCTGATGATCGAGCACGGTCCGGACACGGCGACCTCCGCCCGCCTCGCAGCCGGCACTGATGGCAGGTCAGTTCCCGTCACGGCCCGTCGCGGCAGCGGGGACCGGTGCGTCCTCCTGGCCCGTCCCGACCGCGAGGGCGGGCCGCGCCCCGCGCCGACATGACACCGCGTCACGACAGCGCGCTCACCGGCGGCTGTCCGCACCGGGGTGGCAGCTACTGTCCGTGTGCGTATGAACTTCTGCGAACTAGGTATACTGAGACCAGATTTGTGCCGAAGAATCTGGCCCTAGGAGCCTCAAGACGGAGCCCGATGGTCCGCTGCTCCCCTCCGCAGCAGCCCCTACCGGTTCCGAACTCCCTGGTGCCGAGTCCCCAACGCGGGTCTCGGAACTTCCTCGCACGACGCGTCGGAGGTGGCGGGGTTTGAATACCCAACGGCGCTGGATCCCCTTGATGAGCGGGTTCGGTGTTTCGGTGGCCTTGCTCACGGCCTTCTACTATGCGTTCTCGGCCCAGCGGCTTATCTTCGTCGGAATCGGGCTGACCGGTGTCATCGGCATGCTGGTGGGCGTTCTCGTCAACCGCCCGTCCCACCGGTTGCCCTGGCTGGTACTCGCCGCCGCGAACCTCAGCTTCGCGGCGGGCGAGGCGACCCAGATCGTTCTCATCCAGTTCCTACACGAGGAGAATCCGTTCCCATCAGCCGCCGACGCCTTCTATCTCGCGACGTACGGGCTGTACGCGGTAGGGCTGTTGGGATTCGTCCGCTGGCGTTCGGCCGGGCGTGACCGGGCCAGTTTCATCGACGCGCTGACGCTGACGGCCGGCCTGGCCCTGCTGTCCTGGATCTACCTGATCGTCCCCTACACCCACGTCGCCGGTCTCACCTGGCTCCAGAAGGCGATCTCCGTCGCCTACCCGCTCGGGGACATCCTCGTGCTGGCGATGCTGCTGCGCCTGCTCGCCCCCCGCGGCGGCAAGAGCCCGTCACTGGTGCTGCTCACCGTAGGTACGGTCGGCCTGCTCACCTCCGACGTCCTGTACGCCCTCATCCAGCTGCACGGGACCTGGCACACCGGTACGGCGGTGGAGCTGGGCTGGGCAGTGTTCTACGGAGCCTGGGGCGCCGCCGCCATCCATCCCTCCATGGTCACGCTGACCCAACCCGTCAGGTGGCGCGCCGACACCGCACGCGGTCGCCTGGCCCTGCTCACGCTCGCCTCACTGATCGCACCGGCCATGCTCCTGCTGCAGGCGGCACGGGGAGTCACCACGGACGTCGGCGTCATCGGGGCCTTCTCGGCCGTCCTCTTCGCGCTGGTGCTCTACCGGCTGGCGGGCGTCGCGGCGACCCATCGGCAGGCCGTCGGCCGGGAGCGGGTGCTGCGCGTCGCCGTGGCCTCGCTGGGGTCCGCCGCTGACATCCGGGACACGGCCGCCGCGGTCCGGACCGTCGTCGCCTCGCTGCTGCCGGACTCCCAGGGCCACAGCGCACTGCTCGCCATCAGGGACACCGACGTCCTGTGGCTGATCCGTACCGACGACGGGGAGCGCCGCGCGTCGTCCCCGGAGACCGCCCGGGCCGTACAGGACCTGACGCGGACCGGCGAGGCCCGTCTGGTGAGCCGCGTCGGCCTTCAGGAGAACCTCGCCGCGGAACTCGGCGAGGCACCCAGCGCCCTGGTGTGCCCGCTGGCCCTGCCGGACCGCCCGGAGGACCAGGCGGAGCGGGACGGCCCTGCGGAGCTCAGCATAGGGGCGCTGATCGTGGCCGGGGACGAGCAGCATCTCATCGTCCTGCAGGACTCGCTGGTCACGCTGACGGCCCAGGCCGCCCTCGCGATCGAACGGATCGCCCTCAGCGAGGAGGTCGGCCGGCGCAAGAGCGAGGCCTACTTCCGGACCCTGGTGCAGAACGCATCCGACGTCATCCTGATCCTCGACGACGACGACAGGATCCGGTACGCCAGCCCGTCGGCCGACCAGGTCCTCGGCCATCTCTCGCTGGAGGGAATCCAGCTGACCGACCTGATCGCTCCACAGGACACCGGCTCGGTGGTCCACACCCTTGCGCAGATGCGGCTCCGGGACTACCAGGGCAGGCGTGAGCACTGGCAGATGACGCGCGTCGACGACGCGGGTATCGAGGTCGAGGTCAGATGCAGTGACCTGCGGTCCGAGGCGACGGTCGGTGGCCTGGTGCTCACCCTCCGCGACGTCACCGAGCAGCGTTCGCTCGAACGTGAGCTCACCCACCGGGCGTTCCACGACTCGCTCACCGGCCTCGCGAACCGCGTGCTGTTCCAGGACCGGGTCTCCCACGCGCTGACCCAGAGCCAGCGCGAAGGCACCGTGGTCGGTGTGCTCTTCGTCGACATCGACGACTTCAAGGTCGTGAACGACATCCAGGGGCACAGCGTGGGCGACGAGTTGCTGGTCGCCGTCGCGCTGCGGCTGTCCTCTACCGTCCGGGCGTCCGACACCGCGGCCCGCATCGGCGGCGACGAGTTCGCCCTGCTGGTGGAGGACTCGGTGACGCGCGGGGACGTCGAGACCTTCGCCGACCACGTGATCAGTGTGTTCGCGGAACCGTTCCGCCTCAGCGTCGGGCCGGTGAGCGTCTACGCGAGCGTGGGCATCGCCACCACCGAGGACAGCATCGACTCGGTCGAACTCCTGGCCCATGCCGACCTGGCCCTGTACGCCGCGAAGACGGCCGGCAAGCGCCAGTGGCGCGGGTACCAGCCCGTCCTCCAGAGCGGTATGGCCGAGCGGCACCAACTCCAGGAGAGCCTCGACAGTGCGCCGGTCGAATCGTCGTTCGTGGTCCTGTACCAGCCCATCGTGGAACTCACCACCGGGGAGATCGCCGGGTTCGAGGCGTTGGTCCGCTGGCCGCACTCATCGCGCGGCATGGTGCTCCCCGAGCAGTTCATCACCCTGGCGGAGGAGAGCGGCCAGATCGTCCCCCTCGGCGCCTGGGTGCTCGGTCAGGCGGCGGCCGAGGCGGTCCACTGGCGGCGGCTGCAGGTGCCGCGGCGTCCCGGCGCGCTGCCCGGCGCGCCGTACGTGAGCGTCAACGTCTCGCCGCGGCAGTTCCGGGACGACGGGTTCCTCGACGCGGTGCACGACACGCTGGAGCTGTCCGGCATCGAGCCGTCGAGCCTGATCCTCGAACTGACCGAGACCGTCCTGATGCGGCACGACGACCGCATCCGGACCGTGATGCGCCACCTGACCGACCTGGGCATCCGCATCGCGATCGACGACTTCGGAACCGGCTACTCCTCGTTGAGCTACCTGCGCGAGTTCCCGATCTCGATACTCAAGATCGACAAGTCGTTCATCGACAAGCTCGGGCGCTCCCCGCAGCAGTTCGCCCTGGTGGAGGGAATCACCCATCTGGCGGACACCCTGGGCGTCAAGGTGATCGCCGAGGGCGTGGAGAACACGACCCAGCAGGAGCTGCTGATCTCCATGGGCTGCCCGCTCGGCCAGGGCTTCCTGTTCTCCCGGCCGCTCCCGTCCGACCAAGCGGAGACCCTGATTCTGACCCCGGCCCTCGAGTGGGTCCCGGCTCGCCGGACGGGGGTCTGAGGGTGCGGCAAGGCGATACCCGCGGCGCAGGGTGGTCCTTTGGTGCCAGCCGTCCCCGGGGGCCAGCACCGGCCCTCGTCGGGGACGGGGACCGGTGGACTCGGGGCGGTTACTGGCACTTCTCGTCGATCTTGTCTTGGAGCGCCTTCGGGTAGTCGTGCCGGCTGAGCCGGACGCGGGCCAGGATCGGCGCGTGGTTGAGGTCGTCTCCGGGATCGGCGATGTCCAGCAGGACCGGCTGATATCGGGATCCGGGACTGCGCTGTCAGTGCGTCCGCGTACTGTGGGGCGGCCGGATCGGGACGACATGGGGAGGGGAGCCGTTGCGCAGGGTGCCGCCGGAGATGTTCCGGTTCACGACGGGGGACAAGGCCGAGCTCTACGGCGCGATCCTGCATGCCTTCGGCGCGGCCAACGAGCGGCTGGAGACCTCGCTCGGGCTGGACGAGGTCCGCGCCCGCCTGCGGACGGTGGGCTGGCTCGACGCGATCCACGACGACGACCTTCAGGAGGCGCTGCGCAGGCTCAAGGAGTGGCAGCTGCTCGACGTCGTCCAGAACCACGCGGAGAACTACCGCACGGCCGAGGAGTACGAGCGCCGCAATCTCCAGTACTCCCTGACCCGTCGCGGCGAAGCCGCGTTCGCCGGGGTCGAGCACGCCCTGTCCGTGCTCGCCTCGACGGGTGCGCTCCAGACAGCGGTCCTGGAGGCGATCACGGACCGGCTCGACGAGTTGTACGTCCTGCTGGGGGAACCGGTGTCGTCGGACCGCCGGGTCTTCACCACCTTGCAGGAGCTGGAAGGCCACCTGGAGGCGCTGCTGGCCAACACGAAGGCGTTCAACGGCGAGCTGCAGCGCCTGCTGCGCGCCGAGGGCGCGGACCTGGCGACCTTTCGCGAGGTGAAGGCCGCAACGGTGGCCTACCTTCAGGAGTTCCTCGTCAACCTCGATCAGCGGGGGCAGGCGGTGGCCTTCGCCGTCGAGCGGGTCGAGCAGCGCGGGGTGAGCCTGCTGCACGCGCGGGCGCTGCGCGGTGCCGAGCTGCCGCCGGCCGCCGGCAGCGATCCCGTGCCCGCGTGGCTGGAGCGGCGCCGGGCACGCTGGGAGGGGCTGCGGGCGTGGTTCCGGCCGGTGGACGGGACACGACCCCGCGTGGAACAGCTGCACGACGTGGCGCGGCGCGCGATCGTGACGCTCCTCCAGGTCCTCGACCGGATCACCGAGTCGCGGCGTCGCTCCTCCAGCGCCGTGCAGGACTTCCGGAAGCTGGCCTGCTGGTTCGCCGCGGCGCCCACCGAGAACGACCTGCACCGCCTCTGGTCGGCCGCCTTCGGCCTCGGCTCGGCCCGCCACGCCCATCTTTCCCACCAGGACCCCGAGTTGGTGCCGTCCTCGGACACCTGGGCCGAGGCTCTGCCGGTGGAGGTGTCCGCCCTGCTGCGCACCAGCGGACGCACCGAGCGGTTCACCCGTACCGGCAAGGTGCGCGACGTCGGCGGGATCAAGGCGGCCCGCGCGGAGCGGGCCCGGAAGGAGCGTGCCGAGCTCGAAACGGCCTGGGACGTCCTGGGCACCGACGGCCCGGTGCGGGTCTCGGCCCTCGGCATGCTGGACCACGCCGTGTTCGAGCGGCTGCTCGACCTCCTCGGCAGGGCGCTGGCCGCACGGCCGGACGGCACCGGCGCGCGCCGGGCGGTCACCGCGGACGGCCGCGTCGAGATCGTGCTCCGGCTGCTTCCCGACGGCGGTCGTGCCGTCCTGCGGACGTCTCGCGGGAGGCTGGAGGGGCCTGACTACCTGGTGGAGGTCCGCAGGCCCGGCGGCCCGCGATCGTCCGTCGAGAGGGAGGCGGGATGAGCACCCTGGCCAACCAGCTGGTGCTGGCCGAGCGGGAGGACGTCGCCCGGGGCATCAGACTGCTCCTCGGCCGGCCGCTGATCACCGAGCGCGGCGACCCGACCGCCTTCGAGCTGATCCGTCGCCGGCAGGACCCGTTGACGAAGTGGTTCGACTACCACTGCGGCTGGCAGCTGGTGGTGGAGCCGCGCCTGGGGTACGCCCGTCTGCTCAAGATCCGCACCGTCCCCGACGCCTCACGCCCCGCCCGCCGAGTGCGCTCCGGCAGGGCGCCCTTCGACCGCCGCCGCTACACCCTGCTGTGCGTCGCCGCGGCCGAGCTGCTGCCGGTCCCGGTGACGACGGTCGGCATGCTCGCCGACCGCGTCGCCCACGCCTGCGCGACCGACGAGGCGCTGCCGCCCTTCGACACGGCGAGCAAGCCCGAGCGCATGGCCTTCGTCGACGTCCTCAAACTGCTGGAGTCCTACGGTGCGCTGCTCACCGTGGACGGGCTCACGGAGAACTTCGCGGACTCGGTGCAGGCCAAGGTGCTCTACCGCGTGGACGCCACCATGCTGATGCGCCTGCTCACCGCACCCGTCGGGCCTTCCCGCCTGGCGGTACCGGCCGAGGAGGTACCGCTGCGCTTCGAGGAACTCCTGCGGGAGACCGTGCGCGAGCCCCGGTACGGCGGCGCCGAGGCCTCCGACGCACAGCGCAACCTCCGGCTGCGGCACTCGGTGCTGCGACGGCTCTTCGACGACCCCGCCGTCCACCACGACGAGCTCACCGCCGACGAACTGGCCTACCTCACCTCACCGACGGGACGCCAGATCGTCCGACGCGCGGCCGAACAGGGCGGCTTCGTCCTGGAGGAGCGAGCCGACGGCCTGCTGCTCGTGGACCCGGACGGGATCGCCACTGACAGCCGGTTCCCCGACGACTCCGCGACCGCCCGGGTCGCCGCCCTGCTCCTGCTGGAACCGCTGACGGCCGCTCCGAGCGGGCTGACGCCGGAGCAGCTCACCGCCGAGGCGGACAGGCTGCTTCGGCGGTTCCCCCTCTGGGCGAAGGGCTACCAGTCGGAGGACGGAGCCGAGCGGCTGGCCGCCGATGCCGTCCGAGTCCTGACCGACTTCGGCCTGGCCCGCGAGATCGGCGATCGCACCGTCGCCCGGCCGGCGGCCTTCCGCTACCGGGCCACCGCGACCGCCGGCCCGCAGGACGACCAGGCATGACCAGGCATGACCAGGGAGGAACCCTGATGACCGTGACGGAACTCCCGCAGCCCTCCGCCCTCCGAACGGCGGCTGTGGGAGGGCGGTGGCAGCCCTCCAGGGCCGGCATCATCAACGTCTGGCGCTACTACGACGAGACCTTCACCTTCCACGAGGGCCGCCTGCTCCTGAGGGGCCAGAACGGGACAGGCAAATCGAAGGCGCTGGAGGTGCTGCTGCCGTTCCTGCTCGACGCCAGTCTGCGCCCCAACCGGCTGTCCACCTTCGGAGGCTCCGAGCGCACCATGCACTGGAACCTGATGGGGGAAGGCGCATCGGGCAAGACCCGGGTCGGCTACGTCTGGCTGGAGTTCGTCCGCACCGGGGACGGCGCTCCCGCCTGGTTCACGTGCGGCGCCAGGCTCCAGGCCAGCGTGCACACCACCGGTGTCACCGCCGACTACTTCACCACGAGCGCGCGGATCGACCGCCCCGGCGGCCTCGCCCTGGTCAACGAGGCAGGCCAGCCGCTCACCCGCGCCGCGCTCGCCGACGCCCTGCAAAGCCAGGGTGAGCTGCACGGATCGCCGAGCGACTATCGCAACACGGTCCGGAGCACGCTCTTTCCCGGCCTGAGCGAGCAGCGCTACGAAGCCCTGATCACCGCGCTGCTCCAGCTCCGCACCCCCAAGCTCTCCGAGCGCCTGGACCCGTCGCTGCTGTCCTCCCTGCTCTCCCGCGCTCTGCCCCCGCTCGGCCAGGGCGAGATCACCGAACTGGCCGAAGGCTTCGAACGCCTGGACCGCCAGCGCGAGCACCTGAAGACCCTGGACGAGGAGGTGGCCGCGGCCACCTCCGTCGCGACCCAGCAACGCGGATACGCCCAGCGCGTGCTGCGCGCCGGGGCGGCCGCGCTCATTTCGGCGACCACGGAGATGGACAACCTCACCCGCATCGCCCGGGAGAGCGAGGAGGAGCACGCCGGCGTCCTCGCGGAGCGGGAGCGGAGCATCCGGGCGAACGCAGAACTCGGGCACCGGCTGCAGGAGATCGACGGCGCCATCGAGGGGCTGCTCGACTCGGAGGTCTACCGGCATGGCCAGGAACTCGACCAGCTCCGCCGCCGGGCCGACCACGCCTCGCAGGCCGCCGACCGCCTCCGCGCCGCCGCGGACAGGAAGCTCCGCACGGCCACCGAGGACGCAGGCCACGCCGAGGAAGTGCGGCTGCGGTCCGAGCAGCGGGCCGAGCACACCCGTGCCGCACAGGAGGACACCAGGGGAGCGGCGCGGCGGGCGGCCATGGAGTCCCTCTGCACCGAGGTGCAGGGCATTCTCGGGACCGCGTCGAGTCCGTCCGAGGACACGGGGGAACCGGGGCGCGCCGCACGTCGGCTGCTGCGCGGTGCGCTCGCGTCGCGCCACGGCCAGATCACCCAGGTCCGCGCCGCCCTTGAGCGCCACGAGCGGTCCGTCGCGGACCGAACGACCGCGGAGGACCAGCTCGACAAGGCCCGCGGGCGGCTGGCCGAGGCGACCAGCCGGCGGGACGGGAACGCGGGCGCGTACGAGACCGCCGTCGAGGCTCAGGCCGCCAGACTGCGCCGGTGGGCGACGACGGAGTGCGCCGAGCTCCGCATCGACGACGCCGAGGAACTCGCCTCCCGCGCCGCCGTCGAGACCGATGTCCTCGCGTTGGTCGAAGCCGCCGCCCGTACCGCCGAGAGTGACATCAGCGTCGACGAGACCACCGCCCGCGCGGACCGGGACCGCGCCCGCGCGCGGCGGGAGCGGATCGCCGACGAGCTGGAACGCACGGCGGCCGCAACCGACCTGCCGCCGGGGCCCCCGTACACGCGCACGGCGGACCGGTCGGCGCTGCCCGGTGCGCCGCTGTGGCGACTCGTGGCGTTCCGGCCGGAGGTGCCGCTCGCCGATCAGGCCGGCATCGAAGCGGCCATGGAGGCAGCGGGCCTGCTGGACGCCTGGATGACCCCCGACGGTGGCATCGCCGTTCCCGGGCACGACACCGTGGCCGACCCGGCATCGGCCACGCCCGCACCGGGCCCCTCGCTGCTCGACGTCCTGTCTCCCGAACCCGACGGGCCGGTGGAGGCCGGGTGGGTGCAGCGGCTGCTCGCCGGCATCGCCTACGGCTCCAACCTCCCCTCGGGCCATCCGGCAGCCGTGGCGGCCGACGGCAGTTGGCGGCTCGCGACGACCGTCGGTACCTGGACCAAGGAGGAGTCCAGCCACATCGGCGCCGCGGCGCGCGAGGCGGCCAGGCAACGCCGGATCGCCGAGCTCTCGGGCGAACTGGCCGAGGCCAGTGCCACCGTCACCGGGCTCGAGGAGCGCCTGCGTACCCTCACCGACCGCCGGCTTCGCCTCGGCTCCGACCTCCGCTCCCGGCCGCACCACCGTGAGGTGGAGCAGGCCAAGCGCACCTGGGAGCGGTCGGAGTCCGAGGTGGGCGCTCGGGAGGACGCCGTACGTGAGGCCGTCGAGCGGCTCGCGCAGCAGGAGGACGCGGTCGCCGCCGTGCTGCGCGGGCTCGCGATGGCCTCCGCCGAGCACGCGCTGCCGACCGACCGCGCCGCTCTGGACACCACCGCTGCGGCCGTCGACGCGCTACGCGAACAAGCCGACGTCTGGTTGGACGCCCACCTCGCCTGGGTGGCCGCCCGGCACGCCTGGGACACCGCCCGGAGCCATGCCGAGTCCTCCCGGGCCGCGGCAGAGGAGAGCGCGTCCGAAGCCGAAGAGGCCGAGGCCGCCGCCCGAGGGCTCCGATCGACGCTCCAGGCCGTCGAGAGCAGCGTCGGTGAGGACTACCGGCAGGTGGCCGACCGGATCAGCGACCTGCGGCAGGCGCTCGGCCGGACCCGCCGTGGGATCGATGCGGGCACCCGGGCGCTCATCACGCTGGAAGGCCGGATCGGCGCACTGAGCGCCACCCTGGCCCAGGACGCGGCCCGGCGGGACGACGCCGTGGCCTCCCGCAACGAGGCTGCCCGGGGCTTCCGGCGCCTCTGCGTCCTCGGATTCCCCGAGGACGCGGGCATCGGCCTCGTCCTCACCTCCGAGGACGGCACCCGTGCCACCCTCGAAGCGGCTCGCGAGACCGCCGCCACGTGGCCGAACCTGCCGCACGGCACCAGGAACCTCGGCGACGCGCTCAACCGCCTGTCCGAAGCCGTTCACCGGGCTCGCCAGAGCCTCAGCATCCGCGCCGACCTCGAACTCGAAGCCGAGGAGGACGTCCACGTCCTCACGGCCGCCATCGACGGCGTCCGGGTCGGTGCGACCGGCCTCCTCTCCATCCTCCGCAGCGACCGCGACCGCAGCCACGACGACATCACCGCCGCCGAACGGAACCTCTTCGACCGGACCCTCACCGGCGACACCCGTCGCCACCTCGCCTCCCGCATCCGCCAGGCCGGCGAACTCGTCGACCGGATGAACGGCCACCTCGAACGGGTCCGCACGGCCTCCAGGGTGGCCGTCCGCCTGGTCTGGCAGATCCACCCCGATCTGCCCGTCGGCACCCGAACGGCCCGCGAACTGCTGCTCAAGGATCCGGCCCGCATCACCGAGGCCGACCGCGAGGCCCTGCACGCCTTCTTCCGGGGCCGTATCGAGGAGGCCAAGACGCGTAACACCGCCGCCACATGGGAGGAACAACTCGCCGAGGTCCTCGACTACACGGCCTGGCACCAGTTCGTCGTCAAGCTGGACCGTGCCAACGGCGCGGGCTGGCAACTGCTCACCAAGAAGCTTCACGGTGCGCTCTCCGGCGGTGAGAAGGCCATCGCGCTCCACCTGCCGCTCTTCGCCGCCGTCGCAGCCCACTACGAGGCGGTGCCGGAGTCCCCGCGGCTGATCCTCCTCGACGAGGTCTTCGTCGGCGTCGACACCGTCAACCGCGGGCAGGTCTTCGCCCTCCTCGTGGCGCTCGACCTCGACCTGGTGCTCACCTCCGACCACGAGTGGTGCACGTACCGGGAACTCTCGGGGATCGCCGTCCACCAGCTCATCACCGGAGGCGACGGCGACGACGCCGTCACCAGCGCCCGCTTCACGTGGACGGGCTCCGACCTGATTCCGGAGGACTCCGCCACGGACGTGCTGACATGACGGACCGACATCCCCTCGACGTACCCGGGCTCCGGCCCGTCTGGGCAGCCGTGCACGACCGCCTGTCGACCGGTCGGCCCGTCAGCCGTGTGCGGGTCGGGCCGCTCGACGACGCCGGCCGGGAGGCCCTGGCCGACCTCCTCGGGCTCGACCGGCTCCCCGGAGCCGAACCGACGATCGCGCTCGCCGGACTGGAAGCCGCCGTGACGGATGCCTGCGGTCTGCCCGTCCGGGAGGTGGTGACCGCCATCCTCGGCCCGGTCCGCGACCGGGCCGCCGAGCGTGAGCTTGCGGCCGGCCAACGCGAAGGCCTGTGGCGTTGGTTGGCCGGCCACGAGGTGGTCACCGCCCAGCCCGTCCTCATGGAGTGGGCCGGCCACCTGCGGGCCAACGGCCTGGTCGACGGCTCACCCGATCGGACCCGCAGCCTGCTGGCCCGTGCGCTGACCGTCGTCGCCGCACTCCCAGCCGACGGAGAGCCACTTCCGCTCCTCGCCGCGCGCCTCCTCGACGGCGACTCCCACGCCCTCGACGACGGGACACGCTTGTCCTCTCTCGTCCTGCGCGCCCTGGCGGTGCTCTACGGCACCGATGTTCCCGACAACGCGGAGGACCGGCGGGTGCTCTGGAGCAGGGCCGGCGTCGCCGACGACCAGCTCTCGACGACCGTGCTCGCCGTCGGTCTTCGCCTCGACGGCGACGGTCCGGTCGCCGAGGTCTCCCGTATCTGTGCCGAGGCCGGTCACCCCGTCAGCCTCACCCTCGCCCAACTCCGGTCACCCGGCGAACTCGCCATGCCCCCGGGACCCGTGCACATCACCGAGAACCCCAGCGTGCTCGCCCTCGCCCTCCGGCGCTTCGGCCCCCGGTGTCCGCCGCTCGTCTGCACCTCCGGCTGGCCCAACACTGCCGCGATCCACCTGCTGCGCCGGCTCGCCGCAGGGGGCGCCTCCCTGCAGTACCACGGTGACTTCGACGGCGAGGGCGTCCGGATCGCCGCCCACGTCCTCGCCAAGACCGGTGCCCGCCCCTGGCGGATGGCGACCGAGGACTACCGGGCCGCTGCGACCAGGGTTCCCTCAGGGCCCGATCCAGGGCGACTCACCCCCGCACCATGGGATCCGGCGCTCGTCGACGTGATGGCCGAACTGCGCACCGCCGTGGTCGAGGAGGTGATCGCGGACGTCCTTCTCGATGACCTTGCAGATCACCGAGGCCGATAGGAGGACAGCCCGTTCGACGGTCCGAGGGCTACCACCAGCGGGGACAGGTCAATGAGGTAGTCGGCACGCTCCGCCTCGCTTCGCAGGTGACGCTTCATCCGACGAAACGCCGTCAGGTTGTTCGCCATGCCCCTTCCCCCCGCGTCGTGCCTGCCCGGTACAGGTACAGGTAGAGGCTGGCCCTGTTTGGCGCCGGGCACGTCCATGTCGGGCAATCCGCTGTACTCGTCGTGCCCTTGACGAACTGTCTGCTCTCGGTGAGGTGTCCGACTTGGCCGGGCCGGCGTCGCTGCCATCGCCGCATCGCAGGCAACGAACGCGGTGAGCAGGACCGGCGCAGATCCGGCCGGCCTGTCCGGCCCGATCAGCAAACGTCGGCCCTCGTTGTCCCCAGCTTGTCGGCTCAGAGGCGGAGTGGGCCTCGTCCCTGACCGTCAGTCGGCCTGCGGGCCCTGCTCGGGGTGGTATTCGGTGAGCAGCAGGGCGATGTCGTCTGAACGGTGCGAGGAGCGCCGGGCCTTTCGCAGGAGTTGATCGGCGAGTTCCTCGAGGCTTCCGGCGCGGGCGTGGGCCAGTGAGGCCCGCAGGTCGTCGATGCCCAGATCGATGTCGCTGCCGCGTTCCTCGACGAGGCCGTCGGTGTAGAGGGCGAGGATCGACCCGCGGGGAAGGTCCAGCCGGGTCTCCGGATAGGTGCTGGTGCCGTCGACGCCGAGGAGCGGGCCGCCTGCCAGCTCCAGCACGGCGGTGCTGCCGTCGGGACGGCGCAGCAGCGGCGGGCAGTGCCCGGCGCGGACGGCGCAGGCATGGTCGGTGCCCGGCTCGATGCGGATGTAGCAGCAGCTGGCGAGCAGCCCGGGGTCGAGCTCGACCAGAAGCCGGTTGGTCCCGGCCAGGACGGCGCTGGGCGAGTGGCCGGCCATGGCGAAGGCTCGCACGGCGCTGCGCAGCTGGCCCATGGTGCCGGCTGCGGCGACGCTGTGGCCCTCGACGTCTCCGATGACGAGGGCCACGCCGTTTCCGGTGGGGATCACGTCGTACCAGTCGCCGCCGATGTCCATTCCGCTGGTGCCGGGCAGGTACCGGCCGGTGGCGCGGATGCCCGGCAGGACGGGCAGGCGGTGGGGCAGCAGTGCGTTCTGCAGACCGTGGGCGAGGGCGGACTTCGCGTCGTAGAGACGGGCGCGTTCGAGGGCTTGGGCGATCAGGCCGCTGAGCGCGGTCAGGATGCCGCGGTCCTTGGTGGTGAAGTGGTGGATCTCGTCGAAACCGAGGATGCAGGTGCCGACGGGACGGCTGGAGGCGATCAGCGGCAGATAGGCCCAGGCCCCGACACCTTCCATGGAGTGAGCTGGATAGGCGTCGGTGAGATCCTGCCGGGACTCGATGAACAGGGGTACGCCGGAGGTCAGCGTCTCCGTTCCGGGTAGAGGAGTATCGAGCGGTTTGCCTTCCAGCCAGTGCAGGAAACGGTCGTGGTAGCCGGTGTGGAAGAGCAGGTGCAGACGGCCTTCGTCGATCACGTAGATGGCCAGGTGCTGTCCGCCGAAGGCCGGAAGGAGCTGGTCGCCGACGACGTCGCACACCTCGTCCGTGGTGACCGCCTCGGTCAGCGCGCTGCCCAGCTGGAGCACGCGGTAGATGGCGCCCAGGCGCGCGGGCGCTGCCCGGGCCGTCGGTGGGCCGGGTGCGGGATGCCCGGGCCCGGAAGCGGACGACGCGGTGGTCGATTCCCCGGATTCCACCGGCGGCCCGGAGGCCGCCGACGGTGAGTGCGGCGGCCCGGAAGGCGCGACTCTGCCGGTCACGCCGTTCGTGCCCGGATGAAGGGAGAAGGCGAGCCACCGGTCCGGCGGGCGGCAGACCAGAAAGGCGGTGGGCTGCTGCGAGACCATCGCGGCTCGGTGCCGGTCCTCATAGGTGGGATCGGACAGCCAGGGCAGCACCTCCCACAGACGGCGGCCGAGCAGCTCCCGGACGCGCGCTCCGAGCAGCTGCTCCAAGCTGCGATTGGCGTAGGTGACCCGCCCGTCCGGGGCGAGGGAGAAGAGTCCGTCCCGGAGCCGCTCCACCGCGGTGACGGCTGCGGCGCCGGCTGCGGCGTCGAGCACGCAACCGACCAGGTGACTCCGCACCTCCTCCCCGGGTCCCTCCGGCACACGGCCCCAGAGCTCGACGGTGCGGTACCCGTCGGCGGCACGGATGCGCAGTCGACGGGCGAGCACCCTGCCGTCCGCGACGGCCGCGCGGGCCGTGGCCCGGAGCGAGACCCGGTCGCCGGGATGGAGCCGGGAAGCCAGTGTGTCGGCCCGCCCGTCGAATGCGCTGGGAGCGAGACCGAAGATCGCGCACAGCTCGTCGTCGGCGACCACGGCCCCGGTGTCGAGTCGCCAGTCGAACAGGCCGACCCGCACTGCCGGTGCGGTAGGAACCGGGACCTCGATGGGCACCGTTGTGGCGTCGTATTCGAAGGCGCACCCGCGGGCGCGGAGGTCGGCGAGGGCGGCGCCGAGCCGGTTGGCGATGGCCCGCAGGTGGCGGAGCTGGGCCCTGGACAGCCCCGGGTGCCCGGGTGGCGCCGCCCACACCACCGCCAGCGCCCCCAGGCTCTCCTGTCCGGCTCTGACCGGCACCGACGCCGAGCCGAACGCGTACGGCAGGGCCACCGCGAGCTGGGGATAGCGTCGCATCGTCTCGTCGGCGTCGGCCAGATGGACCGTCCGGGCCGACCGGTAGGCCGCCGCCACCGGAATGGGGCTGTTGACCGGGATGAGCCGCCAGCCGCCGAGCAGGGACGGCGATGCACCGCAGGTGGCGGCCAGCACGATCGAACGGCTGTCCCGGGACCGGAGAAAGACGCTCCCGGCATGACCGCCGGTCTCCCCGACGGCCTTGACGACGGCCGCCACCAGGGCGTCCTCGCGCTCCGCCGTCACACTGTCGGCCTCCGCGGCCTCGGCCGCCCGGCCGGGACGGTCGGCACCTGCGGCGCCCGTGTCCGGGTAGGTGGCCGGGTCGTGCCCGAGGTGCGGTCCCGCTCGCTCCACCGGGTCGTGCCGATTCATGCTTCCCGATTTACGTCCGACCGCCGGAGTTGTCAAGGCCGACGCGGTGGCTACCAGGGAAGGAGATCCGCTCGGGAGTGCCTACGGCGCCGGTGTTCCGTGCGGACCAGTTGACCGGAACGGCAGCTGACCTGCAGCGACCCCTTGTGGCGACAAGCGCGTCTTCGGCGGGGAGCGGAGACGGTTTTCACTATCGCACGCCTCCTGCACGGGCAGGGCAAGCCCGTCCGCACGGTGCCGGGGCACATGGCCGGCACCTGTGGGTGGTGGACAGTCTCGGGCCGGGTCCGCACCGCACCGCTCTGCGCCTGGCGGGCCAGTACGGTGACAGGGTGTTCGACGGGCTCGCGGGGTAGCCGACCGCCGGCAGCATCGATAGCGTAACCGTGTGGATGCGGACGAACGGCTACTTCACGCCTCGTCGTTCGGTGCAGCGGCGGTCGCATATGCCGAGCACCGTCCGGACTACGCGCAGGCCGCGGTGCGTTGGGCGCTTGAACCCGCGCCCGGCCAGCGCGTGCTCGACCTGGGCGCCGGAACCGGAAAGCTGACCGCCACGCTGGTCGCGCTGGGTGCCGAAGTCATCGCAGTCGAGCCCGACCCGGCGATGCTGATCGAGCTGCGCCGCTCGCTGCCGGACGTCCGTGCCCTGTCGGGTACCGCGGAGGCGATACCGCTGCCGGACGCTTCCGTCGATGCCGTGCTGGCCGGCAACGCCATGCACTGGTTCGACATGGCCGCTGCAGGACCCGAGATCGCCAGGGTCCTCGCGCTCGGCGGCATCCTGGCCGGCCTGTGGAACGTCATGGACGACCAGGTCGAGTGGGTTTCCGGGCTCGCGCGGGTCAGCGGGAGCGCGGCCATTGGCCCCCGTGACACGCCCACCGGCTGGCGCGCTGAGACGGCCGACATGCACCTCCCAAAGACTGGCGCAACCGCCCGGTTCGGCTCGCCGGAACAGGCCGAGTTCCCGCACGGGCAGCGCCGCACCGCCGACTCTCTCGTCGCCACCATCGCGACGCGCGCGGGGGTGCTGGTCATGCCAGAACAGGAACAAGCGGCCACGTTGGCCTGGATCCGCGCGTTCCTCGCGAGTAGGCCGGAGACCGCCCGCGGCGAGTTCACTCTCCCGATGCTGACCGGTGCGCTGCGCGTCCGGCGACTGTGAAGCATCACGCCCGACACCGAGTCCGATGCACGGCCGCGAACACGCCGGGGTCTCGGCGGAGTCAACGTGCTTGGACAGAAGTGTGGTTGAGAGGCACCACCCGGGTCTGGGTGAAATGACAGGCCGTTCGACGGGCCGAGGGCTACCACCGGCGCTTCGGCCTCGTCCACGTCGACTTCGAGACGCAGCGCCGGACGCCGAGGGCCTCCTACGCCTGGTACCGCGACCTGATCACAGCTCACCATGCGAGGCATGAGCCGTAGTTGGGAAGACGGTTGGAGGCAGCACCACCCGACAGACTCCGTGCAGTTTCGGCGGGGATCCGAGAGGAGCAAGCCCATGGCTGAGCAGCACACTCGGGAGCACCGTTCAGGAGCGGCACCGCCGTTGGCGCGCCCCGGTTTGCGCGGTCGGCTTCCGACGGAGCATCAGTTGTGCCTGGTCGTCGCCAGAGCACGCCCACCTCGACGATCGCCGGCAGCGCCGCGATGGGGCAGAACGTACGGATGTAGGTAACGTTTCGGTTGGTCGAGGCGCGATCCGGGGTTTCCCACTTCGGGGGCGACCTGCAACTCCGGCTGGAGAACGCCCTGCCGGGCACTGCCGGTTCGGATTCAGCTGACGGCGATTCCGCTGATGGCGGATGGGGGTGGACCAACCGGCACATCGGTAGGGACAGTGGTCGGCATGCGACTTCTCATGCTCGGTGGATCCGGCTTCGTCGGACGCGCCATTGTCAACGAGGCCCTGTCCCGCGACTGGGACGTGACCCTTCTCCACCGTGGCAACCGCCACCCGCCGTCCGGAGCCACCGTCCTTCAGGGCGACCGGACCGCCCCCGACGGACTGGCCGCGCTCGGCGACGGCGAGTGGGACCTGGTCGTGGACACCTGGTCCGCGCGGCCCTCGGCCGTGCGCGACGCGGCGGGCGCGCTCGCGAAGCGCGCCGATCGGTACGTCTACGTCTCGAGCGGCTCCGTGTACGCCGACCCGGTCGACCACAGTGCCGCCGAGAACGGCGTCCTACTGGACGGCTCGCCCGACGACGGCGATGTCCCCTATCCGCAGGCCAAGCGCGGCGGGGAGCTCGCCGTCACCGGCGCGTTCGGGGAGGACCGTTCGCTGCTGCTGCGCGCCGGACTGATCCTCGGCCCGGGAGAGGACGTCGGCCGGCTGACCTGGTGGCTGGACCGGATCGCCCGTGGCGGCCCGGTGCTCGCCCCCGGCCCGCGCGACCTGCCGCTCCAGTACGTCGACACGCGTGACCTCGCGATCTGGGCCCTGGACGCCGCCGTGCGCGGACTGTCCGGCCCGTACAACCTGGTGAGCCGGCCCGGTCACGCCACCATGGGTGAGCTTCTGGAGGCGTGCGTGGCCGCCACCGGATCGGATGCGGAGCTGCGCTGGACCGACCCCGAGCGGATCGCCGCCGCCGGAATCGCACCGTGGACGGAGCTCCCGATCTGGGCACCGCCAGGCGAGCTGCACGAGTTCCTGTACGGCGCCGAGACATCCAAGGCCTTCGCGGACGGGCTGCGCTGCCGGCCGGCCGCCGAGACCGTCGCCGACACGTGGGAGTGGCTGAAGGGGCTGGGCGGAGTCTCGCCGCAGCGTCCCGACCGCCCGATCCTGGGGCTGGCCCCCGAAGCCGAGATCGCCGCACTGCGCGGTTGACGGACTGCTACCCGGTAGACGGGTCCGGCCCGCTGTCCGCAGCCGGCCGGGCCCACAGTGAGCGGTGGGCCCGGCCGGATCGGCAGGCGTCGCCATCCGACCGGCGAAGGCGTGCCTCCGGGCGGGCCTCGCCGGCGCTCCGCACCGCTTCAACTCCACGATGACACCGCACACCTGCTGGGATCACCACCATGCCTACACTCATTGCGCCTGACGGCACCGAGCTCGCCTACCGTGTCCTCGGGGAGGGCACCGGCACCCCCGTGGTCTGCCTGCCGGGCGGACCGATGCGGGATTCCGTCTACCTCGGCGACCTCGGCGGCTTCCCCGCGCACCGGCGGCTGATCGTGGCCGACCAGCGGGGCGCCGGGCTGTCCGCGACACCGGCGGACCCCGCCTCCTACCGCTGCGACCGCCTGGTCGGCGACATCGAGGTGCTGCGTGAACACCTCGGCCTGGACCGGATCGACCTGCTCGCGCACTCCGCCGCCGCCAACCTTGCCGTGCGATATGCGGAGCAGTACCCGCACCGCGTCGGCCGACTCGTCCTCATCACGCCCGGTACCAGCGCCGTCGGCCTGGAAGTCACCGGCGAGGACCGGCGCGAGGTCGGGCGGCTCCGCAGGGACGAGCCCTGGTTCGCGACGGCGTCGGCAGCATTCGACGCCATCGACGCCGGCCGAGCCGCGGCCGATGACTGGGTGACCATCGCACCGTTCCTCTACGGCCGTTGGGACGAGACGGCGCGTGCCCACCGGGCGGCCGAGGAGACCCAGTGGAACGCGGCGGCGGCGGAGGTCTTCGGATCTGAGGGCGCCTTCGACCCGGGCGCCACCCGGGCGGCGCTCGCCGCGCTCGACACGCCGGTCCTGGTCCTCGCCGGGGAGTTCGACCTGGCCTCGCCCCCGCACCTACTCGCCCGCTTCGCCGCGCTGTTCCCGCGCGCCGAGTTCGTCGTCCAACCGGGCGCGGGCCACTACCCGTGGCTGGACGACGCCGACAGGTTCGTGTCGACCACCGTGCGGTTCCTGAGCTGATCGCAGCGGCACGCCGGTCTGAGCGGCCGGCTGCGACTGGGTCCAACCCCGCGCCTCCCAGCGTTCGCAGTTGCCGGCGCAGGCGATGGGAGCTGAGGCCCGGGCGCTGGGGCACGGTGGGATCCGGGCCGTGGCCAGGGCGGCGGGCGTCAGCGAGGTGACCGTGTCGAAGGGTGTGGCCGAGCTGGAGTCGGGAAGACGGCGGAGCCGATGCCCCACTCGGTGTCGAATCCGTCGTCCCACAGGTGCAGGATCTCGATGTTCCTTCGATCGGTCTCGTCAAGGGCGTCCGGCGGCGGCGGGGGAGTGGGCCCGCGGGACTGGCGAGCCGGCGGTTGCCTGCGAGGGCGCACCCGGGGCAGGGGGCGCTCGCGGCAGTCCCACGGGCCCTGGCGCGTTCGCGACCCGCGACGGCCTATCAGGATCAGAGGGTCAACGACTGCTCGCAGCACCTGGGTTGAACGTCTCGCGGTAGGTGCGCGGCGGCACCCCGACGTGTGCCTTGAGCAGGGTCCGGAAGTTGGCCGGCGTGCCCAGGCCGCAGCGCCGTGCGACAGCCTCACCCTGCAACAGCTGATCGACAACGGCGCCCGCCTCAAGCTCGAACTACGCGAAATCCGACACGTGGACGACGTCGCCCTGGTGTCGAACACCGCCACCCTGACGGGCGTCGACCCCGAGCCGGTGATCTCCACGACCACGGAGATCCTCCGACGCCAGCCGGACGGCGGCTGGGTCCACGTCGTGGACGACCCGTTCTTCAGCTGACCGCCTCGGGCGGCCCGCAGGCAGATCCTCAGGTGGGCCGCAGACCGGACCACGCTCCTCGACTGCTGCGCGCCGAGGACTCCGGCGACCACGCCCCGATGGCGGAACTCGCACGCGCCTGCCCGTACGACATCGCGATCGTGAAGTCGATGGACGGCTCGATCCCGACGATCAAGGCCTCACCCGGTCCGTGCTGCTGGGCGGCAGCCGCGGCCACGGCCTTCGTCCGCTCGACGGGAGGTGAATGTCCCCACGGGACCGGAGAGTCAGCCGTGTTCCGCCGAGCCGGTGAGCCGGAGTTTGCGCTGGGCCCGCTGGTAGAACGTGGTGTGGCCCAGCCGCACGACGCGTGCGGCGGCGGGCAGCATGGTCACCTCGACGACGCCGCCCGGTGAGACGTGGCCGACCAGGAGGCCGTCGGCCTCGATGGCGAGGTCGCCGCTTTGCGGCAGGACTTCCAGGTCGAGTCGCTCGCCGCTGGAGAGGAAGACGGAGCGGTTGAACGCGGCATGGGGAGCCACGGGGGTGATCAGCAGCCCCTCCGCGTTGGGGGAGACGATCGGGCCGCCGGCGGAGAAGCTGTACGCGGTGGAGCCGGTCGGCGTGGCGACGACGACCGCGTCGGCGGTGTAGGCCACGAAGGGCTCGCCCTGGACCCGTACGGCGACCGCCGCGGACTTGTGTCCCGGGCTGCGCAGGAGCACGACGTCATTGAGTGCCGTCTCCCGGGCAGCCCCGAAGCGGGCATGGACGCCGGAGCGGACTTCCACGGTGAAACGGTGGGCGTCGATGGCATCCAGGGCGGCAGGGAGTTCCGGTATGTCGACCTCGGCGAGGAAGCCCAGGCGTCCGACGTTGACGCCCAGGACGGGTGCGTGGCCTCCGGTGGCGAGCCGCATGGCGCGCAGCATGGTGCCGTCCCCGCCGAGGCTGATCATCAGGTCGGCGCTCGTGGTCATCTCCTCGGCCTCGACCGGAATGGCCTCGCAGCCGATCCGGGCCACCTCCGCCGCCAGCCCCAGGACCTTCGTCCCCCGGGTGCGGCTCCAGCGGACCACGGCCTCCACGGTGGGTGCGCAGGTGCGCTCGGGGTGGAGCACCAGTCCCACCGTGCCGATGAATCCCATCCGGGGCACCTCGATGTCGGCCAGGCCACTGTTGCTCCCTCCAGTCACGCACAGCCGGGCGCCACCTTCAAGGTCACCGCTGGCAAGGTCACCACCGGGCCCTCGTGATCACGCCGGGCCGCATCGCCTCCCGTCGGCACGGCTCGACTCTGTACGACGGGACCGCCCGCGGCTACTCGTCGCGGAATCTCTGTGCGAGCCGGCTGGTTGGAATTGGGATAGACAGTCCGATGGCTTCGGCGTCGACGTGCCGAACCGGCGCCCGGCCGAGCCTTCATCGGGAGGCGTGTCCGATGGCTGACAGCCCGATCCGGGGGATCGATCCCTCCGCCAAGCCGAGCGGAGACGGGTGTGTGGAGTGCCTGGCGGGGGACGGGCCGGGGTGGTGGTTCCACCTGCGGCGATGCGCCGCGTGCGGGCACATCGGCTGCTGCGACTCCTCACCCTCGCAGCACGGCACGAGGCATGCCCGAGAGGCAGGACATCCGTTCCTGGCCAGCTTCGAGCCGGGTGAGGCGTGGTTGTGGAACGTCGAGAGCGAGCAGTACTACGAGGGGCCGGACCTGGCGGCGCCCGCCGCGCACCCGGCCTCGCAGCCGGCGCCGGGCCCACGTGGCAAGGTCCCTGCCGACTGGCAGCTGCACCTGCGCTGACGTGTTCGGAGCGGTGGGGCCGGCAGACGCAGAACTTCCCGGCCGTCCCGGCTCGCCGGCCGAGCGCGTTCGGCGATACCGCCGCCCCCGGCCGTCGACCCCGCCGTCCGGACGGCGATGCCGGGTCAGCCCAGCGCGCGGTCGAGGTTGAAGGCGGCGCTGATCAGTGAGAGGTGGGTGAAGGCCTGGGGGAAGTTGCCGAGCTGTTCGCCGGTCGGGCCGATCTCCTCGGCGAATAGACCGAGGTGGTTGGCGTAGGTGAGCATCTTCTCGAAAGCCAGCCGGGCCTCCTCCAGCCGGCCTGCGCGGGCCAGCGCCTCCACGTACCAGAAGGAGCAGATCGAGAAGGTGCCCTCGGGGCCGTGCAGGCCGTCCGGGCTGGCGGTCGGGTTGTAGCGGTAGACCAGCGAATCGGAGACCAGGTCCGCGCCGAGGGCGTCCAGGGTGGAGAGCCACTTGGGGTCGGTGGGCGAGACGAACTTGGCCATCGGCATCATCAGCAGCGAGGCATCCAGCTCACCGTCGTCCAGAGCCTGGACGAACGCGCCCCGCTGGGCCGACCAGCCGCGCTGCATGATCTGTCGGTAGATCGCGTCCCGGGACTGGCGCCAGCGGGGCAGGTCGGCCGGCAGGCCGCGGCGGTTCGCCATCCGCATCGCCCGCTCGAGCGCCACCCAGCACATCAGCCGCGAGTACACGAAGTCCCTGCGGCCCGCGCGGGTCTCCCAGATTCCCTCGTCGGGCTGGTCCCAGTGCTCGCAGAGCCAGTCCGCCACCGCGCCGACCTCGTCCCAGCGGTCGCTGCTGATCGGCTGCCCCCACTTGTCGTACAGGTAGACGGAGTCGATCAGGGCTCCGTAGATGTCCAGCTGGAGCTGGCCGGTGGCGGCGTTGCCGACCCGGACCGGTGCGGAGCCGAGGTAGCCCTCCAGGTGCGGCAGCTCGTACTCGGGCAGCTCACTGCGCCCGTCGATGCCGTACATGATCTGCAACGGGCCGGTCGCACCGGTGCCGCGCATGATGCCGCGCTCGCCGAGGAACCCCATGAACGCCTCGGCCTCCGAGGTGAACCCCAGGCGCAGCATGGCGTAGACGCAGAAGGCGGCGTCGCGGACCCAGACGTACCGGTAGTCCCAGTTGCGCTCGCCGCCGATCTGCTCGGGCAGGCTGGTGGTCGGTGCGGCGACGATCGCACCGGTCGGCGCGTAGGTGAGCAGCTTCAGCACCAGCGCGGAGCGGTTCACCATCTCCCGCCACCGCCCGTGGTAGCGCGACCCGGCCAGCCAGCGGCGCCAGAACCGGACGGTCGCCTCGGCCTGCTCCTGCGCCTCGGCACGCGGACACGACC
Organism: Kitasatospora sp. NPDC050543; assembly: GCF_044457565.1. Taxonomy (NCBI): domain Bacteria; kingdom Bacillati; phylum Actinomycetota; class Actinomycetes; order Kitasatosporales; family Streptomycetaceae; genus Kitasatospora; species Kitasatospora sp. NPDC050543. The sequence goes on along the minus strand of NZ_JBITGZ010000005.1, from coordinate 121,258 downwards.
GGGCCGGGACGCCGTCGCCGATCTGGTCGAGGGCGAACACGTTGGACTCGCCCTCAAGGAGCTTGAAGTGCGACCGGACGTCCAGGCCGTCGCTCTCCAGCGGTGCGGTGGCGGTGAGCGCGAGCGTCAGTGACGGGGAGCGGAACACCGCCTGGTGGCCTTCGAGGTGCGTGGTGTGCGCTTCGGCGCCGTAGCCGAAGCGCGGGGCGATGCGCGCCCTGAACGGGAGGGCTCCGCGGACGCAGAGCACCCGCCGGATCAGCCGGTGCCGGGCCGCCTCGCGCGACTCGTCGACCACGGGCATGAAGTCCTGGATCTCCGCCACCCCGTCTGCGGCGAAGAACCGCGTGATCAGCACGTTCGTGTCGGGGAAGTAGAACTGTCGGGTGCGTGTCGGGACCTCGGCGGCCAACTCGAACGACCCGCCCCGGTCGGCGTCGAGGATGGACCCGAAGACGCTGGGCGCATCGAAGCGCGGGCAGCAGTACCAGTCGATGGTGCCGTTCGTGCCGACCAGGGCGGTCGTACGAAGATCGCCGATCAGGCCGTGCTCGGAGATCGGTATGTAGCGGCAGTCCTCCGCCTGCTCGAAACCACTCGTGTCGAACGCCATGTCGGCCTCCCTGCCGCTGCGGCGCGGGCCTGGAGATGAAGCCTTGCTCTTCATGCTAGATCGCTACTCGACGCGCGGGCGGCGGGGCCGGCGCCGTCCTGCGCGCCGGACGCGATGGGAGGGTTCAGCTCGGGAATGGTGTCTCCGGCCGCTCAGCCGCCAGCGTCTTCATCGCCCTCGACCAGCCCTCCAGCTCGTCGAACAGCTTGGTGACGATGGCGTCGTGGTGCTCACCGGGCTTGAAGAGTGCGAGGCTCTCGAAGTCGGTGGACAGCGAGAGGTGGCGAGGTCGGGGACGGTCCTCGGAGGTGCCCGGGTCAGCTCTCCGGGGCGGGCCGGGTGCCCGGTGGTGGCATGGCAAGCAGGGCCCTGGCGCGGCGCTCAGTCAGGATCGGGATGAACGTCCGGACCTTGGCGTCGCGTAGTTCGTCGTATGCACCCGCGACGAGAGCGTCCACGGTGGCCGGGTCGGCCCCGGGGTGGGCGGACCTGAGCCGGGCGGTTACCAGTCGCATCGCTTCCTCGTCCTCGGGCGAGGCCCAGGTCGGGCTTGCCCCGTCCGGCTGGGGGCCGCCGAGCGCGTCGTCGGACGGCCACAGGCGGCCGGGTGCCTCGGGTGCCGGGTCACCAGTGGTCACGGCGCGGGCCCTTCGGTTTGCGGTGGGGCGTCGGCGCGGTGAGGGTCACGACGGCGACCTCGCCCCCGGGTTCTCCCGTGTCGTGGTGGGCCAGGGTGAGCAGGCCCGCGTCGGCCAGGTCTCGGAGGGCCCTCGTGGAGGAGGCCCGGTTCGACACGCAGGGCCGCGGCTGCGGCCGTCACCGGAAAGGTCGCTGCCCGGGCGAGGTGCTGCCGCGGATCGGCGACGAGGTCGACCAGTAGCCCGGCCGCGACCCGCCCGTTCGGAACTTCCCTCGCGCGCCGGGCCCAGTCGGCCGCCCAGGTCTCCACCACCATCGTCTGCACCGGCCCACGCCCCTTCGCATTTGCCCGCCTGCGGCCGACCAGCCGGCCCGCCCGACAGCCGGACCCCGCATCCGGCATTCTCCGCCTGCCCGGACCGGATCGCCTGCCGGCGCTGGGTTCCACCCGTGCCCTCGCCCAATTCTTGACCGAGAAGAAGCCATTCATGTCCTGTACATGACATGAGTGTGCTGCGGCGCTGTACGCCCCGAGTGTGAGGAGCCCACCCGACTGCGTCGACAGGATCTCGAGCGGCAGAAGACCATCGAGATCCTGCGCGAGGCGGCCGCCTCGACCGCATCTTCCCCGGCACGGCCCCGGCCGTGACCTGCGCACACATGCGGGCGGCGGCGCGCCGTGGGTGAGGTCCACCGCGCGCCCCGCCGTACTCGTGCGCTGCGTCAGCGGGCAATGGCGGCGTGCATCTCCCATGCCAGGATCTCCGCCGGCTCGACCGCGGTGACCTTCTGTCCGCCGACCGCGGTGAAGCGCACGGCGTCGCCGGCGGCGAGCGGGCCGACGCCTTCCAGGGCGACGTTGCCGCGGGGGATGAACAGGTGCAGGAAGGGAGCGTCGGGCAGTTCGACGCTCTGGCCTGCCTGCAGGCGGGCCACGTGCAGCGCCGCGTGGCGGTTCTTGATCCGGATGGCGGACGCGCCGTGGTGCTTGTCCATCCCCGAGGCGACCGGGATCAGGCCGCCGGACAGCAGTTCATCGCCGATTTCGAGTTGCTCGTAGCCCGGTGTGATGCCGGGCTCGTCGGGGAGGACCCACATCTGGACGAAGTGGACGGGGTCGGTGTGGGCGTCGGCGCCGCTGAGGCGCCAGGAGTCGTTCTTCTCCGAGTGCAGGATGCCGGTGCCGGCGCTCATTCGCTGGGCGAGTCCGGGATAGATCACGCCGGAGTGGCCGGTGGAGTCCTGGTGGACCAGGGAGCCCTGCATCACCCAGGTGACGATCTCCATGTCGCGGTGCGGGTGGGTCTCGAAGCCGCTGCCCGGCCGGACGATGTCGTCGTTGTTGACGAGCAGCAGTCCGTGGTGGGTGTTGGAGGGATCGTAGTGTCCGCCGAAGGAGAAGGAGTGCTTGGAGTCCAGCCAGTCGATCTTCGTGGCGAGGCGCTCGCCGGCGCGGCGGACGTCGATCTGCGGGTGCTTCGCGGTGGTGTTCAACTCGTGGTCCTTTCGGGCGGTCCGGGATCTCTCGCGAGGCCCCGGCGGTGCCTCTCGCGGCACCCTGTACGACCGAACATAGTTCACAGTTCAACTATTCCGCTGAGGGTCCCACCGGTGGGCGGCGTCAGAGTCCGTACTTCTCCAACGGGCGGAGCCCGAACCGAGCAGCAGTAGAGATCCGTCGTGCGCGCAGGGGCAACTCACGCCGCCCACTGCCCGGGTAGAGCATCGAGCCGGGCTCCAGCCGCACCCCGTCGTCGGTCAGGCCGGGCATGGTGAGCACGGCGTACCCGAAGTCGGGGTCGAGGGGGAGGTGGGCTTAGCTGCGCTCACGGCGCCGGGCCTGTACCGACCGTTCCGTGGTGGAGGTCCGTGCGCGTGACCTCCTGGGTCAGGCCGAACGCCGTCGGGCGGAAGTTGGGGGTCAGGACCTCGTGTGGCGCCGCACTCATCGTGACAACGGTGATCCCGGCATGCGGGTATGACAGACCGTCGGGCCGGTGGCTTCGGCGTCAGTCGTATGGTGCCGAGCGCGCCAGGAGAGCGGCGCCGCGACGCCTCGTGTGCTCGTGGGTGATCCGGCCGATCTCGTGCCAGAAGGGCGCCGCGGTGAGGTACGTGCCGAGCGCGGCCATGATTCCCAGGGCCACGTCCACGCTGATCCGGCCCTCCTCGGTCCAGTACACGTCCTGCAGATCCAGCAGCAGCGCGAACTCGTCCGCGATCAGCGCCGTGCCGGCTCCGTAGCCCGCGGCGACCAGCGGATGCCGGACGGCCCGCTCGTCGCCGCGTACGGCGACCAGGCCGACGCCGGCCAGGGCCGCGATGCCGATGTTGTAGTGGTGCAGGTGCCGCCCGCCCGCCGACAGGTTGCCCCAGGGCAGCCAGCCGCCCCGGATGCCGTGGGTGATCAGCCGGACGGTGCCGAAGGTCGTACCGAAGGCGGCCCAGGTCACCAGGAGGGACCGCTTGGTCGGCGTGAGGTGGGTGTCGGCCGCCTGGCTCCAGCGACGTGCCAGGCCTGTGGGCGGGGAGTCGCGCTGCCCTGTGCGGGCGTTCATGAACCGGTCCCTTCTCGCTGTTCCGGCAGACGTTCGGTGCGATGCGTTCCCGCCGGGCCCCGCGCGGGCGCCTTCCCGGCGGTCTGCCACCCGGACGGCGCAAGGGCGCCGCCGCCGACACGAGGGCTCGGCGGTGCGCGGCCGCGGTCGAGGCTCACAGCTCGTGCCCAGGTGCATCCGGCGCGTCGGGCGGCGGCCCCGTCCGGTGGTGGAGGGCGTGCCCGGCCGGCCCGGGGCAGCTGGGCGAGCTGCACCTGACGTCATCGAGGTCGAGATCCGTCGACCCGTGCCGCGCCGGGGTGGACGTGCGGGCTGGACGTGCCGCGATCGTCGCTGTGAATCCGCCACTCGTCGGGCCGTTCCCGGGATCGCCCAGCCCCGATTCCGGCCGGAGCGGCGGGGGGAGTCCGGCCGGTCTCTCGGTCCGACCGGTTGCCGACCCGGATCGAAGCCTGTTCCCGGGTTTCGGAGGGATCCCGAACCTTCGCACGGCGCTGTGACGCAGGTCACGCCGGATGCAGAACCTGTGCGCCGCATCGGGCGTCTGGCTGGTGTGAGATCACGCAGGAGAGCACTGGACGAGCTGGACGAGGAACGCCTCCTCCGGCTGGTGGCCAGAGGGGACCGCGGGGCGTTCGACGAGTTGTACCGGCGTACGTCGCCATGGCTGGCGGTGCGGCTGCGCCGCCGCTGCGCGGACGAGCAGATCGTCGCCGAAGTCATGCAGGAGACCTATCTGGCGGTGTGGCGCGCGGCAGGCGCGTTCGCCGGAAGCGCGGTCGGCGGGACGGCCGTCGGGTGGCTGTGGACGATCGCGGCGCGCCGCCTGGTCGATGCGTTCCGGCGCCGCGCCCACCACGCCGAACCGCCGGTCGCCGCCGCCGCCGAGCGGGCGGTGGTGCCCGCGGCGGAGGACGAGGTACTCGCCAAGGCCGTCGACGGCGACGTCGGCGACGCCCTACGGCGGCTGGCGCCGGAACTCCGACAGGTACTGCAGGCGACGGTGCTCGACGGGCTCTCCGTCCGGGAGACCGCCGTCCTGCTCAGACTGCCCGAAGGCACGGTCAAGACACGCGCCCGCCGGGCCCGGATCGCGATGCGGGAGGCGCTGGCATGAGTGCGGAACACGCGTCGATGCGGCTGATCGACGACTATGCACGCGGTGACGCGGCGATGGCCGCGGACACCGTCTGGGCGCTGGAAGCCCACCTGGAGACCTGCGCGCTGTGCCGCAGCCGCCTGGCGGCCTCCGTGGCCACCGAGGCGCCCGGCATCGCCGCGCTGATCGACACCGTCCGGGCCGGGCTGGAACCGCAGCTGGACGCGGCTGGCGGGGTGCCCCGGCGGCGACTGCGCCCGAGATGGGTGTCGGCCTGGCTGACGCCGGCGATGGCCCCGTGGCTGGCCATGACCGCCGTCGTCACCCTGCTGGCGCTGCTGCTGGACGCGGTCGCGTCACCGACGCTCTTCGGCGACGCCTCACCGGCGCTGCTGGTCGCGCCCGTGCTGCCGCTGTGCGGCGTCGCCGCGGCATGGTCGCGCGGCCTGGACCCGGCGCACGAACTGACGGCCTCGACCGCCCGGGCCGGTCTGCCCCTGCTCCTCAGGCGCACCACCTCGGTCCTCGTGGTGGTCCTGCCCGTGCTCCTGGTGGGGGGGTGGCTGACCGGATCCATGACGGCCGCGCAGTGGTTGCTGCCCTCCCTGGCCTTCACCTCCACTGCCCTGGCGCTGGGCAGCGTGGTCGGCGTGACCCGCGCCGCCGTCGGGCTGGTGGTCGCGTGGGGCGTCGCCGTCGTGGCACCCGCGTGGGCCACCGGCCGCGTCCCCCTTGCCCTGCGGCTTGCCCTGCAACCGGACCAGCTGCCCGCGTGGGGACTGCTCCTCGCGCTCGGCATCGGTGCCGTGATCGCCCGCAGGAACGCGTACTCAACGCTGTGAAACCATCGTCGACCCTCGAAAGGGACCACCGCATGACGCCCACGACGAGCGCGGCTGACACCGCGCCGAAGACCTACGCCTGGGAGATCCGGGCCGGCGGCCTGAGAGTACGTGTCGGACGGAAGAAGATGGCCGTCGACGGGCTCGACCTCTCCCTGGGTATCGGTACCCACGGCCTCCTGGGGCCCAACGGAGCGGGAAAGACCACCCTGATCCGGGCGCTGGCCACCGTGCTGCGCCCCGCCGAGGGCGAACTGGAGCTGCTCGGCACCTCCGTAGGCGGGATCGGCGACCACCGGGCGCTGCGTCGCCGGATCGGCTACCTGCCGCAGGAGTTCGGCTACTACAAGCGCTTCACGGTGCGCGAGTTCGTCGAGTACATGGCCTGGTTGAAGGAGGTTCCGAAGGCGGACGTCCCCGCGGCCGTCCAACGGGCCGTGGAACGGGTGGGTCTGGCGGACCGCGCCGACCACCGTATGAAGACGCTGTCAGGAGGCATGGTGCGGCGGGCCGGCATCGCCCAGGCCATCGTCAACGACCCCGCGGTGCTGCTGCTGGACGAGCCGACGGCCGGCCTGGACCCGGCGCAGCGGCTGCGCTTTCGCGAGCTGCTCCAGGAACTGGGCCGCGACACCTGTGTGGTCGTCTCCACCCACCTGGTCGAGGACGTCGCGGCCGCCTGCTCCGATGTGGTGCTCTTCGCCGACGGCCGCCTCGTCTTCCAGGGCACGCCGGACGACCTGGCCGCGGCGGGCGGCCCCGAGCACCCGGGCGACAGCCCCCTGGAGCGCGGCTACTCGGCGCTGCTCCGCACCTCCGGGCAGCAGGGAGGCACCTGGTGAACGGACGTGTCCTGCGCATCGAGTTGAAGCGCTCCGTCGCCCCGTGGGCCGGCGTCGTCGTCCTGGGAGGCAGCCTGGCGGTCTTCTGTCTGATCGACGGGATCTGGTGGAAGGGCACCGCGGGGTGGACCGCCCAGTGGACCTCCATGGCCATGTGGACCAGGTACCTGCTGGGCTTCTGGTGGCCGCTCGTGGTGGGCATGGGGGCGGTGTACGGGCTGCGTGAATCCCGTTCGCGGATGGCCGAACTGCTGGTGACCACGCCGCGGCCGGCCTGGCGCCGTGCGGCGCTGTCGGCCGGTGCGATGGCGCTCGCGCTGGTGTCGGGCTTCGGCCTGCTGGTCCTCGTGGGCGGGGTCCAGGTGGCCCTCGGCCGTACCGTCTACACGCCCCTCGGTTGGCTGCCGATCTCGCTCGTGGCGGCGCTGGCCCTCGTCGCGGGGGCCGTGTTCGGCATGGGTCTCGCGCGGGCCCTGCCCTCCGTGTTCACCCCGCCGGCCCTGGTGGTGCTCTTCCTCATGCTGACGGGCCTCCTCCTGCGGCAGAACGGTGACGGGGCTCTGCCGTCGAGCATCGCGCCGAACCGGCTCGCCCAGCTGTCCCCGGTGACCGTGGAGCCGCGGGAGATGCTGCTGACGCTGTCCGGCTCCGTGCACCTCGGTCAGACGCTCTGGCTGCTCGGCCTGCTCGCCACCGGGTTCGCCCTGCTGTCGGCCGTGACCCGCCGGGCCCGGCTGCTCGCGGTGATCCCCGTCCTGGCCGGCGCGGCCCTGGCCCTGCTGATCCTCCCGGCCGCTGCGCGCGACACCTACGTCGTCGACAGGGCCGCCGCCGCCCTGGTCTGTGACGGACCGGTGTGCGTGACGCAGGCGAACCGCTCACACCTGCCCGAGCTCGCACTGCGCGGCAAGGAGGCGCTGCGCGTGCTGCACGACGTCCTGGGCGACAGCGCGCCGAACTCGGTGCGGGAGGACACCCGGCTGCGCGCGCTCGGCGAGGAACGCGAACTCTCCGGCGACGTGGCGCTGGTCGACTTCGACGAACGGCTGTTCGCCGATGCGACGGGTGGGGAACTGACCCGCGCGCTGATCGCCCAGGGTCTGGCACCCAGCTGCCACGGGAACAGCGATCGGGAGGGCGGGGGCGGCGCCGTCGCCGTTCAGAGCATCGCCGTGAGCTGGGCCCTGCGTGATTCCCGGCTCCAACCGCTGGAGAAGAAGGGCGGCGACGCGTACTCGCTCAAGACCTGGGCGGACGCCGACGTCGCCTGGCAGAAGCTGACGGCGTTGTCACCGGCCGAGCAGCGCTCGCGGATCGCCGAACTGCGCGCCGCCGCCCTCTCCTGCTCGGGGTACGGCCAGCTTCGGGTGCTGGCGGGGGAGGCGTCGCAATGAGGTGGCTGACGCTCTACGCCCGTTCACGGCAGGTGCCCACCTCGGCCGCCGCGGTCACGCTCGTCGCGCTGGTGGTGTGGGCCCTCAACCAGGGCGCCCCGGGCCCGGTGGACCTGGGGACGGCGGTCCTGGTGCTCACCACGAACGTGGCGGCCGCCTCCGTCGGGCTCGGTGGGCGGGATGTCGTGCTGGAGAGGACGGCCGCGATCCGATGGGTGCCCCGCCGGGCGGCGCACGTGCTGCTGATCGGCGCGTTCGCCGGTGCGGCGCTGCTGGCGGTCCAGGCGGTGGGAGCGAAGCTCGCCCCCACCGAGGTCGTCGTGCGGGACAGTGCGGGCCTGGTCGGCCTGGCCGCGCTCGGGGCGGCGCTGTGCGGGGCACAGCTCGCCTGGACCCTGCCGACCGGCTGGCTCGCGATCGCCCTCCTCATCCCGGCTCCGGACGGCAGGGTGGGAGAGGTGATCGACTGGATGATCTTTCCCCCCGGCACGACGGCGTCCACCGCAACCGCGTACGCCCTGTTGGCGACCGGCACCGTGGTGTACGCCGTGGCAGGACCGAGACGGTGACGGGCGGACCGTGCCCCCCGTGGGCAACGGGACGGTCACGCGCACCCGACGGACCCCGCGCGCGGTGGCCGAGCTTGTCCTGGCCGGGTCCGCAGGACCGGCTCAGGCCGTGAGCGGGGGGTGGCGGTACTCCTCCATCGCGTCGAGGAGCCAGTCCGTCAGGTACTGTGCGAAGGACCCCCGCACGAGTAGCCGGTAGGTCGGCTCCGCGTCGACCTGGTGGAGGATCACATTGACCTTGCCGAGCAGCGTCTGTGCGCAGCGTCCCGGCCCGAAGGCCCGGGGGTGCAGGTCGAGTGCGCAGCCCTTCTCCAGGACCAGGCGGGCGGCGGGGCCGGCCAGTTCGAGCGTGGTGCGGTTGGCGCAGACGTCCACGACCGATCCGGGCTCGTCCGCCAGCGCCGCCCGCAGCAGCTCGGCGGTGGCGGGTGCGGAGCCGTCCGGGCCCACCACGAGCCACTCCTGCGGGCCCAGCCAGAGGACCTGAAGATCTCCCGGCTCGGTGACGGTGTTCGGGTCGGTCGGCAGTGGCGAGCCGAGCGTCGCGGCGATCCTCCCCCAGCCTCCGCCTGAGGGCACCCCCGGCCGAAGGCTGGGGGAGGGTGCCCCCATGGCGGCCGGCCCGTGCGGGTGGAGCTGGAGATCGAGTTGCGCGAGGAAGGGCACCTCGCGCAGCCGAACGCCCCGCTCCCCGCCGGTCGAGTGCGCTGCGAGGACGTCGGCGAGGTGGCCGAGCGGGCTGCGCCGCAGGGTGTCAGCCGTCACGGCGGGTTCCCTTCGGGTCGTAGAGGACGGTGTCGGTGATGGTCGCGGCGATCACGCCGCCGGGCAGCGGTGCGTAGACCGTCTCGCCCAGCCGCTCCCGCCCGCCCGCGACGAGTGCCAGGGCGAAGGTGCGGCCGAGTGCCGCGCTGCGGTAGCTGGAGGTGACGTGCCCCAGCGCCTTCGTGGGCGGCGACGCCTCGGCGTCCGCCACCAACTGCGAGCCCTCCGGCAGCAGCACGGCGGGATCCACGGGCAGCAGGCCGACCAGCTGCCTGCGGTCGCCGCGCGCGGTGTCGGCACGGCGGAGGGAACGCTTGCCGATGAAGTGCTTCTGCTTGGAGACGACCCACTCCATGCCGAGGTCGTGTGGGGTGACCGTGCCGTCGGTGTCCTGGCCGATGATGGGGTAGCCCTTCTCGGCGCGCAGCACGTGCATGGTCTCGGTGCCGTACGGGGTGATGCCCGCCGGTTCGCCGGCCTGGATGACGGACTCCCAGACGGCGAGGCCGTACCAGCTCGCGACGTTGATCTCGAAGGCCAGCTCGCCGGAGAAGGAGATTCGGCAGATCCGGGCCTCCACGCCGCTCGCGAGGCGGGTCTCACGGGCCGTCATGAAGGGGAAGGCGTCGTTCGACACGTCCAGGTCCGGGGCCAGGGCTGCGACGACCTCGCGGGATCGGGGGCCGACGACCGCGATCGTGGCCCACTGCTCGGTCACCGAGGTGAGCCGCACGCGCAGCTCGGGCCATTCGGTCTGCAACCACTCCTCCAGCCAGTCCAGGACGCCCGCGGCGTTCCCGGTCGTGGTCGTCATGAAGTAGTGGTCGTCCGCCAGGCGTAGGGTCACTCCGTCGTCGAAGACCATGCCGTCCGCTCGGCACATCACTCCGTACCGCGCGGAGTTGACGGCCAGCTTGGCGAAGGCGTTGGTGTAGACGCGGTTCAGGAACTCGCCCGCGTCGGGGCCGATGACGTCGATCTTGCCGAGGGTGCCGGCGTCCATGACGGCGACGCCTTCGCGGGCCGTGCGGCACTCGCGCTCCACGGCCGCCTCCATGGACTCCCCGGGCCGGGGGTAGTACCAGGGGCGCTTCCACTGACCGACGTTCTCGAAGAGCGCGCCGTGCCCGACGTGCCAGGGATGGATCGAGGTGGTGCGCACCGGGTCGAAGAGGGCGCCGCGCTCACGCCCGGCGAGCAGTGCGAAGGAGGCGGGCACGTACGGGCCGCGGTAGGTGGTCGTGCCGACCTCGCCGGGCGAGCGGGCGCCGAGCAGCCGGGCGATGACGCCGGTGGCGCTCACCCCGCAGGCCTTGCCCTGATCGTGTGCGGTGCCGATGGTGGTGTAGCGCTTGATGTGCTCGACGGAGCGCATTCCGGCCCGGATCGCGCGCTGCACGTCCGCGACCGTCGCGTCGCGCTGGAGGTCGACGTAGTGGTCGTTCCACTCGGCGGGGTCGCCCGTCTCACCGGGCACGATCCACACCGGCCGCGGCCGGGCCGGCGGGCGGTCGCCCGAGCTGGGCGGCTGCGAGGGCACGGCGGTGGGGAAGCCGGCCAGGCCGGCCGCCTCGGCTCCGGCGGCGAACCCGTCGCCGAGGCACCCGGTGAGGTGGAGGACGCCCCGGGCGGCTCCGGCGCTGACGACGTTCTGCGCGGCCCGCGCGGGGACGAACGAGGCCGACTCCTCCTCGTAGCGGGTCGTGCCCTGGGACTGGCTCCACAGGTGGACGGCCGGGCTCCAGCCGCCCGAGACGGCGAGCAGGTCGCAGGCCACCTCGCGGACGGGGCCGCTGATCGCGTCGTCGGCATCGATCTCGGCGATGCGGACCGCCGCGACCCTCCCCCGGCCTTCGGCCGGGGTGACCCCCGGCTCACCCCGGGTGCCGACCACGGCCGATCCGGTGAGGACGTCGATCCCGGCGGCGCGCGCGGCGTCGACGAGCTCGGCGGGCGGCTGCGGCCGGGTGTCGACCAGCGCCGCCACCTCCGCACCGGCCGCGACCAGGTCGAGCGCGGTGGCGTAGGCGTGGTCGTTGGTGGTGAGGACGACGGCCCGGCGGCCGGGGAGTACGGCGTACCGGTTCACGTACACGCGCACCGCGGCGGCGGACATGACGCCCGGCAGGTCGTTGCCGGCGAAGACCATCGGCCGCTCGTGGGCGCCGGTGGCCAGGACCACCCGGCGGGCCCGGATGTGCCACAGCCGCTGGCGGGAGATGCCGGGGACGGGGTGCGGGCCGAGGTGGTCGGTGCGGTGCTCGGCGACGAGCAGGTAGTTGTGGTCGTAGTAGCCGATCGCCGTGGACCGGGTGAGGACCCGCGTGTCGGCCTGCGCGGCGAGCTCCGTACGGGTGTCCGCCACCCAGTCGAGCGCCGGGCGGCCGTCGATCGACTCCCGCCCCGCGAGCAGGGATCCACCGGGTTCCGCCTGGTCGTCGACCAGGACGACGCGGGCGCCGCAGCGCCCGGCCGAGAGGGCCGCGGCGAGTCCGGCCGGGCCGCCGCCGACGACCAGGACGTCGGTATGGATGTGCATCTTGTCGTAGACGGCCTCGTCGGGAGTCGGGTCGAGGCGGCCGAGGCCGGAGAGGCTGGTCGCCGAGAGGCCCTCGTACAGCTCGATCGTGGTCGCGAGCCGCATCGGCTCCGAGCAGGGCCCGTCGACCTGGACCAGGGCGTTGGGCTCCTCAGCGCCCGCTGTGGCGATGCCGCGCGGCCGCCTGCCGTAGAGGCTGGGGGCGACGTGCAGCACGCCGTTGGCGAGCAGGGCGGAGGCGAGCGTGTCGCCGCGCAGGCCGGTGTACTCCACGCCGTCGAAGGTGAAGCGCAGGGGGGCGGAGTGGTCGACCCGTCCGCCGTGGGGGAGGCGGTGGGACTGCGTCATGCGATCACCGGCTTCGGCCGGCCGGCAGGGTACACGGCCAGGATCTGGTGGGTGACGGTGTGGCGGACGACGTTGAACCAGCGCCGGCAGCCGGCGGCGTGCGACCAGCGTTCCGCGAAGGGGCCCTTGGGGTTGTCGCGGACGAAGAGGTACTCGCCCCACTCGCCGTCGGACAGGCCCTCGGGGTCCGCAGGGTAGGCGACGTGGGCCTGGCCGCCGTAGTGGAACTCCAGCTCGTCGCGTTCGCCGCACCAGGGACAGGCGATCAGCAGCATGTGTGGTCCTCCGGTCAGTGCGCCACGGCGGCGGCGCCGTGCTCGTCGATGAGCGCGCCGGTGGTGAACCGCTCCAGCGCGAAGGGTGCGTTCAGCGGGTGTGGCTCGCCGGTGGCGATGGTGTGCGCGTACACCCAGCCGGAGGAGGGCGTCGCCTTGAAGCCGCCGGTGCCCCAGCCGCAGTTGAGGTAGAGGTTCTCGATCGGCGTCGGGCCGATGATCGGCGAGGCATCGGGGGTGACGTCGACGATTCCGCCCCAGGTGCGCAGTACGTGCGCCCGGGCGAAGACCGGGAACAGTTCGAGTGCCGCGGCCATCTGGTGCTCGATCTGGTGGAAGGAGCCGCGCTGGCCGTAGCCGTTGTAGGAGTCCACGCCGGCGCCCATGACCAGCTCGCCCTTGTGGGCCTGGCTCACGTACACGTGGACGTGGTTGGACATCACCACGGTGGGGTGCACGGGCTCCAGCAGCTCGGAGACGAGCGCCTGCAGGGGGTGGCTCTGAACGGGCAGCCGCAGTCCGGCCAGGTCGGCGAGGACGCTGCTGTGCCCGGCGGCGGCCAGTGCGACCCTCCCCGCGCTGATCGGTCCCCGGCTGGTCCGCACGCCGACGACTCGGTCGCCGTCGCGCAGGAATCCGGTGACCTCGCAGCCCTGGATCAGGTCGACGCCGTACTCGTCCGCCTTGCGCGCCAGCGCCCAGGCGACGTGGTCGTGCTTGGCGATGCCGGCCCGGGGCTGCAGCGTCGCACCGAGCACCGGGTAGCGCACGTCGGGGGAGGTGTTGACGATCGGGCAGAACTCGCGCACCTGGTCGGTGTCCAACCACTCGGCGTCGACCCCGCCGAGCCGGTTGGCGTTGACCCGGCGGGTGCCCTCGCGGACGTCCTGCAGGGTGTGGGCGAGGTTGAGCACGCCGCGCTGGCTGAACAGGAAGTCGTACTCCAGTTCCTGCGGCAACACCTCCCAGAGCTTCAGCGCGTGCTCGTACAGCGCCGCGCTCTCCTCGCAGAGGTAGTTGGACCGGATGATGGTCGTGTTCCGGGCCATGTTGCCGCCGGCGAGCCAACCGCGTTCCAGCACGGCGACGTCGGTGATCCCGTGGTTGCGGGCGAGGTAGTAGGCGGTGGCCAGCCCGTGGCCGCCCGCCCCGACGATGACCACGTCGTAGGAGCGCTTGGGGTCGGGGGTGCGCCACAGCCGGTCGGGGTGCTCGGGCAGCTGGTGGGACATCGCGGGACTCCTGGGGAGAGACGGCGTCGGAGTCAGTGGAGGACGACGGTGCGGGCGCCGTTGAGCGGGACCGGGCGTTCCACGTGCCACTGCACGGCGTGGGCGAGCGTGAGGAATTCCGCGTAGGCCGGCGTCAGGAGCAAACCCTCGCTGTTCGCCATGGTGACTCACCTCCTTGGCGGTGTTTCAGACTACGCACACTGTTGCGCGTAACACAACAGATTGACAAGAGGGTCGTGGGGGGCCTTGACGATCCTCGGGTAGGTCCCGAAACTGTTGCGCACTATGAACGCAGTTTCACGTAGCGAAACTCGCCGTTCAGGGGCCGCGACGGGAGCCCCGCGTCACCGTGCCCCCCGCAAACCCGCAGCAACCTCGCCAGACTCGCGCAAACGGCGTCACCGCCCCGAGAGCAACGGCAGGACACCATGACCTTGCAGCAGTACGACTTCATCATCGTCGGCGGAGGTTCGGCCGGCTGCGCGCTCGCGGCCCGGATCAGCGCCGACCCGTCCAACCGGGTGCTGGTGCTGGAGGCGGGGCGGCCGGACTACCCCTGGGACGTCTTCATCCACATGCCGGCCGCCCTGACCTTCCCGATCGGCAGCCGGTTCTACGACTGGAAGTACGAGTCCGAGCCGGAACCCTCCATGAACGGGCGGAGGATCTACCACGCCCGGGGCAAGGTCCTCGGCGGCTCCAGCAGCATCAACGGCATGATCTTCCAGCGCGGCAACCCGCTCGACTACGAGCGGTGGGGCGCCGACCCCGGCATGAAGGACTGGGACTACGCCCACTGCCTCCCGTACTTCAAGCGCATGGAGAACTGCCTCGCCGACCGGGAAACCCGCGGTCCGGCCGCCGACCGCCGGGGTTTCCGCGGCCACGAGGGCCCCCTCGTCCTGGAGCGCGGGCCGGTCGCCAACCCCTTGTTCTCCGCGTTCTTCGAGGCCGTCCAGCAGGCCGGTTACCCGCTCACCGACGACGTCAACGGCTACCGCCAGGAGGGCTTCGCCCCCTTCGACCGCAACCTGCGCCGCGGGCGCCGGCTCAGCGCCGCCCGCGCCTACCTGCACCCGGTGCTGAACCGCCCCAACCTCGACCTTCGGACCCGGGCCCACGTCGGCCGTGTCCTCTTCGACGGCAAGCGCGCGGTCGGCGTGGAGTACAGCCGAGGAGGCACCCTGCACCGCGTGAGCGGCGGCAAGGTGATCCTCTCCGGCGGCGCCATCAACTCCCCGCAGTTGCTGCAGCTCTCCGGCGTGGGCAACGCGGCGGAGCTGGCCGCGCTCGGCATCGAGGCCGTCCAGCACCTGCCCGGCGTCGGCGAGAACCTGCAGGACCATCTTGAGGTGTACGTCCAGCACGCGTGCAGGCAACCGGTGTCGATGCAGCCGGCCATGAAGATGTGGCGACGGCCCTTCATCGGCGCCGAGTGGCTCTTCCTGCGCAAGGGCCCGGGCGCGACCAACCACTTCGAGGGCGGCGGCTTCGTCCGCAGCAACGAGGACGTCGACTACCCCAACCTGATGTTCCATTTCCTGCCGATCGCGGTGCGCTACGACGGCTCCGCGCCGGCCGGCGGGCACGGGTACCAGGTGCACATCGGCCCGATGTACTCCGATGCCCGTGGCTCAGTGAAGATCAGGTCGAAGGACCCGCGCGAGCACCCGGCGCTCAGGTTCAACTACCTCTCCACCGCGCAGGACCGCCGGGAATGGGTCGAGGCGATCCGGGTCACCCGCAGGATCCTCGGGCAGCCCGCCTTCGCCGAGTTCAGCGACGGAGAGATATCGCCCGGACCGGAGGTCGAGACCGACGAACAGATCCTGCGGTGGGTCGCCAAGGACGGGGAGACCGCCCTGCACCCCTCGTGCACCGCCAGGATGGGCACGGACGAGATGTCGGTACTCGACCCGGCCACCCTGGGGGTCCACGGCCTGGAAGGGCTGCACGTGGTCGACGCGTCCGCGATGCCGTACGTGACCAACGGCAACATCTACGCCCCCGTCATGATGCTCGCCGAGAAGGCCGCCGACGTCATCCTCGGCAACACCCCCCTCGAACCGGACCACACCGAGTTCTACCGCCACCGCAAGACCACCTGATCCGCACCGGGTCCCCGCGCCACGGCAAGCCTCCGGATCCGCCGGTCCGGAGGCCGAGCCCGTGCGAGGTCGACAGCTCGGCTTCGCCGCCGGACCGGTCGAGAGGGTTCAGCGATGACCGCCCTGGGTTCGGGACACAGGACGTGGCTGGGAAGCGACCGGCGCGACGGCGGCAGGGATCGGAGTGAGCGTGCGGCGGAGCCGGTTGAAGAGCTTGGGCCGGTTGACGGCGAGCACGGCGACGTCGTGCCCGTGCCGCCGGTAGACGGCCACGAACGAGCGGCTGTCCAAGTCGCCCTCGATGAGCTGGGGTTGGTCGTCCGGGTCGACATGACCGGCCAGCTGGATCCGGGCCTGGTACTGGTCCGACCAGAAGTACGGCGGTTGCGCGGGCGCGGGCGCCGACGTGCCCGACAGCAGCGTACGAGCGGCCGTCTTCGGCTGCTCCGTCGCGTTGGTCCAGTGCTCGATGCGCACGGAGCGGCCGGTGAACGGGTTGGGGCAGCGGGCGACATCGCCCACGGCGACGACGCCGGGGATGTTCGTCGCGCAACCGGCGTCGCACACGACCCCGTCGTCCACCACGATCCCCGATCCGGCCAACCAGCCGGTCGCCGGCCGCACCCCGACGCCGACCACGACCACGTCGGCCGTCAGCAGCCGCCCGTCCGTCAGCCGTACGCCCGTGACCCGGCCTTCGCCGGTGAGGCCTGCGACGCCGACGCCGCACAGCAGGCGGACCCCGTGATCCGTGTGGAGCGAGGAGCAGACCAGGGCCATGTCGCGTCCGAGGGCGCGCTCCAGCGGCACCTCGGCGGCCTCCACGACGGTGACGTCCAGGCCGAGCGCGTGGGCCGTGGAGGCGACCTCGGCGCCGATGAAGCCCGCGCCGATGACGACGACGCGGGGCAGGCCCTCCCGCAGGTCCGTGCGCAGCGCCACCGCGTCGTCCAGGGTGCGCAGCGTGTGGACGCCCGCCAGCCCCTCGGCGCCCGCGATCGTGCGGGGGCGGGCGCCGCTGGCGATCACGACGGCGTCGGCGCGCAGTTCCCGGCCGCCGGTCAGGGTGACGGCCCGGGCCGCGGGCTCCAGCCGGACCGCCCGCTCGCCCAGCAGCCACCGCACGGACAGGTCCGCGTACTCGTCCGGGCTGCCGAGCGCGAGCGCGTCGGCGTCCAGGTCGCCCCTGAGGAAGCCCTTGGACAGCGGCGGCCGGTCGTACGGGTGGTGGCGTTCGTCGCCGATGACGGTGATCGAGCCGTCGTAGCCCTCGGCGCGGAGCGCGCGGACCGTGCTCAGACCCGCCAGTGAGGCGCCGACCACGGCGATGGACTTCACGCCGGCTCGCCGACCGTGACGTGGAGGACGACGCATCCGTCCTCCACGGTGACCCGGTGGGTCCGCAGCGGCGACTTGGCCGGCGGGCAGGTCGGGCGGCCGGTGCGGAGGTCGAAGGAGGCCGCGTGCAGGGGGCATTCGACGAAGCAGCCCTCCAGCCAGCCGTCGGCGAGCGAGGCGTCCTGGTGGGTGCAGGTGTCGTCGACGGCGTAGAAGGTCCCGTCGGCGTTGAACACGGCGACCGGCGCCGGTACGCCCTCGGTCACTCGGAGCGCTTCGCCGGGCGGCAGGTCGTCGATCCGGCACACCGTGATCATGGGAACCTCCAGCTTCGGATCCTCGAACCCGCTCGGGGTGTATCGCATTGCACAACACGATTCGGATTACGCAACATGCTTTCGAGCTGCCAAGGGCTTGTCAAGAGGGCGAATGTCATCGGCCGGATGATGTGCATAATGTTGCGTTATGAGCAACAGTCTGAACGGCGGACCCCCCGAGGGGCCGGGCTCCTCGCGACAGACGGAGTCCCCTGTGCAGTCCGTCGACCGGGCGGTGACCATCCTGGAGATCCTCGCCCGCCGTGGTGAGACGGGTGTCACCGAACTCGCGGTCGAGCTCGGTGTGCACAAGTCGACGGCCTTCCGCCTCGCCGCCGCCCTGGAGATGCGCGGCCTCGTCGAGCAGCCGGGGGAGCGCGGCAAGTACCGCCTGGGGCTGGGCCTGGTCCGGCTCGCCGGTGCCGCCACGGTCCGGATGGACCTGTCCCAGCAGAGTCGTCCGGTCTGCGAGCGGCTGGCCGTCCAGGTCGCGGAGACGATCAACGTGGCGATCCTGGACGGCAACGAGGCCGTCAACATCGACCAGGTGTTCGGCCCCTCGGCTCTGACCACGCACAACTGGGTCGGTCAGCGCACGCCGCTGCACGCGACCTCCAGCGGGAAGGTGCTC
Organism: Kitasatospora sp. NPDC050543; assembly: GCF_044457565.1. NCBI lineage: Bacteria > Bacillati > Actinomycetota > Actinomycetes > Kitasatosporales > Streptomycetaceae > Kitasatospora > Kitasatospora sp. NPDC050543. The sequence continues at coordinate 103,149 of NZ_JBITGZ010000005.1, read as the reverse complement.
ATGGCGCACCTGTCCGAGGAGGCGCTGAAGGCGAGGCTCACCGCCCCCTTGGAGCGCTACACCCCGCGGACCGTGACCGATCCCGGCACCCTGCTCGCGCAGCTGAAGCAAGCCGTCACGGACGGCTTCGCCTGCTGCGTGGAGGAGTTGGAGCCGGGGCTCAACGCCGTCGCGGCGCCGGTGTTCGCGCACAACGGGCAGGTGGTGGCGGCGATCAGCGCCTCCGGGCCGTCCTTCCGGCTGACCGAGCGCCGTATCCCCGAGGTGGCTGCCGCGGTCCGGTCCGCGGCGGAGGAGGTCTCGGCCAGGATGGGCTACCTCCGCCTGGAGTGACGGGCCGTGGTGCGGCCGGGGAACGGGGCGCAGGGTGGTCCCGGCGCCCCGTCCCGCTTCCTCACGAGGTCTGACGAAGGGTCAGGCCTCGGCCGCGAGGCCGTCGTCGGCCACCGGCTCGGTGGCGGCGGGGCGCTGCGGCGTGCCGCCGTGGCTGCGGTAGCGCAGGTACAGCAGACCGCCGACGGCCGAGATCACCGCGGTGAAGACGATGGCGCCCCACGTGAAGTACCACTGGTCGTCGCCGTAGATGGCGGTTCGCGGCCACGCCAGGTTGACGGTCATGGCCACGCCGTAGACGACGGCCACGATGTTCACGACCAGACCCCAGCGGCCCATGGTGAAGTAGGGGCCCTGCTCCTTCCGCGGCCATTGGCCCCGCAGGCGGCGCAGCAGCATCGGGGCGGTGACCAGCAGATAGGGGATGTAGAAGAGGATGATGGCGACCGAGGTGAGGATGAAGAAGACCCGCTGGTTGCCGATGTTGACGAGCAGCAGGGCGATGGTCAGCACGCCGGTGATGACGGCCGGTGCGACCGGGGTGCTGGACTTGGGGGAGACCTTGGCCATGGCGGCGCCGAACGGGAGACGTCCGTCGCGGGCCATGGAGAAGAGCAGCCGGATGGCGGCGGTCTGCACGGCGAGGCAGCAGACCGTGATGGCGATCGCCGAGCAGACCAGGAAGGCGTCTCCCAGGCCGGTGCCGAGGGTGGACTTGATCAGGTAGGGCATGCCGAGCGTGCCGAGTTCCTCGGCGTCGATGTTGCCGACCGCCATCATGCCGACGAGCATGAGCACCCCGCCCGCCAGGAAGGCGGCGGTGAGGGCGCGGAGGATGGCGCGGGGAGCGTGGCGACGCGGCTCCTTGGTCTCCTCGGCGAGCGAGCCGGCGGTGTCGAAGCCGTAGAAGACGTACGCGCTCATGATCGAGGCCACCAGGAAGGCACCGAGGTAGCCCCAGGAGTGCCCGGCCCCGGTGCCGGCGGTGTGCAGGACGACCTGCGGCCCGCGCTTGATGTGCACGGCCAGCATGATGATGAGCAGGGTGACGCCGATCAGCTCGACGGCGACGCCGATGTTGTTGATCTTCGCCATCAGGCGGACGCCCACGATGTTGACGATCGTGGTGAACACCACCAGGCCCAGGGCGAGCAGGATCGCGTTCTTCGCGCCGTTCGGAGTGGTGGTCACGCCGGCGTCGTCGGCGCCGCCGACGATCTGGAAGGTCAGCGAGACCTGCGGCAGGATGATCTGGTACGCGACGGCGACCGCGGCCGCGGTGACGATCGCGCCGACGGTCATGATCCAGCCGGCCATCCACGCGGTGGCCGGTCGCGCGATCTGCTTGGACCACTGGTAGACGCCGCCGGCCAGCGGGAACTGGCCTGCCATCTCGGCGAAGCAGAGGGCGACGGCCCCCTGGCCGATGAAGACCAGCGGCCAGCTCCAGACGAAGGCCGGGCCGCCGGAGGCGAAGCCGAAGCCGAAGAGCTGGAACACGCCGGTCATGATCGAGATGTAGCTGAAGCCCGCGGCGAAGCTGGAGAAGGAACCGAGGGAGCGTTCGAGTTCCTGCTTGTAGCCGAAGCGTGCGAGGTCGGTGGTGTCGTCGGTGGGTGGGGGCGCGGTGGTTCTGGTGGTTCCCGGGTTGCTCATGGTCGCTCCAGTGGCAGGCAAGGGGACTGGGGGACGTGCTTGCTGTGCGGACCGGGTGGAGTCGGGAGGCGTGGACGTAGGGACCGGGGGAGTGGAGTGATGCCGCGTCAGCCGGCGAACCAGTGCTGGGCGGCGGGCGTGATGGTGCGCCAGATGTGCTTGGACTCCTGGTACTCGCGCAGCCCGGACGGGCCGAGTTCGCGGCCGGTGCCGGACTGCTTGAACCCGCCCCATTCGGCCTGCGGCACGTACGGGTGGTAGTCGTTGATCCAGACGGTGCCCAGGCGGAGCCGGGACGCGACGCGCTCGCCGCGTCCGGCGTCCTGCGTCCACACCGCGCCCGCCAGGCCGTACGGGGTGTCGTTGGCCAGGGCCACCACCTCGTCCTCGTCGTCGAAGAGCTCGACGGTGAGGACGGGGCCGAAGACCTCTTCGCGGACCACAGTCATGCCCGCGTGACAGCCGTCGAGGACGGTGGGCCGCAGGAAGAAGCCCGCCTGGAGCCCGGGCTCGGTGGGCCGGCCGCCGCCGGCGCGGAGCACCGCGCCCTCGGCGAGGGCGCCCGCGATGAGGCGTTCGACCTTCAGGCGGTGCTCGGCGGAGACCAGCGGGCCGGTCTCGGTGCCCTTGTCGAGTCCGTCGCCGAGCCGGATGAGGTCGGCGCGGCGGGCGAGCTCGGCGGTGAAGTCGGCGTGCAGGCTGCGGTGCAGCAGCAGCCGCGAGCCGGCCGAGCAGACCTGGCCGGAGTGCAGGAAGGCGGCGGTGAGGGCGAAGTCGAGCGCCGCGTCGAGGTCGGCGTCGGCGAAGACGATGTTGGGGTTCTTGCCCCCGAGTTCCAGGGCGACCTTCTTGACCGTGTCGGCCGCCGCCCGCATCACCGAGCGGCCGGTGGCCAGGCCACCGGTGAAGGAGACCAGGTCGACCTCGGGATGCCGGGCGAGTGCGGCGCCGACGGCGCCGCCGCCCAGGACCAGGTTCGCCGTCCCGCTCGGCGCGCCGGCCCGTTCCAACTGCTCCTGGAGCAGCCGGAAGAGGCTGATCGTGGTCATCGGTGTGACCTCGCTGGGCTTGGCCACCACGGTGTTGCCGGCCACCAGGGCGGGGGCGAGCTTCCAGGAGATCTGCAGCAGCGGGTAGTTCCACGGTGTGATCAGTGCGCAGACGCCCACGGGCTCGTGGACCACCCGGCTGATCGCGTCGGGCCGCCCGGTGTCGATCGTGCGGCCCGCGTCCGAGGTCGCCAGCGCCGCGTAGTAGCGCAGGACGGCGGTGGCGTCGTCGACGTCCATGCGGCTCTCGGCCAGGGTCTTGCCGGTGTCGAGCGTCTCCAGCCGGGCCAGTTGTTCCCGCTGCGCCTGGAGCGCGTCGGCGGTGGCGGTGAGCACGCCGGCGCGATGGGCGGCCGGGGCGCGGGCCCAGGAGCCCTCGTCGAAGGCGGACCGGGCGGCGCGTACCGCGCTGTCGGCGTCGGCTTCGGAGGCTTCGGGGACCGTTGCCAGCGCCGAGGCGTCGAAGGGATTGACGACCGCTCGCTGTCGGCCGTCCTCGGCCGGCGTCCAGGCGCCGCCGATCAGCAGACAAGCCGGGTCGAGGGATGGGGGCACAGGCGCCGCCTTTCTCGTGAGTTGCGCGATACGAGACGTTTGTCTCCATGCGCAACTTGTCGGCGAGTATGGAAGGGCCTCATATCCCTGTCAAGGGAGAGTGCCCGGATGGTATGCGGCTCGTGCCGACGGCGGGTCTTGACAGCTCGTGATGTGGGCCCGAGTCTGTTTCTCATCGCGCAAGCAGATGCGTAATGTGCAACTCGTACTGTCTGGCTCAGCCCGCCGCAGCTACCTCCCGAGGGGACGGACGCTTTGACAGTTCAACCCAGAGTCGTGATCGTCGGTGCCGGCATCGTCGGCTGCGCGCTGAGCGACGAGCTCACCGCGCGCGGCTGGACCGACGTCACGGTGCTGGAGCAGGGCCCCCTGTTCGCCACCGGAGGGTCGAGCTCGCACGCGCCGGGACTGGTCTTCCAGACCAACTCCTCCAAGACCATGACCGAGTTCGCCTCCTACACCGTCCGCAAGTACTCCTCCCTGACCCTCGACGGCCGGTGGTGCTTCCAGCAGCTCGGCGGACTGGAGGTGGCCACCACCCCCGAGCGGCTCGCGGAGCTGAACCGCAAGCACGGGCTGGCCGCCTCCTGGGGGGTGTCGGGCGCCCTGCTCGACCCCGAGCAGTGCGTCGCCCTGCACCCGCTGCTCGACCGCGACCAGGTCCTGGGCGGGTTCCATGTGCCCACCGACGGCCTGGCCAAGGCGGTGCGTGCCGGCGAGGCGCAGGCCCGGCGCGCGATCGAGCGAGGTGCGCGGTTCCTGCCGCACCACACCGTCACCGGGATCGAGTCCGCGAACGGCAGGGTCACCGCCGTCGTCACCGACCAGGGAGGCTTCCCCGCCGACGTGATCGTCTCCTGCGCGGGGTTCTGGGGGCCGAAGATCGGCCGGATGGCCGGGCTCGCCGTCCCGCTCGTCCCGCTGGCCCACCAGTACGCCAGGACCACCCCGGTACCGGCGCTGGCCGGCCACAACACCGAGGAGCTCGAAGCCTCCAAGCCGATCCTGCGCCACCAGGACCGCGACCTCTACTACCGCGAGCACGTGGACCGGATCGGCATCGGCTCCTACGCCCACCGCCCGATGCCCGTCGACCTCGGCGAGGTGTCCGCCCCCGGTGGGCCCGTGATGCCCTCGATGCTGCCGTTCACCGAGGAGGACTTCGAGCAGCCCTGGGCCGACTCGCAGGCGCTGCTGCCCGCGCTCGCCCGGACGAAGGTGGAGGAGGGCTTCAACGGCATCTTCTCCTTCACCACCGACGGCTTCCCCCTCATGGGGGAGTCGCCCGAGCTGCGCGGCTTCTGGGTCGCCGAGGCGGTGTGGGTGACCCACTCCGCGGGCGTGGCGAAGGCGATGGCCCAGTGGCTGATCGAAGGCACGCCGCGTACCGATGTGCACGAGTGCGATCTCAACCGCTTCGAGCCGGGGCAGCTCGCCCCCGCCTACGTGCACCGGCGCAGCTGCCAGAACTTCGTCGAGGTGTACGACATCCTCCACCCGCTGCAGCCGATGGAGGAGCCGCGCCCGCTGCGGGTCAGCCCCTTCCACGGGCGCCAGCGGGAACTGGGCGCCTTCTTCCTGGAGGCGTCCGGCTGGGAGCGGCCGCACTGGTACGGGGCCAACCGGGACCTGCCCGAGGTCGCCGGCATCCCCGGGCGCGGCGCCTGGGCCTCCCGCTACTGGTCCCCGATCGCGGGCGCCGAGGCCCTGGCCACCCGCGAGCGCGTCGCGATGTACGACATGACGGCGCTCAAGCGCATCGAGGTCACCGGCCCCGGCGCGCTGGCGTTCCTGCAGTATCTGACGACGAATCAGCTCGACAAGCCGGTCGGATCCGTCACCTACACCCTGCTGCTGGACGAGACCGGCGGGGTGCGCAGCGACCTCACGGTGGCCCGGCTCGGCCAGGAGCGGTGGCAGCTCGGCGCCAACGGCAACCTCGACCTCGACTGGCTCACCCGCCACCTCCCGGAATGGGGGCACCTCCCAGCGGTAGCTGGGGGAGGTTCGGTCCAGGTCCGCGACACCACCGCCGGCACCTGCTGCATCGGCCTGTGGGGCCCGCTCGCCCGCGACCTGGTCCAGCCGCTCACCGACGCGGACTTCTCGCACCAGGCCTTCGGCTACTTCAGGGCGAAGCAGGCGTACCTGGGCAACGTCCCGGTCACCGCGATGCGACTGTCCTACGTCGGCGAGCTCGGCTGGGAGCTGTACACCACGGCCGACAACGGGCAGAAGCTCTGGGACACCCTGTGGGAGGCCGGGCAACCGCTCGGCATCGTCGCCGCCGGACGCAGCGCCTTCAACAGCCTGCGCCTGGAGAAGGGCTACCGCTCCTGGGGCACCGATCTGACCGCCGAACACAACCCCTACGAGGCCGGGCTCGGCTTCGCCGTGCGCATGGACAAGGGGGACTTCCTCGGCCGCGACGCGCTGCTCGGCACGACCGAGGAGACGGTGCCGCGCAGGCTCGTGTGCCTCCTGCTGGACGACCCGCAGGCCGTCGTCATGGGCAAGGAACCGGTGTACGTGGACGGCGCGCCTGCCGGGTACGTCACCAGCGCCGCCTACGGGTACAGCATCGGCGCCTCCATCGCCTACGCCTGGCTGCCGCACGCCGCCGCCGATCCCGGCCGGCGGGTGGAGGTGGAGTACTTCGGCGAGCGGCTGCCCGCCACCGTCACGCAGGAGCCGCTGTTCGACCCGAAGATGACCCGCATCCGCCGCTGAACCGGTACCGAGCCTTCTCCAGTCGTGCGTTCCCCTGACGAAAGGCCTACCGCCGTGACCACCGAGCTCCCGTCGAGCCTGATCCGCACCCTCCCGGGCGCCTTCTACACCGACCCGCAGATCTTCGCGCTGGAACAGGAGAAGATCTTCGAGCGGATGTGGTTCTGCGCCGTGCGCGCGAGTGACCTGGACAAGCCGGGCAGCTTCCAGGCCGTCCAGGTCGGCCGGGAGAGCGTGCTGGTCACCCGATCCCGGGACGACAGTGTCAAGGCGTTCCTCAACATCTGCCGCCACCGCGGCGCGCGGCTGTGCACCGAGGAGAAGGGCGAGGTCAAGCGGACCTTCCAGTGCCCGTACCACGCCTGGACCTACGGACTGGACGGCAGGCTCGTCGCCGCGCCCAACCTCACCAGCATGCCGGATGTCGACCGCACCACCTACGGCCTGGTCCCAGTGCACGTGCGCGAGTGGCTCGGCTATGTGTGGGTGTGCCTGGCCGACGAGCCGCCGTCCTTCGAGGCCGACGTGATCGGCGCGGCGACGGAGCGGCTGGGCACTCCCGAGGCGATCGAGCGCTACCAGAGCGAGGGGCTCGCGGTCGGCCGCCGGATCCGCTACGAGGTGAAGGCCAACTGGAAACTGATCATCGAGAACTTCATGGAGTGCTACCACTGCGCCACCATCCACCCCGAACTGACCGAGGTGCTCCCCGAGTTCGCCGGCGGCTACGCGGCGCAGTACTACGTGGGCCACGGTGCCGAGTTCGCCGACGACGCCGAGGGTTTCACCGTCGACGGCAGCGCGGGCGTGGACCGGATCCCGACCGTCTCCGAGGACCAGGACCGCAGGTACTACGCGATCACGGTCAAGCCGCAGGTGTTCATCAACCTGGTGCCCGACCATGTCATCGTGCACCGGATGTTCCCGCTCGCCGCCGACCACACCGTCGTGGAGTGCGACTGGCTCTTCCTCAAGGACGTCGTCGAGGAGGGCCGCGACGTCTCCCGCTCGGTGGAGCTGTTCCACCGGGTCAACGTCCAGGACTTCGACGCCTGTGAGCGCTGCCAGCCCGCCATGGACTCGCGCGCCTACCGGACCGGCGGTGTGCTGGTGCCGAGCGAGCACCACATCGGCGCGTTCCACGAATGGGTCACCGACCGGCTCCGCGCCTGACCGCACCCACGCGTATCCACACCGATTCCCTCCACCCGGCGGAAGGTTGTTGCTCCATGGCTCAGCAGGTCAGAGGTGTCGTCGCCGGAGGCAGAGGCGAGGCGGTCAGGATCGAGACGGTGATCGTGCCGGATCCGGGCCCGGGTGAGGCGGTGGTCAAGGTCGAGGCCTGCGGTGTCTGCCACACCGACCTGCACTACCGGGAGGGCGGGATCAATGACGAGTTCCCCTTCCTGCTGGGGCACGAGGCCGCCGGGATCGTGGAGTCGGTGGGCGAGGGGGTGACCGAGGTCGCGCCCGGCGACTTCGTCGTTCTGAACTGGCGTGCGGTGTGCGGACAGTGCCGGTCCTGCCGGCGTGGACGCCCGCAGTACTGCTTCGACACCCACAACGCCAAGCAGAGGATGACCCTTGCGGACGGCACCGAACTCTCCCCGGCGCTCGGCATCGGCGCCTTCGCGGAGAAGACCCTGGTCGCGGCGGGCCAGTGCACCAAGGTCGACCCCGCCGCCTCGCCCCTCGCCGCCGGACTGCTCGGCTGCGGCGTCATGGCAGGACTCGGCGCCGCCGTCAACACCGGCGGGGTCTGCCGGGGTGACAGCGTCGCGGTCATCGGCTGCGGCGGAGTCGGCAACGCCGCCATCATGGGCTCCCGACTGGCAGGGGCCGCCCGGATCATCGCCGTCGACATCGACGACGACAAGCTCGCCACCGCGCAGAGGCTCGGCGCCACCCACACCGTCAACTCCCGTGAGCGCGACGCGGTGGAAGCGATCCGCGAGCTCACCGGCGGCAACGGCGCGGACGTCGTCATCGAGGCCGTCGGCCGCCCGGAGACCTACCGGCAGGCCTTCTACGCCCGCGACCTCGCCGGCACCGTCGTCCTGGTCGGCGTGCCGACGCCGGAGATGACCCTTGAGCTGCCGTTGCTGGACGTCTTCGGCCGAGGCGGCGCGCTCAAGTCCTCCTGGTACGGCGACTGCCTGCCCTCGCGGGACTTCCCGATGCTGATCGACCTCTACCTGCAGGGGCGCCTGGACCTGGATGCCTTCGTCACCGAGACCATCCCGTTGACCGACGTCGAGGCCGCCTTCGCCCGCATGCACAAGGGCGATGTGCTGCGCTCGGTGGTGGTCCTCTGACGAGCGCGGCGGACGTGAACCCCGCGTGCGCCGCCCGGTGAGCTGTCGCTCGGAGCTCAGAGTTCAGAGCTCAGAGCGCGGAACTCAGAGCCTTCGGACGTCTGCGAGCCGATCGATCGCCAGCAGCGCGGCGCCGATCGCACCGGCGTCGTTGGCGAAGCGGGCCGTCAGCACGGGCACGGGCGGGCGATCTCCGGGTGAATAGAGCCAGCGGGCGAACGAGGCGCGCGCGGGTGCGAGCAGCAGTTCTCCGGCGGAGACCGGACCGCCTCCGACGATCACCACGGAGGGATCGAACAGGTTGGCCAGGGCGGCCAGCCCGGTGCCGGTGAGCGTTCCCACCCGGTCCAGGATCTCCAGGGCCCGCTCATCGCCGCTGCGGGCGGCCTCGGTGACCGCCTCTCCCGCGCCTGCGGGGCCCTGGTCGATCAGGCGGGCCAGCAGCGACGTCGGGTGGGCCGCCGCAGCCTGTCGCCCGAGTCTCGCGATGGCGGCGCCGGACGCCGACACTCCCCAGCACCCGCGGTTGCCGCACTCGCACAGCGGACCGTGGGGATCGACCGTCAGGTGGCTGGCCTCGGCCGCGAAGCCGTGCGAGCCGCGAAGCAGGCGGCCGGCGACGACGATCCCGCAACCCAGACCCGTGCCCAGCGTCACCAGCACCAGGTGCTCGTGTCCGCGCCCGGTACCAAGGCGGTACTCGGCCCACGCGGCCGCGTTCGCGTCGTTGTCGGTCACCACCGGAAGTCCCACCGCGTCCGCGATCAGCGTCCGAAGCGGAGCCCGCGCGAAGTCCAGACCGGGTGCGAAGGCCAGCGCCCCGGTACGGGTGTCGACCATTCCCGGCAGCCCGACGCCGACCGCGGTGACCCGCTCGCCGCGCACCTGCGTCACAAGGTCGCCGACGGCACCGACCAGCGCGTCCGCCGTGCGGCGCGGTGTGGCACAGCGGGCCCGCGCCGACACCGTGCCGTCGGCCGTCACCCGCACCGCGGCGATCTTCGTGGCGCCGACATCGATGCCGACAGCCTCTGCCGGGGCGGCGGCCGGGAGCAACGACGGGGACGGCGATGTCATGGCCCCTCCGGCAGGAGTACGCGGGCCTCGCCGTGCGCTGCGGCGGTGCGCAGCTCGAAGCCACCCGGCCCGCGTACGGCGGACAGGTCGCACGGCCGGTCGGCGTTCAGCAGATCGCGTCCGACCCGCACCCGGACCGGTACCCCCGCGCCGGTCTGCTCGTTCAGCCCCTTCACGTAGCACGCCGCCAGCCGTCCGTGCGACACCCGCACGACGGCGCACCCGTCCCCGACGAGGTCGACCGCGATGACGCGCTCCCCGCAGGTGGTGCGTGCCCGCAAGGGTCCGCCTGAGCGGTTGAAGAGGAAGACGAGCACGTCCTCCGGGTCCGTGGTGGTCCTGCGCAGCTCCAGCCACGCCCCCGGTCCGGCACGCAGCGGTACACCGCTGCTCTCGCCGAGCCACTCCTCGACGGCCGTTCCGACGGGCCTCCCGCCGAGGGCCACCGCACGCACCCTGGCCGGCCCGCCCGGCGGCGCGGCACACCGCCGCACCGCATCGGCCAGATCGGTGCAGGAACGCAGGTTCTCGTCCAGGTGGGGGAGTTCCCCCACCACGAGCAGCGACCCGCCCTGCTCGGTGAACCGGGCGAGCCGCTGCTGCAGGGCCTGCTCCATGAAGTCGCCCGACACCGCGACCAGTGGCCCTGCATCAGCGTCGAGTGCCGTCCGGCCGGTCAGTTCCTCCAGCTGGAAGGGCAGGTTGCGCCGCAGGCAGTGGGCGATGAAGGGCACCAGAGTCCGACCGGCCGAGGGCACTGGCCGATCCGCGTCCCCGCCGCTGCGCCGGCTCCTCGCCCAGGACCACGCACCGATCGCCGCGTACGGCGGATGGACACCCCACCGCACTCCGGGTTCCGGGCGGGAGACGGCCAGCACGTCCTGCTGGCCGGCCAGGAAGTGGGTGAGCACCTGTACGGCGGCGAAGGCCGGGCCGGGGCCGGCGTCGACCAGGATCGGAGCGGCTTCCCCGTACGGCGGATCGAACTGCGCGGGATCACCGGCCGTCTCCGCCAGCCAGGAGCGGTCCACGGCAAGGTGCTCGCCCCAGCCCGCAGTGGCGCAGGCCGGATAGACGTTGATGCCGGTCGCCCCGCACGCCACGCCGAGCAGGGTGTGGTGGACCGGCACCACCGGGAAGGCGCAGCTCGCGTCCGCCCAGCGCAGCCCCCAGTTCTCCTCGATGTTGGGGCCTCGTCCCCCTTTGGCCGCCAGGACGTAGTTGACCAGCGCCTCTTCGTCCGCCAGCACATTGCCGGCCCAGCTCGTGTAGGCGCGGGGCAGTGCGGTGGGCGCGCCGACTCTGTTCCTGGCCAACCAGGCGTCGTACCGTCCGGCCGCCCGGCCGGGGACGCGGTCGGCCCTGGCCGGCGGTGAGTACGTGGTGAGGACGGGGATGTCCGGCCCGAGCGCCTCGGCCAGTTTCGCCGTCCCGGCGGTGAGCGCCTCGGCCGACCACTGCGCCCAACTGACCAGGGAGAGCAACCCGTTCGGGGACGGCGGATCCTCCGCTCGGGTGGGCGGGTCCACGCCGGGTGCGAAGCGGGCGAAGGCGTCGGTGCCCGGCTGCGAGTAGTCGAGCGCGTCGATCGGAAGGGCGGTCTCCCCGTAGTGCCCCTCGTTGCCGATCTGGACGGCGACGACCGGCCCCCGCGGATGCACGAACGGCCGGAGGAACCGGCCGACCGCGCGGAGCCAGCCCGTCGCGTCCTCCAGGAACCTCGGGTCCAGAGCCGACGGGAGCGTGAACTGCTGGCAGGGCAGCGGTCGGCCGTCGGCCGACCGTGCGGCGTGCCGATCCGGATCGAGGGTGGGGCTGATCCGGTCGGGCAGCCCGCCGAAGGGAAGTTCGGCATGGACGAAGGGGCCCGGCTTCGGCAGTGCGAGCAGACCCGTCGCCCTGATCAGCTCCAGGAAGGCGGCCAGATCGCGGTTGCCGTCCCGGTCGAAGCAGAACCGCCGGCCGCCGTCGTGGGTGATCTCGTGGTGCCGCCAGGGGACGTAGCAGGTCACCACCTCGATGCCGGCGTCGCGCATGGCGCCCAGCTTGGCCGCCCACCGCCCGCGGTGATCCCGGTAGTAGGGGTACTCACCGGCGATGAGGAACCGGGGGCGCTCGTCCAGCCAGAGCGTTCCGTCCACGAAGGCCGGACGCGCGCCGTCCTGTCCGGCGCTCATGAGGTCAGGCTCCCGTCCGAGGCGAGCAGGACCTTCATCGCGCCGTACCCGCGGCCGGGCGAGGACCGGCCCGGCCCGTCCGGTGCGACCGCCAGCAGCGCCAGGGCCTCGGTGTACCGTTCGAGCGGCAGCACGTGGGTGACCAGTTCTTCGAGTGGCAGATCCCGTGCGAGGTCCACCGCCAGCTCGAAGTCCGTCGGCCGGTACGGTCCCGCCCCCACCAGGCGGATCCCCCTGGTCACCAGGGCCCTCAGCGGGACGGTGGCGACGCCGGCCTCCCGCTCGCCCATCACCACGACCGTGCCCCCGGCCGCCACCGCGCTCAGGACGTCGACCGGTACCGACCCCGTGGTGTCGATGACCACGTCGGACGCCTGCCGTTCCGACCCGGCCGCCTCCTCCGGGGCCAGCACCCGCACCGTTCGCGGCAGCAGCCGGCGGGCGATCTCCGCCCTCCCCGGATCACGCTCGGCCAGTGCCACCCTGGCGCCGCGCCGTGCCAGGACCATCGCGCACAGTGCGCCGATGGGCCCACCACCGAGCACGAGCACCTGGTCGTCCCACCGCGGCTGAGCCGCCCTCAGGTTGTTCAGCACACAGGCGAGCGGTTCCACCAGAGCCCCTCGCCGGTAGGACACCGAGACGGGCAGCCGGTGGACGAAGCGCTCGGGCACGACGGCGAAGTCGGCCATCGTCCCGTCCCGGTCGACGCCGACCTCCCGGCCGGCCTTCGCCGGGCAGTGGGCCGGCAGTCCCCGGCGGCAGGGACGGCACCGGCCGCAGTAGTACGTCGGGTTGATCACCACACGGTCGCCCGGCGCCACGGAGCTGACGCCGGACCCGACCACGGCCACCGCGCCGACCGCCTCATGCCCCAGCACCACACCGCGTCGCGCCGGGAACTCGCCCAGCAGGATCGCCCGGTCCGTGCCGCAGATACCGGTCGCAGCCACCTTGACCAGGACCTCGCCGACGCCGAGGGAGGGCACCTCACGATCCTGGATGCCCGCCAGGCCCACATCTTCGAACACGACGGCCTTCATCGCAGCCTCCCACGGAGTCTCTCGCCAGCAGTGTCATAGAATGCCCGATATGAGCCTGTTCCGGCGGTCGGGCGGGAGTGAACCCCCTTCGAGCCCGCGCCCGAGGATCCTGCTGCTCGGCGCGTCGGGGTTCGTGGGGGGCGGCCTGTGGACCTCCCTGAGACCGCGTCACGAGGTCGTCGGCACCTTCGCCAACCGGCCGATCGCGGGGCTGGTCCACGTGGACCTGCGCGACGAGCGGCGGCTGGCGGCGCTGGTGGCCGACGGCTTCGACCTGGTCGTCCACGCGGCCGGCCTGGTCCCGCTGGAGGCGGCCGAAGCCGACCCGGAGCTGGCCCACCGCCTCAACGTCCGTCCCGTCGAGGTGCTGCTGGATGCCGTGCGCGGCTCGGCCGCGAAGCTGGTCTTCCTGTCCAGTGACAACGTCTTCGACGGCACCCGCCACCAGTACACCGAGGAGGACCCCCGATCCCCCGTCAACGTCTACGGGCGGACGAAGGCGGCAGCCGAGGACATGCTGCTCGCCGACGGCGGACACCTGATCGTCCGGATCCCCCTCGTCTTCGGACGCGGGCCCTGGTCGAACACCTTCCTGGCGCGCCTTGCCCGGCCGACGTCCACCGCCCGCACGGACCTGGTCTGCGCCCCCGTCTACCTTCCCAGCCTCGGCCCGGCCCTGGCCCGGCTGTGGGACCGCACGGGTGTCGTGCACTACGGCGGCAGCGATGTGGTGACCCGGTTCGAGCTGATGTCCAGAGTTCAGCGGGCACTGGACCTGCCTACCCGGGTGGTGGCAGCCCACGGTCAGGAGGCCCACTCCGGCTGCCGCCGCCCGCCGCGGCTGGTGCTGCGCAGCACCCGGCACCGCCTGCTGGGCCCGGGACTGGACTCCGCGCTCGCCCATCTGGCGGGGTTGCCGCCCACCTGATGGCCTGCCATCTGCGGTGCGGGCTGAGCGGCACGTCATCCGCTGGGGAGGTGGTCGGTCACCAGAGCCAGGTGGCTCCCGGCGTCCACGTGCCCGGCACGGCCGAGCTGCCTGGCGAGGTCGTTGATCAGCAGGGTGCCGAGCAGATAGTGGCCGAGCGCGAGCTCCGCGGGTGCGGAGTCCCTTCCCCGCAGGTCGGGCTTGGGCTTGCGGTCCGAGAGCCGGCACGGCGCCTCCGCCAGGACATGCAGGTCGTGCGTGAGCAGGAGCCGCTGCAGCCAGCCCGGATCGTCGCGGAACAAGCCCGACAGGCTCTCGCACGACTCCAGGTGGGGCAGGAACCGGTGAATCGCCGCGCGGTAGCCCGGGAAGGCCGGCTGCCGGAACCCCACCCGGTAGCCGTACCGCTGAGACCTGCGCACCGAGAAGCCCAGCCGGAGCGCGGGATCCCACACGCTGAGGCTGAACAGCGTCTTCGCCAGGTCGTAGACCGGATCCCACGGCTCGGTGGAGCCGCGCGGATCGATGAGCCGGAAGTCTTCCGCTGCCGCGTCGGGGCGGGCGGACAGCAGTACGTTGCGGGTGTTGGCGTCCCCGTGGGCGGGGGCCATCAACCTGGCCGGCGCCACCTGGGCCAGCCGGCCCGCCAGGCGTTCCAGCACCAGGTGCGGGGCCTCGCACGGCACGCCGTTGACGGTGAGGCGCTCGGCGGTCATCAGGTCGGCGGGCAGCGCCGCTCGCAGCACGGGCAGCCGTCGGAGGAACCGGCCCACGACGGTTTCCGCCACGTACCCGGCCGGGGTGGGGTGGGACTGCACGGCGTACCCGTCCAGGACCAGGGCCCCGACGAGTGCCGTGTACCGGTCGAAGAACTCCTGGGTGCCCTGCGGCGACTCCCGCAGGGGCGCCGCCAGGTCCGCCGAGTCGTAGAACGGCGTCGTACAGGCCGACCATCCGTCACCGTCGACGACGTGCACGATCGGCAGGTAGTGCGCCGCCAGCCGCGGTGCCAGGGTGCGCAGTAGCTCGATCTGGCCGAGCTTGCGGCGAAAGGACACCAGGTCGTGGCCGTCCACGGCGCCCGGCGCGGGCACCAGGACCTTGACCGCCAGGTCCTCCCCGGCCGAGGTGGTGGCCCGGTACACCCGGGCCGGGGATCCGCCGTCCAGGATCTCGTACGCCACCCCGAGGCCCAGGGTGTCGGTGACGGCCGCCAGGGCCGCCTCGTCGGTCCACCCGCCGGCCGGGCGGGAGGCCGTGGCCATGACGTGCCGGCGATCGGTCACCACAGGTGTCTCCTCGCTGAGCTCCGCCGCCCCGCCTACCAGCGGATCGAGTCGATCAGCGCGGCGTGCAGCTGCGGTGTGCAGGCGGCGATGCACGACCGCTGGTTGAGCGGGCTGATGTCCAGCAGCAGGGTGTCGTGCAGCGGCTTGCCGTAGGCGTCGGTGATGGTGACACCGGCTCGTTCCGCCAGGAACACCGAAGCCGCGATGTCGTACGGGAACAGATGCAGGATGCTCCCGTGGCCGACCCGGCGGAAGTCCGCCTCGGTGGCGGGGCGGTCGCGGAGCAGCCGGTTGCCGATGTCGACGTAGGCGTCCATCTGTCCGGTGATGATCCGCGAGATGGAGAAGGACGCGCTGTTGAACACGTACACGCCACCGGTGTTGGCCGAGGCGTCGATCAGGTGGCCGTAGGCACCGGTCATCAACTCCGCCGGGTGGCCGTTGAACTCCAGCGACCAGAACATGCGATCGAGATCGGCGACGGGCGACAGCCGGGGCACCGGAGCGGGAAAGCCGCCGGACTCGATCCCGGCCCCTCGGGTGTCGGCGTAGAGCCAGTTGCCGGACTTGATCTCCTGGAGCATCGCGTACCGGATGTCCCCGATGACGGGCGCCTCGCCGAAGGGGGCCGCGGCGATGGACACGCAGGCCATCTCCAGATCGGCGGCGGCACCGCGGGTGCCGTCGATCGGATCGATGATCAGAACGTACGCGGGGTTCCGGCCGAGTGTGCGCAGCCCCTCGCTCTCGGTGTAGACGGCGACGGGCTCGCTCTGCTCCCTCAGGAAGTCCCAGGCGGCGCGTTCGGCGAGCACGTCGACGGGGAACTCGGCGTCTCCCCCCTTCGCCGTGCCCTTCACGTAGCGGCTGCCGACGTCGTGCAGGCCGGTGCGGACGGCCGCCCGGATCCGCCGGGACAGCTCCTGGACCAGGCCCCTCATGATGAGACCGAGAGGAAGAGTCGTTCCAGCAGATCGCACATCTCGTCCGCCTCCTGACGGGTCATGATCAGCGCAGGCCGGACCTTCAGCACGTTGCCGTGCCCGTACAGCGAGGTCCGCAGCAGCAGCCCGTGGTCCATGCCGAGTTCGGCCAGGTGGTTGGTGAGCCGGGCGTCGGGCCGGCCCGCGGGGTCCACGATGTCGATGCCGATCATCAGCCCCACGCCGCGGACCTCCCGAACGAACGGCACCTTCGTGGCCAGGTCGCGCAGCCGGTCGAGCACGTACGCGCCGACGGCTCGCACGTTCTCCAGGAACCCGGGGCGGCCGATGATCTCAAGAGTCTTCAGGGCGGCCGCGGCGGCCAGCACGTTGCCGCCGAAGGTCGAGTTGATGTGGTGCCCCTCCACACCGGCCAACCGGTCCTCGGTCAGGATGCCGGCGATGGGCATCCCGGAGCCGCCGAGCCCCTTGCCGAAGGTCATCATGTGCGGGGTGACACCGAAATGGTCGGCGGCGAACATACGGCCGGTGCGCCCGAACCCGGTCTGGATCTCGTCGAAGACCAACACGATGCCGCGCTCCTCGCACAGCTCCTTGAGCGCCTTCAGATAGCCGTCGGGCGGGACCACGTTGCCGCCGTTGCCGCTGATCGGTTCCAGCACCACACAGGCCACCCGGCCGGTGCTCGCGTAGTCGATGAAGTCGTTGATCCGTTCGACGCACATCAGGCCGCAGGTGGCCCGTTCCTGCCCGTAGAAGCAGCGCAGGCAGTGCGGATCGGGGACGTGCACGACACCGGGGAGGTGCGAGGGGAAGGGGGTGCGCCGGAACGCGGCGCCGGAGGCGCCGATCATGCCGAGGGTCTGGCCCAGGTGCCCACGGAAGAGCGTGATCACGTCGGAGTTCCCGGTGTGGACCTGGGCGATCTTCACCGCGCTCTCGTTGGCGTCGGAGCCGCTCGCCGACTTCAGGTGTACCCGGGTGAGGTTCGGCGGCGAGACCTCGGCCAGCTTCGACACCAGCGCGTTCAGCGGTTCGGTCTGGAACCTGGAGGTGACGTGGATGAGCTGGCCGGCGTGCTCGCGCACAGTCGCCACGATCTCGGGGTGGGCGTAGCCCAGGCTCAGGTTGAACGTCCCCGAGGAGCAGTCGAGATAGCGCCGACCGTCATCGGAGTAGAGGTGGACACCCTCGCCCCTGACCACCCGGAGCTTGTCCGGCAGGTAGTAGTAGTGCTGAAGAACGTCTGCGACGTCTGTCGCGGACGGACTCTTCGATACCGCAGTGCTGACCTGTTCCATCGACTCCCCTTTGAGAATTCCTGGCAGATCGATCTGATCGAACGATTCGAAACGCAGATCCGCCTCACGGAGGTCGAGAGAGGCGGTTATCGAGTTCGGTATGGCGACGCACCGGATGCCGGCCCGTTTCGCTGCGAGCACGCCACTCGGTGAATCCTCGAATGCAACCGCCCGCCCGGCGGAGATTCCGAGGGAGGCGAGCGCCGCGACGTACAGGTTCGGTGCGGGTTTCGCGCTGGTACGGTCGCCGTCGGCGCACTGCACCGTGCTCCAGCCCTCGGCGATACCACACTGCCGGGTGTATCGGGTGATCCATTCCCGGGTCGAGTTGCTGACGATCCCACGGGCGATTCCCAGCGCGTCGACCGCCCGCAGGGTCCGGTCCACCCCGGGCCGGCTGGACAGCCCGCCGAGCAGTTCCCGCTGCCGGCGGCGAACCCGCTCCTGTACCTCCCGTCGGTCCACCGTGCGCCCGGTGAGCCGTTCGAGGTGCGTCCACAGGTCGAACCCGATGGTGCCGACGAGTGACGACCACACATCCATCGGGAGCCGATGGCCGAATTCCAGGAAGATCTCCGCGTGGGCGCGGAAGATCTCGGATTCCGGATCCCACAGCGTCCCGTCGAAATCGAAGAGGACCGCATGAACTTCCTTCACGTTCACCTCCGTCGAGCGGCGACGACCATGCGGCCAGGAGTTAGTACACGGATCCGGGGCGCCAGCAGGTCCCATCATCACGGAGCCGGCACCTGCTCGCCATTCATGGTTCGTCAACGTACCCTCTGTTGGAGTATTTCGCGCGGCGCGGGTGGGCAGCCGGTGATCGACTTGGAGCGGTGCCGACGAAGGGCCGGTGCCAGGGTCGAGGAGCACGCGAGAGTCGAGGAGCAATGGACGAAGACCTCCGCTTCGCCGGTACGGCGGCTCCCTCGGGCTGGCCGCGGGTGGCCGTGGTGGGACACGTCGAGTGGACGACGATCGCAGGTCTTGACCAGGTGCCCGTCGCCGGTGAGGTGATCCACGCGGAGCGGCTCTGGCGGGGCCCGGCCGGGGGTGGCGCGGTCGCTGCCGTCCGGCTGGCCGAACTGGCCGGCGGCTGCACGTTCTTCACTGCCCTCGGCGACGACCACGCCGGGCGACGCTCGCGCGCGGAACTCGAACACCGCGGCGTACGGGTGCTGGCCGCCTCCCGGGTCGGCCCCACTCGTGAGGCGGTGAGCATGGTCGACCGGTCCGGTGAACGCACCACCGTCACCCTGGGCGAACGCCTGCAACCCGCCGCGGCCGATGCCCTCGACTGGGGGGAACTGGCCTCCTTCGACGCGGTGTTCTTCACCGCTGGGGACGCTGCCCTGCTGCGCCGGGCCCGTCAGGCCAGGGTGCTCGTGGTGACGGCGCGTGAATTCACCACCGTGCTGGAGTCCGGTGTCAGGGTCGACGCGCTGGTGGGCAGTGCTTGCGACCCGGCCGAGCGCTACGACCCGGCGCTACTGTGCAGGCCGCCGGACCTGGTGGTCAGCACCGAGGGGCACCGCGGCGGTGTGTTCACCTACGGTGGCCGGCCCCCGCGGCGCTACCGACCCGCCCGCGCACCGGGCCCCCTGGTGGACACCTACGGAGTCGGGGACAACTTCGCGGCCGTCCTCACGTACGCGCTGGCCAACGGCTCGGCCACGGCCGAGGCACTGGACCTCGCCGCCAGGCACGGCGCGGCCTGCACCGCGCGGCGGGGCCCGTTCGCGACCGGGCCGACTCCTGGGCGGCGGGCAGCCCGGGTATGAGGCGGATCCTCCTCCTGTGGGACATCGACGGCACGCTGATCGACGGCGGGGCCGTCTGCGAGGCCGTCTACCCGCTCGCGTTCGAACACCTCACCGGCAGGCCGGCCCGCCACCGGGTCGTCACCGCAGGCCGCACCGAGCTGGACATCATGGACGAGTTGTTCGCCCGGCACGGTGTTCACGGGGTCGAACAGAGCCGGGTCACCTCCGAGCTGGCCACGCAACTGCGTCGGCGGGCCGCCGAACTCCGTACGGTCGGACGGGTCCTGCCCGGTGCCGTCGAGGCCCTGCGGGCGTTGCGGGCACAGCGCGAGGTGACCCAGTCCGTGCTCACCGGGAATCTCCGGGCCAACGCCGCCTTGAAGCTGCGGCTGTTCGGGCTGGCGGAATTCCTGGATCTCGAAGTCGGCGCGTACGGCGACGACGCGTGCGAGCGGGCCGCTCTCCTCCCGGTGGCCCGGCGGCGCGCGGCGGCCGTGTACGGGCACCACTTCGATTCCGGGAGCACCTTGCTGATCGGCGACACTCCGCAGGACGTGCACGCGGGACGCATCGGCGGATCGAGGGTGATCGCCGTCGCCTCGGGCATGAGCAGCGGCGCGGCGTTGCGGGAGGCGGGAGCTGATTCGGTGCTGGCGGATCTGCGCGACACCGCTGCCGTGATCCGCGCCGTCCGGGCACCGAGCCCTGCCGCGCGGAGCGCCCGATGAACGGGAACGTCCGTCCGGTGGGCCTGGTCTCGGTCGTCATGCCGGCACGAAACGCCGAGCTGACGATCGCCACGCAGCTGGCGGCCCTGCGTCGGCAGACCTATCCGGACCTGTGGGAGCTCATCGTCGTCGAGAACGGATCGAGCGACGGCACCCGCGCACTCCTGCGGTCCTGGCAGCAGTCGATGCCGCAGCTCAGGGTGGTCGACGTCGCCGGGGCCTGCGGCGTCAACCGTGCGCGCAACATCGGTTGCCGGTGCGCGCACGGTGACTTCGTGCTCTGCTGCGATGCGGACGACGTGGTGGCCCCCGGATGGATGGCCGGCCTGGTCGACGTCCTGCGAACCAGCCCGGCCGTCGGAGGTGCGCTCGAACGCCGCCTGCTCAACGCGCGGGTGGCCCTCGCCGCGCGCCCGCCGAAGGAGGCCGACGCGCTGCTCGACACCTTCGGCTTCCTGCCGTACCCGGCGGGAGCCAACTGCGGATTCCACAAGGAGCTGTGGAGCCGCCTGGGCGGCTTCGACGAGAGCTACCGCTATGGCAGCGACGACGTCGAGTTCTTCTGGCGGGCCCAACTGGCCGGGTACCGCCTGGCCTTCTCGCCCCACGCCGTCGTGCACTACCGGCTCCGCGGTGATGCCCGGGCCATCGCGCGCCAGCTCTACCGCTACGGCCGTTCGCACCCCAAGCTCTACCAGGATTTCGCCGGCCACGGCATGCCCTCCTCGCGGCCGGGCGACGTCGCCCGGGCCTGGTGGAGGATGCTGGTACACGCCCCCGACCTGGTCGGCTCTGCGGACGGTCGCGCCGCGTGGATGGCCCAATTCGCCCTGCGGGTCGGCCGGATCGTCGGCAGCGCAAGGTATCGGCGGTGCTACCTCTAGACCGGCCGGACAGGTCTCAGGTCTCGTGGTCGCGGGCCGGGCGGCGCGAGCGCATCGGCCAGGCCGGGGTCCGCTCCTCAGGGAACTGCGGCGTGCCGCTTCACCGAGGACGAGGGCCGACCTGGGCGGGACCTCGGCCCTGCTGTCCTGCTGACCCCGGCAGCACCCTCACGACCGACCGGTCGGACTGAGCCACCGCGGGCCGGGCCGTCACAGCCGCTCGGGGACGGGGTTGCCGACGGCCTCGATGGCGCGGCGGACGGGGACCTTCGCCAGCACGGCGAAGCCGATCACGAAGAACACCAGCAGCGAGATGATCGCCGAGCGGTAGCTGCCGGTGATCTCGTAGGCGAGCCCGAAGACGAGCGGGCCCATCCAGCTGGTGCCACGGTCGCTGACCTTGTAGACGCTGAAGTACTCGGCCTCCCGGCCGGCCGGGATGAGGTGGGAGAACAGCGAGCGGGAGAGCGCCTGGCTGCCGCCGAGTACCAGGCCGATCATGCAGGCCAGGGCGAAGAACCAGGCGGGCTGGTGGGCGGGCATGAGGTACCCGAGGGCGAGGGTGACCACCCAGCCGACCAGCGAGCCGAGGACGGTCCGCTTCGCGCCGTACCGGCGGGCGATCCGGCCGAGGAGCAGTGCGCCGCCGATCGCCACGATCTGGACCAGGAGCACGGCGGCGACCAGCGAGGTCTGGTCCATACCGAGCTCCTCGCTGCCGTAGAGCGAGGCCTGGGAGACGACGGTCTGGATGCCGTCGTTGTAGCAGAGGAAGGCGCCCAGGTAGAGGAGCGTGAGCGGGTAGTCGCGCATGCCGCGCAGGGTGCGGGCGAGTTCGCGCAGACTGCCGGTGGTGGTCCGGTCGGGCGCGGCCTCGGCACGGTCGGGGGCCACACCGGCCCGGGAGGGCAACCGCAGCATCGGAACGATGGTGAACAGCGCCCACCACAGGCCGGCCGAGGCCAGGCAGATCCGCACGGCGGTGCCGGAGGCCAGGCCGAGTGCGTCGTGGCCCTCGAACAGTGCCAGGTTGGCGATCAGCAGCAGGCCGCCGCCCGCGTACCCGTACGCCCAGCCCTTGGAGGAGACCGCGTCGCGCTCGTCGGGGGAGGCCAGGCCCGGAAGGTAGGCGTAGGAGAGCGCGACCGACACCGCGTACGCGATGTTGGCGACCACCAGCAGCCCGCCGCCGAGCAGGTAGCGGTCACCGTCGAGGAAGAACATCCCCATCGTGGCGATCGCGCCGACGTAGGCGGAGCCGCACATCAGCTCCTTGTGCCGCCCGGTGCGGTCCGCGACCGTCCCGGTCAGCAGCATCACCGAGACCGAGACCAGCACGGAGAAGGAGACCGTGTACGGGAAGAACGACCCCGCGCGGATGGAGAGGCCGAGCGGGTGCACGTCGCCGGCCGCGTCGGCGGCGTTCTTGGCCACCGAGCTCAGGTACGGCCCGAGGAACACGGTCAGGACGGTGGCCGAGAAGGCGGCGTTGGCCCAGTCGTTGATGTACCAGCCGAACTGCATCCGGCGCAGGGCGCGGTCGTCGGTGGTGGTGGCCGGGTGTTCCGGCAGGTGGACCGTGGTGTTCATGAGGCTCCTGTCACTGTGCTGGAGCCGGTGCTGCCGTTGGTCCAGCAGCCGCGCTCGCCGAGGACGTCCCGCAGGACGTCGATGCGATCGGCCATGATGCCATCCACGCCGAGGTCGAGGAGAGCCCTGATCCGTGTGGGATCGTCCACAGTCCAGACGTGCACCTGGAGGCCGAGGCGGTGGGCGGCGCGGACGAAGGCCCGGTCGACGACCCGCACGCCCCGGTGCGTCTCCGGCACCTGTGCGCACACCCCGGCGAACGGCGCCCCGGGTCCCCGCACCAGCGGCCCGGCCAGCGAGCGCAGCCGGAGCCGGGCCACCTCGCGCGGGCCGAGCGAGGTGGCCAGCCGGGGGCCGGCGGCGGCGCGGACGGCTGCGAGGCGGGTGTCGGAGAAGCCGCCGACGCAGACCCGGTCCCAGGCGTTCGTCCGCCGGATCGCCCCGACCAGCGGCCCGACGGCCGGCGCCGCCTTGACGTCGACGTTGAAGCGGGCCTCGGGGAACGCGCCGAGCAGGTCCTCCAGCAGTGGCACCGGCTCGGTGCCATCGATCCGGGCCTGCCTGACGGTGCCCCAGGGCAGTTCGGCCACCGCCCCGGTGCGGTCGGTGACCCGGTCGAGGCGGGAGTCGTGGAACGCCACCAGCACACCGTCGCGGGTGGCGTGCACATCCGTCTCGAGGTAGCGGTACCCGAGGGCCACGGCCGCCTCGAAAGCGGCGAGCGAGTTCTCGGGGCGGCCGAGGTCACCGCCCCGGTGCGCGAAGGCGAGCGGCCCCGGGTGGTCGAGGAAGGGGTGCATGGCGTGCTCCGAGCTGCTGAGAGAGGGACTCGTCGGGCCCGCGAAGTCCCTGGCGGTGTTGCCCGCTCCGACGACGTCCCGCGTCGTGCGCGTTACAGTATTGCGCACCCTGTCACGCAGCAACCCTCACGTCGGACTCCGTCCCGTCCCAGGGGAGCCTTCGCTTGGCCGAGATCCGACCGGGTTCCTCGCGCAGCCCGTGGATTCGGGGCAGAGTGGGTACGACCGATCGGCCCTGGGGCCCTCGGCGGAGCTGCCCCAACCGAGGTGGCGTGCCGGCGCCTTCCGTGGTCGGCGCGCCACCTCGGCTCCGCGGTCGGAGCCTGGAAGGCGCCGCGGCCTCAGGATTGATCTCCCGCCACACACCGGGGTGGGCGGAGAGGGTTGTCCGCCGCTCATGGTCCACCCTTGCCCGGACACCGACATGAAGGAGTACGTTCCTTGACCACTCACCTCAGGCATGGTGCCGGCCCGCGGATCTTATCGGCGCTGATGGCAGTGCTGTGCGGGATCATCGGTGTGACCGTGCTCGGTACGACCCCCGCGGCAGCAGCCGATCAGCGTCACCCGATCTACGCCATCGCGCACCGGGTCGACACCCTCGACGGCGTGGACGCCGCGCTCAACCACGGCGCCAACGGCATCGAGATAGACGTCTGTGCCTGGTGGAATCCGAATGAATGGCGCGCTTACCACGACTGTTCCTCGGCCGGCGACGCCCGGCTGGGCCCCGGCTTCGACAGCATGATCGACCGCATCGTCTCCCATGCCAACGCAGGGCGTCGGCTGGCGCTGGTCTGGCTGGACATCAAGGACCCTAACTACTGCGGGGAACAGCAGAACCGCGGGTGCAGCGTCGCCGGACTGCGCGACAAGGCGCAGCGGCTGACGGCTGCCGGGATCCAGGTGCTCTACGGCTTCTACGAGTACCACGGCGGCAGCACCCCGGACGTCGGCGGCAGGGGCTGGCAGAGCCTGGAAGGCAGGCTCGGCCACCTGGAGGGCATCACGACGACGGGGACCCGTGATCAGGTCCGGAGCGCGTACAACCGGTCCGGTGCCGCGATTCCGGCCGGTCGCCGGGTGATGGACTACGGCGACAGCAACATCGCCAAGGGGTTCGGCAACTGCACGGAAGCCACCTACAACACGTGCGCGGAACTGAAGAAGGGCGCCGGGGACCGCGCCGCCGGACAGCTCGCGGCCACGCTGTCCTGGACGACCACCTACAACGATCCGTGGTACGTCGACAAGCTGCTGGGCGATGCGGGCGTGGACGGCATCATCGCGGGCTACGGCAGTTTCACCGGAGTGCGCGAGTACGACAACAGCTGGCAGTGCGCCAACGCCGTCAACCTCGTCCGTGACTGGGTGAACCGCCACGGCGCCACCCATCGCATGGCCACCGGCGGTGACCGCCTGTTCAAGTAGTGGACAGCCCGGGCCGGGTCCGTACCGCTCCGCGCCCCCGGGCCTCCTCAGGCCGTCGGCCGGGATCCCGGCCGACGGCCTCATCGGGAGGCGACGGCCCGAGGGTCGGTCGCGAGCGCGATGCCGGCCCGATCGAGGTGGACGCGCCGCTGCCGGACGCGGCCGCGGTGGCGCACAGCCGGGCGGACTGCGCGGCGAGTCGGGGGAAACGGCGTGCCGTCGCGACGGTTCGGATACGACGCTCAGCGCCTCACGCGGCGCGCCCGGAGGTATTCGGCGCCGAGCAGGCGAAGGGCGGCGAGCTTGGGCGGGCCGGCCGAGCGGCGCAGCAGGGCGGGGATGTCGGCGCGGGCGGCGGCGCTGGTCAGTTCGTCCAGGCCGATCATGCAGCGGACCATGGGCCGGTGGGCGGGTGGGACGAGGCCGACCACGGCGCGGCCCTCGGCGAGGGTGCGGTCGACCTGGTCGAGTTGGTCGGCGATCAGCGCCCGGACGGCCGGGAGGTCGCGGGCCTGTTCCAGATCGGTGCGGGTGACCCCGTGCCGGTTCAGGGTCTGCGCGGGGATCGTCAGGCGGCCGTCGGCCAGGTCCTCGGCGAGGTCGCTGACGAAGTCGAGCCGCTGGCCGGCGTCGATGAAGGTGCGACAGGCGGCGCGGTAGGCCCTCTGGTCGCCGTCCGGGCCGAGCAGGGTGGCGACGACCATGAACGCGGGCAGTGAGTAGCCGTCCACGTAGTGCTGGTAGTCGGCCTCGGTGGCGAATCCGGCGAAGTCGAGGTCGGCGACGGCCCCGGCGAGGTACTCCTGCGCCCGGCCGCGCAGGGCGGGGTGCGCGGCGACGGTGTTCAGCAGCGGGCGCAGTTCGGGGTTGCCGGTCGCACCGGTGGTGAGGCTGTCGGCGACCTCCTGCTCCCAGTGCGTGTAGGCCGCTCTCCGGTCGTCGAGGGGGCCGCTGTCGAGCAGGCTGTCGGTGCGATGCATGTAGGCGGTGGCCGCGATCACGTGCGGCACGAGCCGTGCCGGCAGGAGGAGTCTTGCGGCCAGCACGGCCTCCCGCTTGTACCGCGTGACCTGCCCGAGCTGTCGGCTGTAGTCATCGCGCAGTCCGGGGTCGTTGATCCCGGCCGCGTTCATCGCGTTCTCCCAGCTGCCCACTCGCGTTCGCCCTCTCCCCGGTCGACGTCCCCCGAGCGTAGACGGCGCTCGGCCTCGCCCGAGCAGGAGGCCGTGCAGGTCGCAGCCGTTCTCCGGCCCCGCCGCGGGCCCGTGGCCCCGTGGTTGTGTCGAGTGGGGACCAAGGGGCGCGGGTTCAAGTCCTGCCGTCCCGGGGCGGTTCGGAGGTTCCGGGCCGCGCAGGGGAGAGCCCCGCCGACTCGCTCAACTCCCCGTAACCTTCGCGGATGTCCGGCGTTAATCCCATAGTCCGACCGGCGTATGGTCCGAAGGGAAGCCGCTATGGCCACTGTGCCGTACCAGAGTTCTGCCGACACCGCCGAGAGGCTGATCGCGGAGGCGATGAGGCGGGGCACCAGCCATCTGACGACCGGGCTCGACGCGCCCGCGGGCACGTACCTGCGGATCGGGGGCAGGGATCTGGTCAACTTCGGTACCTGTGGCTATCTCTCCCTGGAGCAGGATGAGCGGATCCGGCGTGGCGCCGTTGACGCGATCGAGCGCTTCGGCGTCCAGTTCTCGGTCTCACGCTCGTACGTGGCGTCCGGCCTGAACCTCGAACTGGAGGCACTGCTGCGGGAGATGTACGCCGGTCACCCGGTGCTCGTGTACTCCTCGACGTCGCTGTGCCACATCTCGGTGCTGCCGGCGCTTTTCGGGGCCGGCGACGTCGCCGTGCTGGACCAGCAGGTCCACTTCAGCGTCCAGACGGCCGCCCAGCTCGTCCGGCAGCAGGGGGTCGAGCTCGCGATGGTGCGGCACGGCGACCTGGCCGCGCTGGAGCGGCGGCTCCGGCGCTCGCGGGCCACCGGCGAGCGGGTCTGGTATCTGCTGGACGGCGTGTACTCGATGTTCGGTGACGTCGCGCCGGTCGAGGACCTCGTCCGGCTGATGACGGCGTACCCCTCGCTGCACCTCTATGTGGACGATGCGCACGGCATGAGCTGGTACGGGCGGCACGGTGCGGGCTACGTCTTCGAGAAGCTCGGCAGGCGCCTGAGCGAGCGCGTGGTGCTCGTCACGACACTCGCCAAGGGCTTCGGGACCATCGGCGGCGTCGCCGTGCTTCCCACCGAGCGGGCGTTCGACAAGGTCCAGGTCAACGGGGGGCCGCTGATGTACTCCCACCCGCTTCCGCCTCCGATGCTCGGGGCGGCGATCGCTTCGGCGAGGATCCATCTCTCCGACCACATCGAAGGCCTCCAGAGGGAACTGGCGGAGCGCCGGGAGTACTGCAACGAGCTCCTCGCCGCCGCCGGCCTGCCCGTCGTCTCCGACCCCCGGACACCGGTCTACTTCATCGGACTCGGCGAGCCCGAGGTGAGCTACAGCATGGTGCGGCGGATGCTCGACGAGGGGTTCTATGTGAACCAGTCGTCCTTCCCCGTCGTCCCCCTCAAGAAGTCGGGCCTGCGCTTCACCCTCACCCGGCATGTCGACCGGGATCACATTCGGGCGCTGGTCGAGGCCGTGGCGCACCACCTCCCGCAGGCGCTCCACGAGGCCGGCCGCACCATGACCGACGTCCGGGCCGCCTTCGGGTGCATGCCGCCCGAGGCCGGCGCGGCCCCGGTCCCGGACGGATCGAGGTGAAGCAACGACCTGCGACGCGGTGAGCGGCCCCGTCCGCGTCGGCCTCGACACCCGGCGGCGCACCCCGGTCTCCGGGCGGTGAGCCGGCGGTGAGCCGGCGGTGAGGGCGCGGTGAGCGGTCGTCGGCAGTCTCTGGTCATCGCCGGATCCGCCGAGGGCCGGCCACGACGAGGGAGCATGATCATGGGTGAGCTGACCGGCAAGACGGCGCTGGTGACGGGCGGGTCGCGGGGGATCGGGCGGGCGGTCGCGCTCAGGCTGGCCGCGGAGGGCGCCCTGGTCGCCGTGCACTACGGCGGCAACGAGGGCGCCGCCAAGGAGACCGTGACGCGGATCGAGGCCGCGGGTGGCCGGGCGTTCACCGTCCAGGCCCGCTTCGGCGAGGACGCCGCGGTGGACCGGCTGTTCGAGGGGCTGACCGCGGGGCTGGCGGCACACGGTGCGGACGGCCTGGACATCCTGGTCAACAACGCGGGCATCCTCTCGGGAAACCCGATCACCGGGGTCACCCCGGAGGAGTTCGAGAGGTTGTGGGCGATCAACGTCAGCACGCCGTTCTTCGTCATCCAGCGGGCGCTGACGCAGCTCAACGACGGTGGCCGCGTCATCAACATGGGCTCGATGGCCAGCCGGTTCGCCGTCTCCACGCAGATCGCCTACACCGTCAGCAAGGCGGCGCTGGAGTCGATGGCCCCGTCGCTGGCCAATGAACTCGGGCGGCGGGGGATCACGGTGAACACGGTGGCGCCCGGCGCCGTGCGGACCGACATGACGGCGGGCCACACCGCGATTCCGGAGGTGGTCGCGGGGCTGGAGGCCATCACCGCGCTCGGGCGGCTCGGTGAGCCGGAGGACGTCGCCGACGTCGTCGGCTTCCTGGCGGGCCCGCAGGGGCGCTGGGTGACCGGCCAGACCATCGACGTGTCGGGCGGGACGTACCTCGGCCCCATCGTGCCGGCATGATCGTATCTGATGGATAATCACCCGCATGCGGTTCGGAATCCTCGGTGAGACCAAGGCGTGGCGCGACGACGGGGCCGAGATTCCGCTCGGCGGACCGGCCCGTCGAGCGCTGCTGGCCCTGCTGCTGGTCCGCCCCGGTGAGGTGGTCTCCGCCGACCGGCTGGCCGAGGAGGTCGACCCGGCCGGCGCGCTGTCGGCGCACGCCGTACAGTCCCAGGTGTCCAGGCTGCGGACGGCGCTGGGACCGACGGCGGCGATCGAGCGGGCAGGAGCGGGCTACCGGATCGCGGTCGAGCCGGACGCCGTGGACGCCTGCCGGTTCGAGCGGCTGGCCGGCCAGGGCCGTGCCGCGCTGCGGGACGGCGACGCGGACCGGGCGGTCGCGCTGCTGCGCGAGGCGCTCGGGCTGTGGCGGGGGCCCGCGCTGGCCGAGATCGCCGAACGCGAGTCGGCCCGGGCGGCAGCGGTACGGCTGGAGGAACTGCGGCTCGCAGCGCTGGAGGACCGGTTCGAGGGGGCGCTGCGCCTCGGCGAGCACCGCGCGGCCGTACCGGAACTGCGCGAGCTCGTCGGCCGTCACCCGCTCCGGGAGCAGCTGGCCGTGCTGCTGATGCGCGCGCTGTTCGCCGAGGGCGGCCAGGCCGAGGCACTGGTGGTGTTCGAGGAGACCAGGCGGCACCTGGCCGAGGAGCTCGGCGCCGACCCCTCGGCCGAACTGGCCGCCCTTCACCGGGAGCTGCTGAGCGCAGACCCGGCGCCGTCGCCGGCCGCGCCGCCGGCGCAACTGACCTCCTTCGTGGGCCGCGCCGGCGAGGTGAACGTGACCGCGGAGCTGCTGCGGGTGGCCCGTCTGGTCACCCTGGTCGGCCCCGGCGGTGTCGGGAAGACCCGGCTGGCCGTCGAGCTCGCCGGCAGTGTGGCCGACGAGGTGTGCTTCGTCGAGCTGGCCCCGCTGCGCGACGGCGCCGCGCTGCCGCAGGCGCTCCTGAGCGCGCTCGGCCTACGGGAGACCGGGCTCCACCTGGACGGTGCGCGGGCACCGCTCGACCGGCTGATCACGGCGCTGTCCGACCGGGTGCTCCTGTTCGTCCTGGACAACTGTGAGCACCTCGTCGAGGAGAGCGCCGCGCTGGTGGCGCGGCTGCTGGCGACCTGCCCACGGCTGCGGGTCCTGGCCACCAGTCGCGAGCCGCTCGGCATCATCGGCGAGAGCCTGCAGTACGTGGGGCCGCTCGACGAGGACGCGGCCGTGCGGCTGTTCACCGACCGGGCCACCGCCGTGCGGCGCGGCTTCGCGGCCGATCCCGCTCTCGTGCGCAGGATCTGCACGGCGCTGGACGGCCTGCCGCTGGCCATCGAACTGACCGCGGCCAGGCTGCGCACGCTGGAGATCGCCGACCTCGCTGGACGGCTGGACGACCTGCTCGGGATCGCCGCGCGCGGCACCCGTACGACCGACCAGCGCCATCGGACCCTGCGCTCGGTGGTCGCCTGGGGCTGGGACCTGCTCTCCGATTCCGAGCGGCGCGCCGCCCGACGGTTCGCGGTCTTCACCGGCGGCGCGTCGGCCGAGGTGGCGACGGAGGTGTGCGACACCGACGGCGAGACGCTGGAGTCGCTGGCCGACAAGTCCTTCCTGCAGGCCGGCCGCGGCCGGTACCGGATGCTGGAGACGATCCGTACCTTTGCCGCCGAACAGCTGGCGGCGGCGGGCGAGCAGGACGTGGCCGGGCGCGCCCACGCCCGGTACATCCGGCAGCTGGTCCGGACCGCCGACCCGTACCTGCGGACGGCCGAACAGCTGGAGTGGCTGCCGGTCGTCTCCGCCGTGCACGACGACCTGCTGACGGCGGTGCGCTGGGCCGTCACGGCGCGGGAGGCGGGGGCGGCCCTGGAGCTGCTGGCCTCGGCCTCGGCCTACCTGTGGATCCGTGGCGCGTCCACGTCGGTGGCGCCCCACGCCGCCGCACTGCTGGAGACGATCGGTGACCGGCCCCCGGCCGGCCTCGGTGAGGAGTACGCGGTGTGCGTGCTGCTCGCGGCGTCCGGCGGTGCCGGGCAGCCGGTCTGGCAGCAGCACCGTGCCGCGGCCGAAGCGGCGCTGGCCGCGGCGTGGCCGGGCGAGCGGGCAGGCAGCTACCCGGTCGCGCTCCTGGTGTGGATGATGCGCAACGCCGGCCAGGCTCAGGCCGCTGACCGGCAGAGCGCGTTCGAGCTGGTCTCGGCGCAGCGTGACTGCCCCGAACCGTGGGCGCGGGCGGTGGCCCGGTACGTGTCGGGATTCGGATTCCTCGGTGCGGGCGACACCCCGGAGGCCGAGCACGCCTTCACGCTGGCCGGTGACGCGTTCGGTGCGCTCGGCGACCGCTGGGGAACCGCGCTGGCCCTGGACATGCTCGCCGGACTGGCCGCCGGGCGCGGCGATCGACTGGAGGCGGTCGCGCTGACCGATCGGGCCCTCGCCCTGACCGAACAGCTCGGCGCCCTGGAGGACGCCGCCGACCTCCTGGTCAACCGGGGTGACCAGTTCGCCGCCGACGACCTCCTGGCGGCCGGCGCCGACTACGCGCGAGCCGCGGAGCTGGCCGTCGGCGCCGGCAGCGCCGACGGCCTCGCGGCCGCCCTGCGCGGGCAGGCCGACCTCGCCCTGTCGGACGGCGACCTGACCACGGCGCAGCGGCTGTACTCCGAGGCGCTGGAACGGATCGACCCGCACTGGATCAAGGCCCTCGGCAACCGGGTGCGTACGCTCGCCGGACTCGCCCGCGTCGCCGAACTGCGCGGTGACCACGCCACGGCCCGGACCCGCTACCGGGCGGCTGCCGAATCCGTGGCCGAGGTCGGCCACGACGCCCCGGCCGTGCTGCGCCTGCTCGGCCTTCCCGAGAGCGTCGTCGAGGCGGTGAGCCGGCGGTGAGCCCGCGGTGACCACCTCCCGGCAGGCTCACCCGCATGAAGAACCGCAACGTGCTGATCTCCGGCGCCTCCGTCGCCGGCCCCGCCCTCGCCTACTGGCTCCACCGCCACGGCTTCGACCCCGTCATCGTGGAGCGCGCCCCCGCGCTTCGCGAGGGCGGCTACGCCGTCGACTTCCGCGGTGAGGCGCATCTGTCGATCCTGCGCCGGATGGGCATCCTGGGAGAGCTCGAACGCGTCCGTACCGGCACGGGCTCGATGTCCTACGTCAACAGCGCCGGCAAGCCGCAGGCCGAGCTGCCCGCCGACCTGTTCGCCGGCGATCTCGAGATCCTCCGCGGCGACCTGGCGCGGATCCTCTACGACGCCACCAAGGACCACACCGAGTACCTCTTCGGAGACTCCGTCACCTCACTCACCGAGGGCGCCGACGGCGTGAGCGTCACCTTCGAGCGGGCCGCCCCGCGCAGGTTCGACCTGGTGATCGGCGCCGACGGGCTGCACTCCAACACCCGCCGGCTGGCCTTCGGCCCCGAGGAGCGCTTCGTCGAACACCTCGGCGTCTACTGCGCGATCTTCACCACCGCCAACCACCTCGGCCTCGACCACACCGGGCACGCCTACCGCACCGCCGGCAAGCTCGCCGCGATGTACAGCGCGCGCCACAACACCGAGGCCAAGGCCAGTCCTCTACTTCGGTTCACCGGACCTGGGTCTGGACCGCCGGGACGTGGTGCGCCAGCAGGCCGTCCTCGCCGAGCACTTCACCGGCAACGGCTGGCAGAGCGACCGGCTGCTGCACGACATGCGGTACGCGCCCGACTTCTACTTCGACTCCGTCGGGCAGGTGCACATGGACACCTGGACGCGTGGCCGGGTCGCCCTGGTCGGCGACGCCGCCTACTGCCCCTCCTCCCTGTCGGGCATGGGCTCGGGCCTCGCCCTGGTCGGCGCGTACGTGCTCGCCGGAGAGCTGGCCGCCGCCGACGGCGACCACCGCATCGCCTACGCCCGCTACCAGGAGCGGCTGCGCGAGTACGCGACCGGCTGCCAGAAGATGGGAGAGGGCGTCGCCAAGCTCATGGTCCCCGACAGCCGCCTGATGGCCTCGGTCCTCAACCGCTACTACAAGGTCATGCCCTACCTGCCGGGAAAGAACATGGCCGCCAGGATCGCCCGTAGGACCGCCGAGAACATCACGCTCCCCGACTACCCCGACGGCCCGGCTCCGGCGGGTCTCAGCCGGCCGGCGGCTCGTCGGGCGCACCGGGAGGCGATCCGCCGGCCGGATACGCCCTGACGGCGTCGATCAGGTTGCCGAAGACGTGCTCGGGCGGGATCCGCTGCCACAGCTCGTAGACCTTCAGGGTGTCCACCAGGGCCGCGTCGGGACGCGCGAGGACGAACGTGACGCGGCGTGCGGCGAGGAAGTCGAGGAGGCTGTGCAGGCGGAGCCCGGCGGAGTAGTCGACGTCGGCGATCCCCGCGGCGTCGAGCACCAGCCAGCGCACCGGATCGGGTGCGTCGTCGACGAGGGCCTTGACCTCGTCGGCGAAGCGGCTCGCGTTCGCGTAGAAGAGCTCCGCGTTGAAGCGGAAGACGATCAGGCCGGGCGCGCTCTCGATGCCGGGCTCGGCGACCGTGTACGTGGGTACGCCCTCCTCGGTGACCCCGACCACGAAGTCCTTGGGGCGGTACTCCCGCCGGATGACCTCGAACAGGGACAGTGCGAGGGCCAGCAGGACGCCCTGCTCGACGCCGATGCTGAACACCGCCACGGCGGTGACCACGGCGACGACGAACTCGTTGCGGCGCCGGGCATAGATCCGTCGGAAGCCGCTCACGTCGACGAGGTCGAGGCCGACCAGGAAGACGATGCCGGCCAGCACCGCGAGGGGCATGTCGGCCAGCAGCGTGGTGAGGACCAGCACGACCAGGAGCGAGATCAACGCCATCGTGAGGTTGGCGACCTGCGTCCGGCCGCGCTGCTGGTCCAGGATCTCCGTCTTGGTCGGGGAACCGTTGACGACGAAGGTCCCGCTGAGCCCGGCGGCGACGTTGGCGACCGAGAGGCCGACCAGGTCGCGGTCGATGTCGACGCGGTCGCCGTGCCTCGTGGCGAAGCTGTGCGACGTCGCCGCGCTCTGGGCCAGGATCAGGACGAAGCAGGAGACCGCCACCGAGAAGACCTGGGGCACGTCGCCGGGGGTCAGTCCGGACGGCAGGCCGATCGGCGGGAAGCCGCCCTCGACGGCACCGACGACCGCGACCCCGTGGCCGGCGGCGTCGGTCGCCGTGGAGAGGGCGATCAGCGCGACCACCGCGAGGATGGAGCCGGGGAACCTGGGCAGGAACCGCTTGAAGCCCACGATGATCACGATCGTGGCGGCGCCGTAGGCGAAGGTGAGCCAGGAGACCTCGTCGAGTCGGGACAGCCAGGACCACTGTTGCTGGAACCAGTTGCCGCGGCCGCCGGGGATGCCGAGCAGGTCGGGAATCTGAGCCGTCGCCACCTGGATGCCGACGCCGGTCAGGAAGCCGATCAGGACGGTGGCCGACAGGAAGTCGGCGAGGAAGCCGAGCCGGAGCAGGCGCGCGGCAGCCAGGACGGCGCCCGACATCAGGGCGATCAGGCCGGCCAGCCCGACCCACTGCGGCGAGCCCGGTGTGAGGTCGGCGATCCCCAGTCCGAGCAGGCCGGCGGAGAGGATCGCCGCCGTGGCGGAGTCCGCACCGACGACGAGCAGCTTCGACGAGCCCAGCAGCGCGAACGCGATGGCCGGGAAGATCAGCGTGTACAGGCCGGTGACGATGGGCATTCCGGCGATCGACGTGTAGCCCATGACCTCGGGGATCGCGACCGCGGAAAGCGCCACCCCGGCGAGCACGTCCCGGCTCAGCCACGCCCGCCGGTACCCGCGCAGTGACGCGGGCACCAGCCTCGTCATGCCAGACACGCGGACACCTCACAAGCGGCCGTCGAACTCGTACGCTCTCATGGTGGCCGTCGAAGGACCGTCGTCCCGGCATTTGCCCCGAGTCCGCGGTGGCGCCGTACAGGACCAGGACGCACAGCCGGACCGGCCTCCTGAACCGCACACGGGTTCGGCGCCGAGGAGGTCGCGCGGCTGCACCGGAGGCACCGCGGGGTACGCGGTGCCTCCGGTGTTGCGCGGTCGGAGTTCGCGGTCGGTGTTCCGCGATCCGGGTCAGGCGGTCGAGGTCAGGCGCGGGCCATCTGCCACGCGCCGACGAAGTCGCACGCATAGGAGCTGAACACGGTGATTCGGTAGCCGGGAGGAATGGGCGATCCCGAACAGGCCCAGATCCCGGGGTAGATCTGCTCGTGCAACCAGCTACCGATGCCGTTGCATCCGGCGATGGTGTGCCTGGTCATCACGTACCCGGGCACGATCGGTGAGCCCGAGCACGTCCACATGTTGTTGTGGACGATCTGGTGGTACCAGCCGCCGAGTCCGTCGCAGCCCCGGCTGTCGTAGTTGGTGATGACGTACCCGGGCACGATCGGTGAGCCGGAGCACGTCCAGATCCCGTCCTGGACGGGCTGCTGGTACCAGGCGCCGGCGCCGTTGCAGCCGCCGGTGTTGTGGCCGGTGATGACCCACCCGGCCGGAACGGGCGCCCCCGAACAGGACCACTGGCCGGCGGGCCAGCGCAGTTCTCCGTTGGTGGCGGCGCCGGCTGTGCCGGCGGAGGCGCCGACGAGGATGACGGAAGCCATCAGCGCCACCACCCCCGCCATCGCGGCGATCCGGCTGCGGACGAATCTCGGCGCCGTACCGCTCCACAGTCGGCTGATCTGGCTCTTCATTGCACACCTGTCCTTCCGGCATGGTCGCTCGACGGCCCCGATGGCAAAGAACCGCGGTGCGCTGCCCGCCCCGGGACGACGGGACCGGCAGGTCTACGGCGGTGCGGTCGAAACACTGTCAGATGCACGACACGTAAACCAGAATGAATTTCAGCCATCATTCCTAAGCTGATGTGAATTGACTGATGTGGCCGATGCCAGGGATCGACGCGGACGAACGGTGTGCCTGCCCCCGCGGAAGGGCACGCCGAGGCGGTGGTGCAGCCCGGCGCCGGGCCGCACCACCCCTGGTTCGGCGATCGCGCGTGGTTACGCGGACACCGGCGGCCGATCCTGGCCGACGGCGTCGAGCAGCAGCTTCGCGGCCACCGTCGCCCCGTCGGTGCGGAAGGTGCCGGCCACGGCGGCCGCCCGCGCGCGGGTCTCGGGGGTGAGGGCCGCCTTGAGCGCGACGGACAGGGACTCGGTGCTCGGGGTCGGACCGTCGTGTGCCGCGCCGATGCCCAGGTCGGCCACCCGGCCGGCGAAGTACGGCTGGTCCGCCCCCTGGGGTACCACCACCTGGGGCGCGCCGGTCAGGGTGGCGGTCGTCGTGGTGCCCGCACCGCCGTGGTGCACGACGGCTGCCGCCCGGCGGAACAGTGCCTGGTGGTTGACCTCGCCGACGACGAAGCAGTCGTCCCGGTCGTCGATCAGGGCCAGGTCGGCCCAGCCGCGGGAGAGCACTGCGCGGCGGCCCTGCGCGCGGATCGCCTCGATGGCCGCCCGGGCGACGTCCTGCGGGGCGCTCACGGGCGTGCTGCCGAAGCCCACGTACACCGGTGCCGTGCCGGCGTCCAGGAACGCCACCAGGTCGGCGGGGAGCGGGCGTTCGTCGGGAATGACCCACGGGCCGGTCTGCACCACGTCGAGGTCCGTCGGCTGCCACGGGTCCAGGGCCGGGTCCGTGGCCAGCCACGGCTGGTCGGTGAAGGCGTAGTCGCGGACGTTGTCCACCGGCGGCAGGCCGACCGACGCCCGTCGGGTGTTGAGCATCTCGCCGAACATCGCGTTCGCGATCTGGGCGTCCTGGTCCCACAGCGCCTGATTGTCGGTCACATCCGTCGGCAAGGACTGGCCCCGCCGCGCGGGCGGCCGGCGGTACGGCGACGGTAGGAGGACCGGCTGGTGGCTCGCGTGCACGTAGCGGATGCCCAGCTTCTCGGCCACCGACCGCGCGCCGGTCGTGGCCGGCAACGGGCCGGTCGCCACCAGCACATCACACCCCTCGGCCGTGGCGGCGAGCGTGTCGAACTGGGCGTCCATCAACTCGGCCACGCGCTGCGCCAGACCCACCGCCGACCCCGGCGTCACCGAGGTCACCAACGGGCGCACCGGATTGCCGGTCGGCACCACCTCCACGCCGACCACGGCCAGCCGCTCCGCGAACTCCTCATCCGGCGGCGCGCACACCCGCACCTGCGCGCCGAGCTCCCGCAACCGCACCGCGAGTCCCGCTATCGGTTCGACGCTCCCGCGCGACCCGTACGCCGACAACACCACACGCATTCGTGACTCCTGTTTCCGCTGCTCTGGCTCAGGTCGGCAATTCTGCGGCACGACGGGGGCCTTGCCGCAAGGCCCCCGGTGCGCTATGCGTTGAGAGTGGCAAGGAGCGGACACTCTCCTCTCCCCTTGGCGTCCGCAGTGTTCGGACAACCTCCCGGCGAAGCACGGACTCTGACGCGCCGTCCCATCCTGACCCTGCCGGCGGGCGCCGCGCGAGAACAGCCGCCGCGAGAACCGGCGCAGCTGTCAGCCCGTGGTGCCCGGCCGCTCGCGCCACCAGTCGACCGTGGCCTTGACCTGCTCGTCGACGGGGGTGGCCCGTACCGCGAACTCGGCCTCGTAGGCGCCGGAGTCGACTACGAACGGACGGTCGAACTGATAGCGGACCTCCCTCAGCTCGCGGAGCAGCGGGGAGACGAGCGACGCCACGGCCAGGACGGCCGACGGGAGCCGGCGCACCGGGACCGGCCCCGTGCCCGCCTGGGCGGCGAGGCGGTCGACCATCTGCCGGGTGGACAGCGGGGGCTCCGTCGGCACGTGCCAGGCGCGCCCCCAGGCCCGTTCCTCGCCGGCGAGCTCGACCAGGGCCCGGGCCACGTCGGGGAGGTAGCTCCAGCTGTGCGGGGCGTCCGGATCCCCGAGCGTGGAGACCGGCTTGCCGCGCAGCACCCGCGGCACGACCCGCGCGGCCAGGTGCCCGCCGTCGGTCACGCCGGGGCCGAAGAAGTCCGAGGCCCGCAGCTCGACCGCCTTGATCCGGCCCTGCTCGTGCAGCTTCCGCGCCTGCTCCCAAACGGTGGCGCGCACCCGCCCCTTGGGGCCCGTCGCCGCGAGCGGAAGCTTCTCGGTCATGGGGCCGTCCACCGGCCCGTACCCGTAGAGGTTGCCCAGCATGACCAGGACGGCCCCGGTCGCCTCGGCCGCCGCGCAGACCGAGGAGGCCAGCGGCGGCCATTCACTCACCCAGTGGTGGTAGGGCGGTGCCGCGCAGCTGTGGATCGCGGCCGCGCCCTGCGACACCTCGATCAGTCGCCCGGTGTCGGTCGCGTCCACGGTGACGTGCTCGATCCCGGGCTCCGCGCTCCGGCCCGACCTGGTGACGACCCGTACCGAGTGCCCCTGCTCGGCCAGCAGCCGAGCGGTGGCGGCGCCCGCGGGCCCGAATCCTAGAACGACATGAAGGCTCACGCCTGCACACTAGCGCGCCGGTGTGTGCTGCCCTCGTGTCAGGTGTCCGCAGCCGTAGGGATGATGGCCTTCCGGCTCCGCCTCACTCCGTCTCTCCCGCTCCTTCCGGAGGGATGCGTGCGAGGTGCTCGGCGAGGGCCTGGAGGACGAAGAGATTCGGGATCTCGGACGCCACGGCTGCCAGCACCCGCCACTGCCCGGCGACGGCAACGGCGAGAGCGCCGTCGCGGATCTCGATCCGCCGGATCTGCGGCCATCGCGCGGATCATCGACGCCAACCTGCGCACCCTCGCCGACAAGGGCCACCGTGCCGTCGTCGGACTGTCGATGGGTGGCTACGGCGCACTGCACTACGGCGAGGCCCGACCGGATCTGTTCGGCCATGTCGCCTCCCTGTCCGGCGGCATCGACCTCGGCATGGCGGAGATCCGCGCAGCCGTCCTGGCCACCGAACTCAACATCACGGGCGCGTGGTGCGCGGTGAGCACCTCCAGCCCGGCCGGCACCGGCCGATGCACCGGCTACGGCCCGTACGTCGACAGCGACGCGATCTTCGGCTCCCCGTACCCCGTCTTCAACGCGGATCACGTCTGGAACGAACTCAACCCCGCCGCCCCGGCCAACCTGGCCAGGCTCGCCGGGGCGGACGTCACGCTCTACACCGGCAACCAGCTGCCCATCGACCACTTCACCGAGATCGCGTCGAAGAACGTCAAGGCCCGCCTGGACGGCCTCGGACTCCGCCGCCGCCTGGTCGACTACGGCAACGGGTCGGTGCTGGCGCCCAGCTGCGACGGCGGCCACAACTACGGCTGCTGGGCCCCCGCGATCGCGGACTACATCCCGCAGCTCCAGGCCGCGTTCGCCGCGGCGGGCTGACCTCTCCACGCCATCCGAGGCGCGCGGCCGCAGCAACTGCCGGGCCGGCGCGACGCGGTCGAGCGCCCGGGACGACGTGCCCCTCTCACGGCGACGGCGCAACCGCGGAGAACTCTCCGCGGTTGCGCCGTCGCCATCGCTGGCCGACCGCCCGCGAATTCGGCGCCCGGCCGGTGCTCAACGACTCGGCGGTGCTCAACCCGCGGTCCGGCCCGGAACCCTCGCGGTGCGCGCCGCCACCGAGCGGGCCGGCGACCCGCGCTGACCCCGTGCTGACCCCGGGCGGGCCGCCGACCGCGGGCTGCCACCGGCCCCGCCGTACCGGTGGTCAGGCGTCGGGTGCTCAGGCGTCGGTGGTCACGCAGGAGTCCGGCAGGGTGCCCAGGCTGGAGACCCGCGGCACCGGCGGCAGCGGCAGGCCGAGGCCGCCGGGGGCGTCGCCGCGCAGCGCGAGCGCGGCGGACACCTCGCGCGGCAGCTCGCGCAGACCGAGCAGTCCCGCCGACAGCCGGGCGGTCGCCCGGTGCCAGTCGCCGATCCGCTGGAGCAGCGCGTGCCCGCTGCCCGTCACCGTGTACCCGCATGTCCGCGCCCCCGCCGCCCGGGCACGGGCGGCGAACAGGCGGGTGTCGGCCGGGGCGGTGACCCGGTCCCGGTCGCCGTGCAGCATCACCACCGCGCGGCCCTCCAACTGCGCGCACGGGTCGTCCTGCGGGCACCACGGCGCCAGCGCCACCACGCCCGTCACGTTCGGGTGGCCCGCCGCGCGCAGCGACGCCCGCCCGCCCATCGAGTGGCCGACCAGCACGGTCGGGATGTGGCCGAGCTCCTCCGCGAGGTCGTTCAGCGCCGCGGCGGCGTCCCGGGCGGCGTCCGCGCGTTCGTCGTTCCAGCCGCGGTGGCGGTAGCGCACCACCCCGATCGCCACGCCCTCCCCGGCGGTCTCCCGGCGCAGTGCCCGGACGAAGCCGCGCATCCGCAGCCCCGGCGGATTCAGCCACCCAGGCCGCGACAGGCCGTGCTCCTGCCCGCCGTGCAGCACCAGCACCGCCGCCGCCGGCTTCTCCGGCAGGACGCGCCACACCAGCGCCTGGTGCCCGGCCGAGCCGCCCCTGCCCGTCCGCCTCGCCACCGGCCGGTCCACCGGCCCGTCCGCCCGTCTGTCCGCCTGCCTGTCCACCCGCGCAGCCTTCCGCCGTCGACCCCGGCCGAGGACCTCCCTGGCCCCGCCGTGGACCGCCACTGTACGCGCCGGGCCGCGCCGCCGAGGGCCGTCCGGGATTCGTAAGACCCGAACCACGGGAGCACCGCGCGCTCCCCCCTAGGGTGGACGGCGGACCCGGCACCACGTGCCCGGGCAACACCTCCGCCCGCGAGCGAAAGGCTGACCGCATGTCAGACACCACGGGCCCCGCCAGGGCCGAGATCGGCGTGATCGGCGGCTCAGGCCTGTACGCGCTGCTCGACGACGTCACCGAGGTCACCGTCGACACCCCGTACGGCCCGCCCAGTGACTCGCTCTTCCTGGGCGAGGTGGACGGTCGCCGGGTCGCCTTCCTGCCCCGCCACGGCCGCGGCCACAAGCTGCCGCCGCACCGCATCGACTACCGGGCCAACCTGTGGGCGCTGCACTCCCTCGGCGTGCGGCAGGTGCTCGGCCCCTGCGCGGTCGGCGGGCTGCGCCCCGAGTACGGGCCGGGCACCCTGCTCGTCCCCGACCAGTTCGCCGACCGCACCTCGGGTCGGGTCCAGACGTACTACGACGGCTACCCGCTGCCCGACGGCACCGTCCCCGAGGTCGTGCACGTCTCGATGGCCGACCCGTACTGCCCGGCCGGCCGGGCGGCCGCCCTCGCCGCGGCCCGCGACGCGGCCTGGGAGCCCGTGGACGGCGGCACGCTGGTGGTGATCGAGGGCCCGCGCTTCTCCACCCGCGCGGAGTCCCGCTGGTTCACCGCCAACGGCTGGTCCGTCGTCGGCATGACCGGCCACCCGGAGGCCGTCCTGGCCCGCGAGCTGGGCCTCTGCTACACCTCGCTCGCCCTGGTCACCGACCTGGACGCGGGCGTGGAGAGCGGCGAGGGCGTCACCCACGCCGAGGTCCTCGCCGTCTTCGCGCGCAACGTCGACCGGCTGCGCACCGTGCTGTTCAAGGCGCTGGCGGGCCTGCCCGCCACCCGCGACTGCGTCTGCTCGCACGCCCTCGACGGCCTCCCCACCGGCTTGCCGGGCGTGCCCTCCCCCTGACCGGGCGGAACCCGGCGGCCCCGGCCCGCGTCCCGTCCGGTGTCCGTGGTTGATCACCGAGGGGGAGTGCAGGGTGAGGCTGACGTTCGAGGGTCCGCCGGCGTACGGTCTGGGGCCCGACCCGGATCTGGGGCTCTGGCTGGAGCAATGGGGCGAGTATGCGGACCGGATCGTGCACCTCGGGGTGGACGACGGCCGCGGGCACGGGCAGCTGTGCTGGGACGTCCTGGCGCCGACCGGGCTGCTCGCGGCCCACTGCGGGCAGTGCGAGCACGGACACGGCGGTCCGCGCAGCCCCGGGCAGCTGGAGTCCGCGCTGCGCCGGCGGATCCCGCCGGACGAGGTGACGCCGTGGGTGGCCGCCACGCTCATCCGCGACCTGGTGTACCGGAGCGGCGGGGACGGCTCGATGCGGCCGGTGGCCGAGGCCATCGCCGGCGCACTGGCGGCGCTGCTGGGCCCGGACGCGCACTGGCGGGCCAACGGCTTCGCCGCGTACCGGGAGGGGGCGGAGGGCAACGTCTCCTGGTCGCCCGTCACGGAGGCGACCTTCGACGCGGCCGTGGTCGGTATCGGGAACGGCCGCGCGGTGGTGATCGTCGCCACCGGCGAGGACTGAGCCCGGAGCCGGGCGGCCGCCCGGCTCCGGCCGCCCGGTCAGGGGCGCTTGCGGCGTCGCCGGAGCAGGGCCCACAGGGTGGTGAGGGCCGCGATGGCGGCGAGGACGAGCAGCCAGTTGCGCAGGTAGGGCAGCGGCAGGACGCTCGGGTTGCCGCCGTCCACCCCGGCGCGCAGCACGGCCGGCAGGGCGACGGCCGTGACGGCGGCGGTGAGGATCAGGCCGGTGCGGACGGGGGTGGTGCGGGCGAAGGTGGCGCCGGCCGCGCAGACCAGCGGGACCCAGAGGGCGTCGTGCAGGATCAGGCCGCCGACGGCCCATTCGGCGATGCCGAGCGGGTCGGTGATGTAGTGGTCGGTGAACAGCCCGTACAGGCCGTAGCCGGTCAGGGCCAGGCCGCCGAGGGCGAGCAGGGTACGCAGCGCGCGCATCGCGGGCATCAGAGGACCTCCATCCGGGCGACCCACTTGGTCTGCAGGACACCGGGCCGGTTGGGCGCGATGATCCGCGCCGGGTAGCCGTGGTCCGCGTTCAGCACCTCGCCGTTGACCCGCAGCGCGAGCAGGGTGAGCGGGTCGCGGACGTACTGGGCCGGCATGTCCATCACCCGGTACGGGCCGTCGGCCTCCAGCGAGGTGACCCGCAGCCGGGCGTCGGCGGGGGCGCCGGCCAGGTCCAGCAGATCGCGGACCCGCACGCCGGCCCAGCGGGCGCCGGCACTCCAGCCCTCGACGCAGGCGATCGGCAACTCGGCCTCGTACTGCGGGAGTCTGGCCAGATCGGCGAGCGAGAGGCGTAGCGGGTGCGGCCCGTCGACGGTCAGCCGCCAGTCGGCGGGCACCGTCGTGGTGCCGGCCTGGGCGGCGGTGCGGTTGACCGGGAGCCCCTGCGAGCCGAGGTCGGGGCGGCGCGGGGCGAACAGGTCGAGCGCCCGCAACCAGGGGACGCTCTGCCCGGCGGTGGTCAGCGTGACCACGCCGACCGCGGCGGTGACCGCGGTCAGGAACGCCCGGCGCTCGGGGAGGCCGGGCCTGACCCGCCGCCAGTGCTCGGCGATCTGCGGCGCCTTGGCGGCGATGTGCAGCAGCAGTCCGCCGGTGGCCAGCCAGCCCAGCCAGAAGTGCGTCTGGCGGAACGGGAACGGCCACGGGTACCACTGCAGGGTGTTGAACAGGCCGGTGAACAGTTCCAGCACCATCGAGGCCACCAGCACGGCGATGCCCAGGCGCTCCAGCGCGTGCAGCACGCTGCGCGCGGGCGGCCACTCGAAGAGCTTGGGGTAGACC
This sequence comes from Kitasatospora sp. NPDC050543, assembly GCF_044457565.1. Lineage (NCBI taxonomy): Bacteria > Bacillati > Actinomycetota > Actinomycetes > Kitasatosporales > Streptomycetaceae > Kitasatospora > Kitasatospora sp. NPDC050543. Next base: position 60,313 of record NZ_JBITGZ010000005.1, on the reverse strand, counting down.
GTCCACAGCTTGGCGGCGAGCAGCGGGATCGCGGCGATCCCGCTGATCACGTGCAGGCCCTGGGTGAGCCGGTAGCCGTTCGCGGGCCGGCTGGGCAGCCAGCTGGGGGACTCCTGGACCAGGTGGCTGAGCAGCCCGGTGAGGAAGCAGGTGAGCAGGGCCGCGCCCAGCCAGCGGCCGAGCACGACGGCGGTACGCGGTCCGTGCAGGGTCGAGCTGAAGGTGCCCTCGCGCAGCGGTCCCCGCCGGAGGGCGTCCGGCGGGGTGGGCAGCGGGAGGTCGTACGAGCGGCGTCGGGGGGCGGGGGTGTCTTCGTCCACCGCTCCATCAGACCGCGTACACGCCCCCGGAAGGGGCTTCGGCGTGCTTACGGAAGTCGTACGGCCGCCGCCGACCGGGCGGTCCACCCGGCAGGACGCGGAGTGTTGCCCGTCGCCGTCAGCCGTCGCCGCGCGCCGCGGGGAGGGGCGCGGCCGCTGCGGACAGGAGCGACAGGCGGCTGGCGGTCCGGTTGACGTCGATCGGCAGGGTGTCGCCGTGGAGTACCTCGTCGAGCGGTGCCTCCCCGGTGAGGAAGAGACGGACCTCCCGGTCGCAGAGCACGTCGATCAGGTTCGCGAACCGCTGCGCCGCATCCCTCGTTCCGCTCCCGAGCCTGGGCAGGCCCGAGACGACCCAGGTCGGGAAGCGGTCCGCCAGCGTGAGGTAGTCGGTGGTCGAGGTGGGCTGATCGCAGAGGTCGTGGAAGTCGAGCCACACCAGACCGGCGCGGACCGCCAGCGCGGAGATCCTGCGGCTGCCCACGTCCAGCCACTGCTGCTCGGCGGCGCTCGGCACGCTCAGGCCGGCGTCCGCCAGCTGCTGATCGGTTCCGGGCCAGAGATACAGCCCGCGTTCGAAATCGGAGCGGGGCGCACCGGAGCGGCCCTCGGCCCGGTAGTCCCGGGGCCCCGCGAGTTCGACGATGTCCATGGTCTCTTCGAGCATCTTGATCGTCGGCTCGAACATCTGGTGGTACACGGGATTGGGGAGCAGCCCGGTCGGGGGGTAGTTCGACGTGGTGAGCAGCGTGATCCGCTGATCGTGGATCGACCTGAGCACCCGGCCGATCAGCATCGCATCGCCGGCGTCGTGGACGTGGAACTCGTCGAAGACGAGGAAGCGGCAGTCACCGAGCAGTTCGGCGACCGCGAGGTCGCCGGCCCGCCGGTCGTCGCGGTGGCGGGAGTACGCCGCGTGGAACTCGCGGAAGAACTCGTGGAAGTGCAGTCGGCGCTTGGCGCGGACGGGTACGGCGTCGAAGAGGGTGGTCGTCAGCCAGCTCTTCCCGCGGCCGACGGACCCCCAGAGGTACATCCCACGGGGTGGCTTCGTGAACGGTCCCCGGCGACGCGACACCTCCGTGCCGAATGCGCAGAGCCTGGCGGCGGCCTGCACCTGCGCGTCGTCCAGGGCGAAGCCGGCCTGCGCGGCGGCGTGTTCGAACTCCTGCATCATCAACTGGCGGTCCCCGGTCCCCGTCGGCACAAAGCCTGATTCGCACACATGAGCACTGGATGATGATCTTGCCAGACGGGGTCCGGCCTCGGCCAGGGCCGTCGGCGGCCGGGGCCCCGACCCGGAACCGCCCGCGTCGCCCCGGCGGCGCGGGCGGTTCGGGCGCCGCCGGGGCGGGCCGTCAGCGCAGAGGGAGTGTCAGCTCGGACGGGTCGGCCGCCGGGGAACTGAAGGTGACCTCGCTGCCGGCCGGGGTGCTGCTGCCGTACAGCGGGTCCGTGGTGTCCAGGACCACGGCCAGCCGGTGGCCGGCGGGCAGGTCGTAGGCCGTGGCGAAGAGCGCGATGTCGAGCGGGAAGGCCTGCCCGGGCTCCTTGCCCGACCAGCTCTGCGGGGCGTGGGAGACGAGCTTCCCCACCCCGAACGCGTTGACGTCGTACAGGTAGCCGATCACCGTGCCCCGGGGCGAGGACGCGGTGACCGTGGTGTGCAGCCGTACGGTGCCGCGGATGTCGCGCGCCGCCGGGGACGGCGCGGACTGCCACACGGCGCCGGCCGAGCGCGGCAGCAGCGGGATCACCACGGTCGGCGGGAGCTTGGCGACCTGGTCGAGCAGCCCGGACAGCTCCGGGATGCCGCCGTTCGCGCCCGAGTCCCGGCCGCCGACGACGGACGTACGCCAGCCGGTGCCGGCCGCGCCGCCGAGCGCGCCGGTGCCCAGGGCGTCCGCGGCGCCCAGGCGCAGGCTCTCGCTGCGTGAGCCGACGGACCGCCAGTCGGCGTAGCTCTCGTGCGTGCCGCCGGGGCGGACCTCCAGTTCCACCGGCTTGCCGGGTCGGCCGGCCCGGCCCTTGAGGTGCTCGTCGAACCAGCCGCGCGCGCTCGCCCAGGTGGGGTTGGGCAGGCCGAGGAGGCTGGTGAGCTCCTGGGTGGCGTGGTCACCCGGGCGCAGTTCGAGGCGCTTGGGGCCGCTGAGCCTGTCGTAGAAGGCGGCGGCCTGGCTGGGGTTGAAGACGGCGTCCCCCCAGGCGTTGGCGAGGAACACCGCCGTGCCGTGGGCGTTGATCCGGTCCAGGTAGGTGCTGGGCGACCTGGTCCTGGCCCACTCCACCACCTCGTCCATCGAGCGGTCCTCGAAGAGCTGGGCCAGCGTGCGCTCCAGCTCGGGCCCGCGGCGGCCGGTGGGCGTCTGGATGGCCGTGAGCAGGGACGCGGCCTTGAGGTGCCGGGTCTCCCCGCTGTACAGCGAGTCGGTGAGGTCGCCCCAGCCGCTGAGCGCGGCCACCGCCTTGATCCGCGGGTCGAAGGCGGCGCCCAGCAGGGTCAGGCCGCCGCCCAGGGACAGGCCCGTCATGCCCAGGCGCTGCGGGTCGGCGGGGGTGTGGGCGAGGGTCCAGTCGATCACTGCGGAGATGTCCGCGACGTCCTTGGGCCCCGCGACGTCGATCTCGCCGCCGGAGAGCCAGAACCCGCGCACGGTGTAGGTGACGGCGACGTAGCCGTCGGCGGCGAGCTGCCTGCCCTGGGCGACGTACTCCAGGTCGTTCTGCCCCCAGCTGGCGGGCTGGACGATGGCCGGGTAGCGGCCCTGGGCGTCGGCGCCCGGAGTGCCGGGCGGCGGGGTGAAGACGTTGGCCTTGAGGACGACGCCGTCCGTCATCGCGATGTCCACCAGTCGGAAGCCCGGCAGTACGCCGGCCACGGCCGTGGCGGTGGCCGGTGCGGACCCGGCGCCCGCGGCTGCCGAGGCCGGCACCGCGAGGGCGGGGCCGGTGACGACGAGTGCCGTGACGATCGCGGTGGTTGTCGCCCAGGCCCGGCTGCGGCGGCGGCCGCCGGTGCGGGGGCGGTGGGGGTGCGTCAACGATGCTCCAACGGTTCAGGCGGACGGCGCCGCGGTGGCACCCGTCCGGCGAGCTTGATCGGAGCGTACGGGCGTGCAACCGGCCCTGATGAGACGATGATCAGCCAAACTTACTGGCGAGTAGTAAGCGGGTGCGGCGGCTCCGACCGGGTGCGGGCGGCTTACGGAAGTCCTACGGCGGGCCGGCGGTCCGCCGATCCCGGCCCGCGCGGTGGCAGGCTGACCAGGTGCCCCGGACCTCACCCGAACCCCGTACCGCGCTGCCCGCACCCGCCCGCCGCACCGCCGCGCCCGGCCCGGGTGCCGGCACCCTCGCGTGCTGCTGCCTGGCGCTCGCCGGGCTGGCCGCCGCCCTCGTCCTGACCGTCAGGGCCGGCGGCACCCTGGGCAACCCCCGTCCGCTGTACGGCTGGTACCTGCTGGATGCGGCGCTGTTCGCCGCCGCCGTCCTGCTGCTGCGCCGGGTGCCCCTGGGGCGGGCGCGCTGGCTGGTGCCGGCCGGGAGCGTGCTGCTCGCCCTCACCGGGCTGCTCGCACCGCCCCGGACCAGCGACGACGCCTACCGCTACGTCTGGGACGGCCAGGTCCAGGCCGCCGGGATCTCGCCCTACGCGTACGCCCCGGACGACCCCGCGCTGGCCGGCCTGCGCGCCGACGCCCCGGCCCTCTTCCCGGCGGGCGGGCCCTGCACCTCCTGGGACGAGCGGCGCGCCGCCGGCGGCTTCTGCAGCCACGTCAACCGGCCCGCCGTGCACACCGTCTACCCGCCCGTCGCGGAGGCCTGGTTCGCGGGCCTGTACGCCACCACGGGCGGACGGCTCGGTGTACGCGCCGCTCAACTGGGCGGCGCGCTGCTCGCGGTGGGGACGACCGGTGCGCTGCTGTCCGTCCTGCGCCGCCGCAGCCCCGAGCGGCTCTGGCAGGCCGCGCTGTGGGGGTGGTGCCCGGGGGTGGTGGTCTGGGCCGTGAACGACGCGCACGTCGACACCCTCGGCGCGCTGCTGATGGTCGCCGCACTCGGCGTCGGTGTCGGCCGCGGTGTCGGCCCCGGCGCGGGCGCCGCGCAGCGCGGCCGGGCGGTCGGTGGGCGCGCGCTGCTCGGAGCCGCCATCGCCACCAAACTGCTACCGGCGCTCGCCCTGCCCGGCCTCCTCTCCGGCGCGCTCGCCCGCCGGCCTGCCGACTGCCCCACCGGCCGCGACGCGTGGCGCGGCCTCCGGCCGGCGCTCGGCGCCCTCGCCGCCTTCGTGTGCTGCTATCTGCCGTACGTGTTCGCCTCCGGCACCGGCGTGCTCGGCTACCTGCCCGGCTACCTCCACGAGGAGGGGTACGACCAGCAGCACATCACCCGCTTCGCCCTGCTGCGCCTGCTGCTGCCCGACCACCTGGCCCCGTACGCCGCGGCGGTGGTGCTGCTCGCGGTGGTGCTGTACGTGCTGCGCGCGGGGGACCCGCAGCGGCCGTGGCAGGGAGCGCTGCTGGTCACCGGTAGCGCGCTGCTGGTGACCTCGCCCGGCTACCCCTGGTACGGGCTGCTGGTGGTGGCGCTGGTCGCGCTGGACGGCCGCTGGGAGTGGCTAGCGGTGCCCGCCGCCGCGCAGGTGGTCTACCTGGGCCACGGTCAGGTGCTCCAGGGCGCCTACGCCGCCGCGCTCGCGCTCGTCCTGACGGCGGTGGTGCTGCGCCGCTCCGGGAACCGGCCGGGTGGTCCGCACCGTCCCGTTCTGTGAAAAGGAGTACGGCGGTACCCGTGCTGACCACTACTCTTTACTGTCTCTTTGAGCAGGCGGAGCAGGCCCGGGTAGTCAGCCGCACCGGGCTCCGGAGGGAGTGCTGGTGTCCGAGAGGACAGAGGTCGAGGCGTCGTCACCGCCGCGGGTGCCGCCCCGGGTCCCCACGCCCGGGCGGGCTCCCGCGGCGCCGGGCGCACCCCCGCTGCGCCCGCACGCGCTGCACGATCTACGGCGTGGCCGCGGCCCGGCGGTGCTGAACTACCCGCCGGGGGACGTGCTGGTGGTCGCGGGCCTGCCCGGCAGCGGCAAGAGCACCCTGCTGCGGCGGTGCGTGCAGGCCGCCCGGGTGATCGACTCCCAGCAGGTCCGCGCGGAGTACGCCGCCCGGGTGCCGGCCTGGCTGCCGTACGCCGTCTACCGGCCGTTCGTCAGGCTCGACCACTACCGGCGGCTGCGGCGGGCGCTGCTGGCCGGGGGCTCGCTGGCGGTGCACGACTGCGGGGCGCTGCCCTGGGTGCGGCAGTGGCTGGCCCGCACCGCGGCGCGGCAGGGGCGGCGGCTGCACCTGGTGCTGCTGGAGGCGAGCCCGCTGGAGGCGCGCGAAGGCCAGCTGGCCCGCGGACAGACCGTTTCGGCGTACGCCTTCGCCCGGCACCGCTCGGCGGCCCGCGCGCTGCGCCACCGGCTGGCGGGCAGCGGCGCGCCGCCGGACGGCTGCGCGTCCGCGGTGGTGCTCGACCGGGCCGGCGCCCGGGCGCTGCGCGAGATAGCGTTCCGCGCGGCCTGAGGGGCCGGCCCCATGGGCGGATCCGTCCGGCGAAGGCTCGGCCGGCGGAGGGTCAGCCCGGCGACTGCCGCTGGACGGCAGCGAACGGGACTGCGCCTGCGGTGCCGCTGCGGCACGCGACATCCCGGCCGCCGGACGGGAGCGGGAAGGCTCCGCACCCGGCCTCGGGCCGCCGTGGCCGGCCAGGGCGGCCCGGCCGGCCGGAGCGGCGCAGGGCGAGGAAGTGGCGGCCGTGGGCCGTCCAGCGGTCGGACTCGGTGAGGCCGGCCGGGGCCGCGTGGCGGGCGGTGGCGTCGGCGCCCAGCCGGGCCCAGGCGAAGGGCGGCCCCGAGCGGCCGGTGGCGTCCTCGATCCGGACCGTCAGCCGTTCGTCCACGTCCTGCGGTTCGACCTCCGCGAGCAGCAGGCCACCGGGTGCCAGCAGTTGGGCGATCCGGTGCAGCAGGGCGGACGGGTCGCCGCCGATGCCCAGGTTGCCGTCCGCGAGCAGGGCGCCGCCCCAGCGGCCCTCGCCGGGCAGTCGCTCGAAGACGGAACGGCACAGGGCCGGGCCGCCCAGCCCCCGGGTGCGGGTGACCGCCGCGTGGGTGACGTCCACGCCCAGCGCTGGCACGCCGAGAGCGAGCAGCCCGGCGACCAGCCGGCCGGGCCCGCAGCCGACGTCCAGCACCGGGTGGCCGAGCCGGACGCAGCGCTCCAGCAGGCTCAGGTCGGCGGCGTCCGGCGGGGCGCACCAGCGGTTGACGTCAAGGTGGTGGCGGTGCCCGTCCGGCCCGCGCAGCCAGAGCGGGCCCCGGCCGGAGCGGATCGCCTCGGTGAACGGATCGTCGATCCAGGGGCGGGCCGGCGTCCGGGCGAGGCCGCTCACCGGGCCTCCACCACCGGATCGGTGCGCCCCGGCGCGGCCGGCGCCGGGGCCGCCGACGCCTGCGGGCGCTGCGCCCGCGGTGCCGCCTGCGGCGCCGCCCGCAGGCCGGCGCCGAGGCTCCGCCAGCGGGCCGCGAAGGCGCCGGCCGGGGCCAGCGCGGCCGCGGCCGCCGCGTCCGGCGCGGTGTCCACATCGGTCAGCACCGGCAGGTGCCGGACCCGCAGGCCCGCCCCGGACAGCCGGGCGAGCAGCGCCGCGCCGGTGCCCGGGGTCGACATCGGTACGCCGACCAGCACCCGGCGGGCCAGCTCGGGCGTGGGCCGGGCCAGGCCCAGCGCCCAGAAGCCGCCGTCCGAGGCCGGGCCGTACCAGGCGTCCGTACCCGCTCTGGCGGCAGGGGCGAGCGGAGCGGCGAGGGTGGCGGCGCTCAGCTGCGGGGTGTCCATCCCGACCAGCAACGCCGGCACCTCGGCCGGGGCGTGCGCGAAGGCGGCGGCGAGGCGTACGTCCAGACCGCCGGCCACCTGCGGCAGGACCTCCCAGCCGGCCGGCAGCCAGCGCCCGGGAGCGCCGTCCAGTACCAGCAGCCGCCGGCCGGCGGGCACCGTGCCGAGCGTGCGCAGGGTGTCGGCGAGCGCGGCCTCGGCCAGTTCGGCGGCCTCCTCGGGGGTGTACGGCGGGGTCAGCCGGGTCTTGACCCGCCCGGGCACCGGCGACTTGGCGATCACCAGCAGGGTCGGCGGCGGCGACGCCAGCACGGCCCGCATGTCCTGCACCGCCTGCCGGGTGCCGCGCAGGGTGCCCGTCACCTTGGAGCGCCCGGCCCGCGGCCGGTAGTCGACGTCCCGCTCGGCGATCCGCATGCCCGCGGCGGACGCGGCGAGCACCATCTCCAGCGGGTAGCCCGAGCGGCGGTCGCCGAGGCCGAGCGCCAGCAGCCGCTCCCGCCGGGCCGCCCGCATCGGGCCCAGGTCGTGCAGCGGCGCGCCCGTCCTGGCGCGCAGCCTCCGGGCCAGCGCCCGGTTGGCGAGCCGGGCGTGGGCGGGCCAGGCGCCACGCGTGGTCGGCCGGCGCCGGCCGAGCACCAGATCGGCGGTGCCGTCCAGCACCGGCCCCACCACGTGGTGGAGCTGGGCGGGGTCGAGCGAGCCGTCGCAGTCCAGGAAGCAGACCGTCTCGGCCGTGGCGGCCAGCAGCCCGGCGTGGCAGGCGGCGCCGAAGCCGCGGCGCGGCTCCTCGACGACCAGCGCGCCCAGCCGGCGGGCCAGGTCGGTGGAGCCGTCGGTGGAGCCGTTGTCCACGACGATCGCGCGCCAGCCGGGCGGGATCCGGCCCAGCACCCAGGGCAGCGCGCGGGCCTCGTCAAGGCAGGGCAGCACCACGTCGACGGAGGGGAGAAGAGGAGGGGGAGTGGTGGTCACCCGCTGCACGCTACCCAGTGGAACCGGGACAAACAGGGCATCGCCACCTTACGGAAGTCATACGCGCGGCGCCTGGCGCCCGGATCACCCGCGGACCTTCCTATCCTCGAAGGCGTGACAGCCCCCGATCCCGGCCCCGCCCCGGCTCCAGCCCGCGGTGCCGCCCCAGCCCGCGCGTCCGGCCCCACCCCGGCGCCCGCGCCGGCCCCCGCCTCCGCCCCGGCGGCGGGCGTGCCCGCCGGCCGCATCCTGGTCGTCGACGACGACCCCACCGTCGCCGAGGTCGTCGCCGGCTACCTGCTGCGCGCCGGCTACCGCGTCGACCGCGCCGCCGACGGCCCGCAGGCCCTGGCCCGCGCCGCCGAGACCCGCCCCGACCTGGTGGTGCTCGACCTGATGCTGCCCGGAATCGACGGTCTGGAGGTCTGCCGGAGGCTGCGCGCCACCGAGGGCGGGGAGCGGCTCCCGGTGGTGATGCTCACCGCCAGGGGCGACGAGTCCGACCGGATCCTCGGCCTGGAGCTCGGGGCCGACGACTACGTCACCAAGCCCTTCAGCCCGCGTGAACTCGTCCTGCGGGTCCAGTCGGTGCTGCGCCGCTCCACGGCCACGGCCGCGGCCGCTGCCTCCGCCGCACCGGCCGCGCCCTCCGGCCTGCTGGCGGCGGGCGATCTCACCCTGGACCCGACGGCCCGCCGCGCCTTCCGCTCGGGGCGTGAACTCTCCCTCACCCTGAGGGAGTTCGACCTGCTGGCGTTCCTGCTGCGGCACCCCGGCACGGTGCTCGGACGGGAGGAGCTGATGCAGCGCGTCTGGGGCTGGGAGTTCGGCGACCTCTCGACCGTCACCGTGCACGTGCGGCGGCTTCGCGAGAAGGTCGAGGACGACCCCGCCGCGCCCGCCCTGATCACCACCGTCTGGGGCGTCGGCTACCGCTTCGACCCGGCCTCCCCACAGCCCCCCGCCGCGGGCCGCGCCGCCACCACCCCTCCCGGCCCCACCCCGCTCCAGGAAGGCCCGACCCTGTGAAGAGCCTGCTGCTCATCGCCGCCTTCGCCGCCCTGGGCGCGGGCGCGGCCGGACTGCTCGGCTGGCCGGCCGTACGGCTGCTGCGCCGCCGCTCGGTCGCGCTGTCGCTGTTCTGCGTCGCCGTCGTCACCGTCCTCGCCATGACGGCGGGGACGGTCTCGGTCGCGCAGGCGATGTTCCTCTCCAGCCACGACTTCGGCGTGGTGATCACGGTGACCTGCATGGCGGCCGTGGTCTCGCTGGTGATGGCCGCGCTGCTGGGCCGGCAGGTGGTGGCCGGCAGCCGGGCGCTCGCCGTGGCGGCGCGGACGGTCGGCAGCGACGACGGCTTCGCCGCGCCGGCCCAGCCGCTCGGCTCGGAGCTCGCCGCACTCAGCGCCGAACTCGCCGCCACCAGCGCCCGGCTCGCCGAGTCCCGCACGCGTGAGCAGACCCTGGAGGCGTCCAGGCGCGAGCTGATCGCCTGGATCTCGCACGACCTGCGCACCCCGCTGGCCGGCCTGCGCGCGATGGCGGAGGCGCTGGAGGACGGCGTCGCCGACGACCCGGGCCGCTACCACGCCCAGATCCGTACCGAGGTCGACCGCCTCACGGGCATGGTCGACGACCTCTTCGAGCTCTCCCGCATCCAGGCCGGCGCGCTCACCCTCTCGCTCTCCAGGGTCTCCGTCTACGACCTGGTCGGCGACGCCATCGCCGGCGCCGATCCGCTGGCGCGCGAGCGGGGGGTCCGCCTGTTCGGCGGCCAGGTCGAGCCCGCCCCCGTGGAGGTGGACGGCCGGGAGATGACCCGCGTACTGGGGAACCTGCTGGTCAACGCGATCCGCTGCACGCCGGCGGACGGAGTGGTGGCGGTGGCCGCGCGCCGCTCGGAGGACGAGGTGGTGCTCTCGGTGACCGACGGCTGCGGCGGGATCCCCGAGCCGGACCTGCCGCGGGTGTTCGAGACCGGCTGGCGCGGCGTCAGCGCCCGCACGCCGCAGGCCCCCGCCGGGGGCGGCTCGGACGGCCGACACGGCGACAGCGGCGCGGGCCTGGGCCTGGCCATCGTCCGGGGGATCGTCGAGGCCCACGCGGGCCGGGCGAGCGTGTACAACGTCAACGGCGGTTGCTGCTTCGAGATCGCCCTGCCGGCGGCCGCGGTGCTCGCCTAGCCCGGCGGTGCGGGCGGCCCGGCGGCCCGGCGCGCGGGGCGGGTGGCTCAGCAGTACACCTCGATGTACAGCAGGGCGCGCCCGTCCTCGCCGTGGAACTCGAACGCCTCGTGGAACGGCAGGTCGTGTGCGCCGAACCGGCTCTTGGCCTCCAGCCAGGCGGGGCCGGCCGGTCGGCCTCGGGGACGAACCGGGGGAGCCAGGTGTCCCGGTCCTCGTCGTAGGACATCTCGCCGGCGGACATCAGGTCCGCCGTGACCGCCAGCCGCTTGGCCCGCCGGGGGTCCAGCGGCCCGCGTACCAGCCGCCACTCGTGGCCCTCGCCGTCGGTGAACCCGCCCGCGGCGACCGGCGGCAGCACCGCCGGGCCCGACACCCCGCGGTCGGGCGGATCGCCCAGGGCCGCCACCACCTCGGCGAAGGTGGTCCGTTGCTGCTGCTTCTTCGCCATCGGGACAGGATGCCATGCGCGCCGCGGGCGGCTCCCGCCCCTCGTGGGAGGCCCGCTACCCGCGCTCGCCGCCGCGCAGCGGTGCCTTCGCGAACTCGGCCATCCCGGCGGCGAAGGAGACCTCCGGCCGCCAGGCCGACTCCGCCCGCAGCCGCGAGGAGTCGGCCGTGATGTGCCGGACGTCCCCGAGCCGGTACCGGCCCGTCACCACGGGTGCCGGCCCGCCGTACGCGGCCGCGAGCGCGACCGCCATCTCGCCGACCGTCCGGACCTCCCCGCTGCCGACGTTGTAGGCCCGGGCGCTGCCCGGCGGGCGGGCCGCCAGCGCGTCCAGCGCCGCCGTGTTGGCCGCCGCGACGTCCTCGACGTGCACGAAGTCCCGCCGCTGGCCGCCGTCCTCGTACACCCGGGGCGCCTCGCCCCTGGCCAGCGCCGATCGGAACAGCGAGGCGACCCCCGCGTACGGTGTGTCGCGCGGCATCCCCGGCCCGTACACGTTGTGATAGCGCAGCGTCAGCACCCGGCCGCCGCAGGCCCGCGCCCAGGCCGATGCCAGGTGCTCCTGGGCGAGCTTGGTCGCCGCGTACACGTTGCGCGGGTCCGCCGGGGCCTGCTCGCGGACCAGCCCGGGGGTCAGCGCGGCGCCGCACAGCGGGCAGGGCGGTTCGAACCGCCCGGCGTCCAGGTCGGCCGCCAGCCGCGGGCCCGGGGAGACCTCGCCGTGCTGCGCGCAGCGGTAGCGCCCCTCGCCGTACACCACCATCGAGCCCGCCAGCACCAGCTCCCGGACGCCGGCCCGGGCCATCGCGGCGAGCAGGACGGCGGTGCCCAGGTCGTTGCAGCCGACGTAGTCGGGCGCGTCGTCCAGGTCCAGGCCGAGGCCGACCATCGCCGCCTGGTGGCAGACCGCGTCGACGCCGCGCAGGGCACGCTCGACGCTCTCCCCGTCGCGGACGTCGCCGTGCACGAAGTCCACGCCGTCCGGCAGCCGGACGTCCCCGCGCCCGCCGGGGTGGACGGCGGGCAGCAGGGCGTCCAGCACCCGGACCCGGTGTCCGGCCCGGACGAGGCGGGCGGCGACGGCGGACCCGATGAACCCGGCACCGCCGGTGAGCAGAATCTCCATGCCCGCGACGCTAGCGCCGGCGCGACCCCGGGCGGGCCTGCTGCGGCGCACCGTCAGGACTCCGTAACACCCGGGCGGCCCGGCTCGGCGGGGCAGCTCACGTCGTGCCGCGGGCGGGCTCCGGTGACCAGGAAGTCGGTGACCAGCCGGTCGCCGCAGGCGTTGCCGTTGGCGCGGTACGCGTCGTGCCCGCCGGAGTCCACGGCGACCATCGTGGCCCGCTGCCCGAAGGCCTGGCGGAGCTTCAGGGCCCCGCTGTACGGGGTGGCCGGGTCACGGAGGTTCTGGATCAGCAGCACGTTGGACGGCCCGTCCGGGGTGATCCGCACCGGCGGCTCGGCCGGCCGGGCCGGCCAGTACGCGCACGGCATGACGTTCACCGGCATGCCCGCCGTGAGCGGGTACCGGGCCCGGTCGGCGGCGACGTCCTTGCGGAGCGCGGGGACGGAGCCGGGCCAGGTCACGTCGTTGCACAGGGTCGCGGCCGACACCGCGACGGTGTTCTGCAGCACGGCGTCGGGGACCGCGGGGGCCGCCGGCAGCGGCGCGGAGCCGCGCGCGGCGAGGACGAGCTGCGCCAGAGCGGGGAACCGCTGGTCGGAGTAGAGGCTGTCCAGCAGCGTCTGGCGCAGCACGTTGCCGTTCAGCACCGCCGGGTTGGCGCCCTCCCACGGGATCGGCTCGCGGTCCAGCCGTGCGGCGAGGTCCAGGAACATCGGGCGCACCTCGTCGGCGGTCCGGGCCAGCCGCAGCGGGTTGCCCGGCTCGGCCGCCCAGCGGGCGAAGTCGGGGAAGCGGTCCTCGACGCCCACCGAGAAGTTCGCCATCCAGCCGCGTGCCACCCGGGTGGGATCCGGGTCGTCGTTGCTGTCCAGCACCACCCGGTCGGTCCTCCCGGGGAACATCTGGGCGTACACGGCGCCCGCGTACGTCCCGTACGACACGCCCCAGGTGGAGATCCGTGTCTCGCCGAGCGCCCGGCGGATCCGGTCGATGTCCCGGGCCTCGTTGGCGGTGCTGATGCTGCGCAGCACCGGGCCGCCGTTGCGGGCGCAGGCGTCGGCGATCCGCCGGGCGGTGGCCAGATTGCCGTCGATGGAGCCGTCCGGCGCGGGCCACGGGCGGAGGTTCACCAGCGCCAGGTCCTCGTGCGCCAGCCCGCAGCTGACCGGGGTGCTGCGGCCCATGCCCCGGGGGTCGAAGCCGACCACGTCGTAGCGGTCGAGCACCTCCCCGGGGAGCTTCTTCGCCGCCGAGCTCGGCCCGTTGAGGCCGGAGCCGCCCGGGCCGCCCGGGATCATCAGCAGCACGCCCCGGCGGGCGCCGGGCTGCTGGCTACGGATCCGGGAGACCGCCAGGGTGATCTGCGGGCCGTGCGGGTCCTCGTGGTCCAGCGGGACGGCGACCGTCGCGCACTGCTGTCGCGGGTCGGCGCCCGGGCCGCAGTCCGTCCAGCGCAGCGCGGTGGGGCGGGAGGCGGCGGTGTCCGCCGAGGCGGAGGCGGTGAGCGGGGCGGTCACCGCCAGCGCGGCGGCCAGGGCCGCCGCGCCGAGCACGGTCCGGCCCCGCAGGGGCGCGTGCCGGGCGGAGCTACCCGCGGTGGAGTGCTGGGCGGTGCCGTGGCCCTGCCGGGTGCCGTGCTGCGGGCCGCTGCTGTGCTCGGGATTCGTCATGCCGTCAGTCTTGTCGGCGGGCAGGCGCGTTCCCATCCGGCCAGCAGGCCGGCCCCGGGTGGGGTTTGCCCCACCGCAGGCGGTCGGCCGGCCACCGGAGCAGGATGGAGACATGCCAGAGGGTGACTCCGTCTACCGCGCCGCGGCCCGCCTGCACGACACGCTCGCCGGTCGGGTACTGACCGTCGCCGACCTGCGGGTCCCCGCCCACGCCACCGCCGCCCTCACCGGCCTGCGGGTGCTGGACGTCACCCCGCGCGGCAAGCACCTGCTGACCCGGCTGGAGGGCGGCCTGACCCTGCACACCCACCTGCGGATGGACGGCCGCTGGGAGGTCGACCGCCCCGGCGAGCGCTGGTCGGGCGGCCCGGCCTGGCAGATCCGGGCCGTGCTCGGCACCGACGACGGCACGGCCGTCGGCTACCGCCTGCCCGTCGTCGAGCTGCTGCGCACCGCCGACGAGGGACGGGCGGTCGGCCATCTCGGCCCCGACCTGCTCGGCCCGGACTGGGACCCGGCCGAGGCGGTGCGCCGACTGGCCACGGACCCCGGCCGGCCACTCGCCGAGGCCCTGCTCGACCAGCGCAACCTGGCCGGGATCGGCAACGTCTACGCCAACGAGCTCTGCTTCCTGGCGGGTGTCACGCCCTGGACGCCGGTCGGTGACCTCCCCGCCCTGGACCGCCTGGTCGGGCGCGCCCGGCAGGTGCTGGAGGCCAACAAGCTGCGCGCCGGCCATGTCACCACCGGTGACACCCGGCCCGGGCGCGGCACCTGGGTGTACGGCCGGGCGGGCCGCCCCTGCGCTCGCTGCGGCACCCGGGTGCTGACGGCGAGCCAGGGCCGCCCGCCGCAGGACCGGGTGGCCTTCTGGTGCCCGTACTGCCAGCGCGGCCCGGCGCCCGAGGGTGCCACGGGCCGTCGCGCCGGCCGCCGCTGAGGGGCACACCGGGCGCCGGTGGCGCCGGGCCTCGCGCGCCCGAACGGCTGAGCGGGCGGCACGGCCCGTACGCGTCGGGCCCCGGCGGGTTGGCTCCGCCGGGGCCCCGGGGCCGCCCGGCTCAGCGCTCGACCAGGGCCGGGTGGCGGGGGTCGTCGACCCGGACGGTGAGGTCGGCGCCGTCGGCCGGCCCGGTCTCGGTCTCGTAGCGGGCGAAGGCCGGCAGGGTCCACTGCTCGTCGGGCGGTGTACGGCGGGCGAGCGCGGCCGGGGTCATCGCCAGATGGACGGTCAGGTCCACTGGCAGCCAGCGGCCGAGCAGCAGCGCGCCGTCCAGCAACAGCACCCCGCCGGGCGGCAGTTCGGTGTACGCGGCGCGGGTCGCGCGGTCGGCGTCGGCGTCCCAGAACGTCGGCAGCACCCGGCCGGTGCCGCCGGGCTCCAGCGGGTCGAGTACCTCGCGGGTCAGCGCGCCGTCGTCGAGCCAGAGGTCGTGGAAGGCGTCCGGGTCGTGCTTCCCGTACTCCAGCCGTACGGAGGCGGGGCGCAGGAAGTCGGCGGCGGACACCCGCAGTGCGGGCCGCCCGCGTAGCCGCA
This sequence comes from Kitasatospora sp. NPDC050543, assembly GCF_044457565.1. Taxonomy (NCBI): domain Bacteria; kingdom Bacillati; phylum Actinomycetota; class Actinomycetes; order Kitasatosporales; family Streptomycetaceae; genus Kitasatospora; species Kitasatospora sp. NPDC050543. The sequence continues at coordinate 45,173 of NZ_JBITGZ010000005.1, read as the reverse complement.
GCGGTTCGACCAGCGCGTCCGCGAGGGCGCCCGGCCGGGCGGCGGGCGCGCCGTCCACGGCGACGCGCAGCCGGCGGGCGCCCGCCGCCGGGGCGCCGGGGTGGGGCGCGGAGCCCGGGGTTTCGGCGGCGAGGTCCAGGACACGGTCGGCGATCAACTCGGCGAGCCGCTCGGGCGAGATGGGACGTATCTGCACAGGGCCATCCTGCCGTGCCGGCGGCCGGGCGGTCGTCCGGGTTGACAGGTTGGGCCGGAGCTCCCACCGGCCACGGCCGCCGAACGGCACGCGCCGGTACCGGCGCGGCGCCGGCCCGGCTCGACCCGGGCCCCGCCCGGGCCCGGCGCCGGTCAGCCGACGGCGGTGCCCTCGCGGGCCGCGAGCGCCGCGGTGATCCGCAGCAGGTCGCCCGGGCGGCCCGGGTCGAGCCCGGTGAGGGCGGCGATGCGGCGCAGCCGGTAGTCGACGGTGTTGGGGTGCAGGTGCAGTGCGCGCGCGGTGTGCCGGCGGTCGAGGCCGCCGGCCAGGTGGGTGCGCAGCGTGGTGAGCAGTTCGGCGTTGCCCTCCAGCGGTGTGAGCAGCGCGGCCAGCGGCCCGCGTGCCTGGCTGGGCCGGGAGAGCTGGTACTCCAGCAGCAGGTCCTCCAGCCGGTACAGTCCGGCCGGGCGTCCGCAGGCCCGGGCCACCTCGCCGATCTCATGGGCGAGCGCCGCGGCGGCGGGCACCCCGGCGGGTTCGGCGGCTCCGGCGCCGGCCCAGACGGCCACCCCGACGGCCTGCGCGGTGCGCGCGACGAGGTCGGCGAGCCGTTGCCAGTCGGTTGGGGTGAGGTCGCCGGGCCGACTGCCGGAGGGGATCAGGATCAGGCCGCCGGCGGGGTTCAGTGTGCTGAGCGCACTGCCCCGGAACTGGTGCTCCACCTCCAGCCGCAGCCGGCGCAGCTTGCGGCGGCCGGCGATCGCCGGGTCCACGCCCGGTACGGCCTCGTCCGGGTGCTCGGCCATCGCGAGGCTGAGCACCAGGTAGCCGCCGGGCGGCCGCAGCCCCGCCCGGGCGGCGGCCTCAGCGCAGGGGGCGCCGTCCAGCAGGGCGGTGAGCAGGGTCTGGCGGGCCGCGTGCCGGTCGTCGGTGAGGGACCGGCGTTCCTCGAAGTAGCCGGCGGTCGCGGCGGCGGTGATGTGGCCCAGGTGGTCGAGGAGGAGGCCGCCGACGGCGCGCAGGGCCTCGACGTCGCCCGGTCCTGCGGGTGCCGTGACCGCGGCCCAGCAGATCCGCGCGCCCAGGTGGTAGGCCGTCAGGACGGACTCCAGCGGGATGCCCTCGTCGGCCCGCCGGGCGGCCGACTCGCGGACGGCGTCAAGTCCGCGTCCGCCGGGGTTGCCGCCCGTCCGGAGGATCTGCCCGAAGCCTCTGACGCTGTGTTCGACGGCTCTGGCGATGTCCCCGGACAGCTGCTCGGCGGGCAGCCGCCGGTACAGCGGGACGTGGGCGCGCAGGGCCGCCAGCACGGCCCGGACCAGCTCGGGGACGGCCCGCAGCAGGCGTTGGTCGGCCGTGGTGCCGGCGATCACCGGTGGCTGCCAGCTGCCGGGCGGCCCGGCCGGATCGGCTTCCGCTTTGTGACCGGTCACAGAAATCACCGTCCAGGTCTGGTGAACGCCCAGGGTCCGGCGGCGCTGCGGCGACCGCATCATGGAGGCCCCTCGGTTACCTGTTGGTAACAAACTCCTCGTGCGGAGGCAACAGTTGAGACACCGAATTCTGCGGAGCACCGCCGGCCCGGGATCCACCGCCGGCCCAAGAGCCACCGCAGGCCACACGCCCGCCGCAGGCCACACGCCCGCCGCCGGCCACCGGCCCGCCCGCTCCCCGCGCGCCGTCCTCGGCGCGGCCCTGCTCGCGGTCGCCCTGCTGACCGGCGCGCCCGCGGCCACCGCCGCCCCGGCGCCGCCCGACAACGACTCGGTCGCCTCCCCGCCCGGTGCCAACGACTGGTCCTGCCGCCCGACGGCCGCCCACCCCGACCCGGTCGTCCTGGTGCACGGCACCTTCGCCAACCGGTACGAGAACTGGCTGGCCCTGTCGCCGCTGCTGAAGGGCCACGGGTACTGCGTCTTCGCACTGGACTACGGCATGGTGCCCGGCATCACCTCCGCCGGCAGCGGCCTGCTGCTCCCGATCGGCGGGCTCGGCCCGGCCGCGGAGTCGGCGGCGCAGCTGGGCCGCTTCGTCGATCTGGTGCGCGGCGCGACCGGCGCGGCCAAGGTCGACATCGTCGGCCACTCCCAGGGCGGGATGATCCCGAACTACTACCTGAAGTTCCTGGGCGGCGCGGCCAAGGTCGACAAGGTGATCGGGCTGGCGCCCTCCAACCACGGCACCACGCTGGCCGGCCTGGCCAACCTGGCGCCGTACCTGCCGCGGGTCACCGAGCTGCTCTACACCGCCTGCCCGGCCTGCCGGGACCAGGTCGCGGGCTCGGCGTTCAACCAGAAGCTCGCCTCCCTGCCCGACACCGTGCCCGGCGTCCACTACACGGTGATCGCCACCCGCTACGACGAGGTGGTCACCCCGTACCGGACACAGTTCCTGTCCGGGCCGGAGGTCCGGAACATCACGGTCCAGGACAGCTGCCTGCTGGACCTCACCGAGCACGCCCTGATCGCCTTCGACCCGACGGCGCTGCACCACGTCACCAACGCCCTCGATCCGGCGCACGCGACCCCCGTCGGCTGCGGCTGAGCCGGGACCGGCCCCCGGCTCCCGCCCCACCCGCGTCAGCGGTCCTCGTCGGCCAGTTCGGCGAGGACCTGGGCGTGACAGGGCAGCGGCACGCACCAGCAGCCCAGGCGCCGCCCGCGCAGCCCGGGCAGCAGGGAGAGCAGCTCGGGGCGCTCCAGCAGCCAGGCGCGGTACTGCGCGACCACCTCCTCGCGGGTGCCGTCCCGCCCCGGACGGAACGGGCAGGCCAGCGGGGAGCCGGCCAGCTGCCAGCCGCCGCGGTGCATCGGCCGGCCCACGTACACGACATCGGCGTAGTCCGGGTCACCCAGATGGCCCTTCAGATTGACCACGGCCGTCGGTCGGCGGGCGCTCATCGCGGATCAGGCCGGTCGCGGATCAGGCCGTGGTCGGCCACTGCGGCTGGACCGGCTCGGGCAGCGGGGTCTCGACCGGGGTGACCACGGTGCTCATGATCTTGTCGGCGAAGGTCTGCCGGCGGTCGTCCCAGATCGGCCACAGGAAGCCCAGATAGCAGGGCAGCGCGTCCAGGATGTGGCACAGGTCCCGCAGGAAGGCTTTGAAGGTGCCGATCGGCCGGCCGGTGGCCTCGCTGTGCAGGTGGGTGCCGAGCGCCATCTTGCCCCAGCTCTGCCCCTTCCCGGCCAGGTAGCAGCGGTTGTAGACCCAGAGGGCGAACGAGACCAGGCCGAGGGCGATCTGCAGGGCGGCGTTCCCCGGGTCGATCAGGTCGGCGATGGACGTGGGGATGCCCACCAGGATCCAGTCGATCAGGTAGGACAGCACACGGGACCACCACGGGGTGAACTGCTGCATCGGGGCCGCCGTTCTCGCGTCGGATGAGGGGTCGGTACGGCCATGCTGACGCAGCGCGGTGGCGCCGCAACTCGGCGCAACCGCCCCGCGCCCTCGTACCAGGGCCCGCCCCGGTGCCCGCGCGGCCGCCTCGCCTTGACAGGTACCTACCCCCGGCGTAGCAAGAAGAGATGCGCCAGGGTGTGCCGGCGGACGAGACCGGTCCGCGCGTGACCGGCGGTACCGAGGCGGCGAGCACCAATGTGCACCGCCCCTGGCCCGGCGATGCCGCCGACGAGTACCGGGCCCGCGACGCACTCCTGGCCAACGCCGTCCGCAAGGCCCTGACCAGCACCGACGCCTACGGCGCGATGGTCTACCTGCGCTCGCACGACCGCCGCTCGCTGGTGCTGAGCACCCTCGGCGGCGTGCCGTTGTCGCTGCTCGGCGCCTTCCGCCGGATCGCCGTCGCCGGGCCGATGCCCGTCGCCGTCTGCTACCGCACCGGCCGCACGATCATGCTCGCCGACGCAGAGGACACCATGCGGCGCTTCCCCCAGCTGGCGGTCGGCCTGCCGTACGACATCGGTTCCGCCTGCGTTCCGGTCCGGTCGGGGGAGCAGACCTTCGGGGTGCTCAGTGTGCTGTGGCCCGTCGTGCGGGACATGCCCGACGGCGTACGCCGGCACCTGCGGACGGTCGGCAGCCGGCTCGGCGCGGCACTGGCCGAACTGGAGGCGGCCGGCCAGCCGGTGGAGTCCGCGCGCGAGGCCGCCGTCGTCGAACTGCCCTCCGCGGCCCCGCCGGCCGCCCGGGTCGGCCTCTTCGACTGGAACCTCGCCACCGGCGCGTTCCTGGCCGACGAGACGCTGTGCGCGATCTTCGGCGTGCCCGCGGCGGACTTCGACGGCCGCGCCGCCACCCTGTTCGCCCGGATCACCCCCGCCGACCTGCCCGAGCTCAGGGCCGCCGCCCGGGCCGCGCTCGACGACGGCCGGGTGCTCGCCGCCCGGGTCCGGGTGCTCGACCACGAGGGCCACCTGTACCCCGTCGAACTCTGGGGGCGCGTCCCGGTGACCGCGGGCCCCGCCGGGCGCGCCCACCTCACCGGCGCCGTCCTGGACACCCGCACCGGCACCGCGGCCGCGGCCGCCGTCGAGCGCCTGCGCGACGGCGTCTTCTCGCTCGACCCCGACGGCTTGATCACCTACGCCAACCGCAGCGTCGAGCTGCTGCTGCACGCCCGCCGCGAGGAGATGCTCGGCCACCACCCCTGGGACGTGCTGCCCTGGCTGTCCGACCCGACGTACGAGGACCGCTACCGCGCCGCGATGCTCTCCCAGCAGCCCACCGCCTTCCTCGCGCACCGCCCGCCCGACGGCTGGCTCGCCTTCTCGCTCTACCCCGACGCGCACGGCGTCACCGGCCGGGTGGTCGCCGCCGAACCACCGCCGGGCCTGGAGCCCCGGCCGGTGGCCGGCCCGCCCGCCGCCCGGGCCAGCCTCGGCGTGATGTACCACCTGCTCCAGCTGGCCAGTGCGCTCAGCGAGGCCGTCACCGTCCAGGATGTCTGCCGGGCCGTCGGCGAGCAGATCCTGCCGGCCTTCGGCGGCCAGGAGCTCGCCATCTACGTCGTCCGCGACAAGCGCCTGCACCTGGTCTCCCAGACCGGCTACCCCGAAGGCTTCCTGGACCGCTTCGAAGGCACCCCGATGCGCGCCCGGCTGCCCGGCGTGGAGGCGCTCAGCTCGGGCACCCCGATCTTCTTCGAGTCCGTCCACCAGCTGGCCGCCGCCTACCCCGGCATCCCGCTCGACGAGATGGGCGCCTGGGCCTTCCTGCCCCTGATCGCCTCCGGCCACCCGGTCGGCAGCTGCATCATCGGCTTCGACGAACCGAGGCCCTTCACCAACGAGGAGCGCGGCCTGCTCACCGGCCTCGGCGGCTTCATCGCCCAGGCCCTGGAGCGCGCCCGCCTGTACGACGCCGAGTTCGCTCTCGCCCGCGGCCTCCAGCAGGCCCTGCTGCCGCACCGGCTGCCCGAGATCGAGGGGGTGCGGATCGTCGCCCGTTACCTGCCCGGCACCCAGGGCATGGAGATCGGCGGCGACTGGTACGACGCGATCGTCACCGGCGGCCTGGTCAGCCTGGTCATCGGCGACGTCGAGGGCCACAGCGTCGGCGCCGCCGCCACCATGGGCCAGCTGCGCAGCGCCGTCCGGGCGTTCGCCACCGGCGGCCAACCGCCCGACGAGGTGCTCGCCCGCACCAACCACCTGCTCGTCGACCTCGACCCCGGCCTGCTCGCCAGCTGCTTCCTGCTCCGTCTCGACCCCGCCACCGGCCGCGCCCACGCCGCCAGGGCCGGCCACCTGCCGCCGCTGCTGCGCCGGCCGGACGGACCGACCGAACTGCTCGAGGTGGCGGGCGGCCCGCTGCTGGGCATCGAGCACCGCGCCGAGTACCCCGTCACCGAGCTGCGGCTCGACCCCGGCTCCGTCCTCGCGCTCTACACCGACGGCCTGGTCGAGGAGCCCGGCACCGGGATCGACGAGGGCATCGACCGGCTGCGCGGGGTACTCGCCCATGCCGGGGCCACCGGCCTCGACCAGCTCGCCGACCGCCTGCTGCGCGACGCCCGGGGCTCCACCCACCGCGCCGACGACGTCGCGCTGCTGCTGACCGCGTACCGGCCCGGCCCGGCGGACGAGACTTTCGTCGCCGCCTCCCGCGACGAAGGGAGACGGCGCGGCGAGCGGCGCTCCGGCTAACCTCCCGGCGTGGAAGCGATAGCGAAGGCCTGGCCCGGGTGGCCCGCGGCAGCCCGTACCCTCTCCCTGCGACGGCTGTTCCCCGGGCCCTGGGGGGCCGGCCTCGCGATCCGGGAGGGCCTGATGGCCCTGCTGCTCGGCGGGCTGTGCGTACCGGGGGAGCTGCTCGACCACGCCGGTGGCCTGCGGCTGGTGCTGGTGCCCAGCGGGGTGGCGCTGCTCTACCTGCTGCGGCGGGCGCTGCCGGGCACGTCCTTCGTGCTCGTCGCGACGGCCGGCGGCGCCCTGCTCGGCCTGATGCCCGCGATGATCTGCGCCGCGTGGTCCGCCGGGTACCGGATGACCCGCGCCCGGCCGCTGATCGGTGCCTTCGCCGCTGCCTTCCTGCTCTCCACGCTGACCTCCTTCCTGAGCGACGGCAACGTGATGCCGGCCAAGGGACTCCTCGGGGTCACCCTGGCGGCCTTCCTGCTGCTGGCCGTCCTGCCCGCGCTGGCCGGCCGCTACCGCGCCCAGCGCCGCACCCTGCTCACCGCTCTGCGGGAGCGCAACGAGCAGCTGCTGCGCGAACGCACCATGGTCGCGCACCAGGCCAGGCTCCGGGAACGGCACCGGATCGCCCAGGACATGCACGACAGCCTCGGCCACCAGCTCGCGCTGGTCGCCGTCCACTCCGGCGCGCTGGAGGTGGACCGCACGCTCACCGACCCCCAGCGGGAGGCCGTCGGGGTGCTGCGGCAGGCGGCCGTCGCCGCGATGCGCGAACTGCGCGAGGTGGTCGGCGTCCTGCACGACGAGTCCGCGCCCGCCGTCACCGGCGGCGTCGACGGCATCGACCGGCTCGCCGACACCTCCAGGGCGGCGGGCGCCGCCGTGGCCCTGAGCCGTAGCGGCGAGGGCCGCACCCTGCCGGCCGCCACCGGCCACGCCGCGTTCCGGATCGTCCAGGAGGCGCTGACCAACGCCCACAAGCACGCCCCGGCCGCGCCGATCTCCGTGGCGCTGCGCTACGAACCCGACGCGCTGGTCGTCGAGGTCGCCAACGGGCCCGCTCCCGGTGCGGCCGGCGCCGAACCCGGGGTGAGCGGCGGCCAGGGCCTGACCGGGCTGCGCGAGCGGGCCAGGCTGGTCGGCGGCATGGTGCACGCCGGGCCGACTCCCGACGGCGGCTACCGGCTGGCGGCCGTCCTGCCGTACGACGGCGCGGCCGCCGGTGGGGAGAGCGGCGCGGACGACGACGAGGGGTTCGGCGAGCTGTACGGCGAGGCCGGCCTCGGGCTGACCGGCGCCGACCCGCTGCGGGACGCCCTCACCGGCAAGCGCCGGCGCAGCCCCGCCGTGGGCTGCGCGATAGGCGCGGTGCTGGTCGTGCTGGCGATCCTCGGCCTGACCGCCTGGGGCGTGGTCGCGATGGTCGACTCGTTCGGCAAGGCGACCGTCGGCCGGAGCACGTACGACGCGCTGGAGCTCGGCACCCCCGAGGCCGAGGCGCGGGCCAAGCTGCCCGAGGGCGCCCGCTTCCTCACCCAGGACTACGAGGGCACCGGCCCGACCCCGCCGACGGGCGCCGGCTGTGAGTACTTCATCTCCAGCGGCTTCAAGGAGGACGCCGTCGACGACTACGTCCTGCGGTTCTGCTTCAAGGACGGCCGCCTGGTGGACAAGCAGCACTACCGTGCGAAGGTATAGCGAGCCGTCAGCCCGCTACCACCAGGAGAAACACCGGTGATCCGCGTCCTCGTCGCCGACGACGAGCCACTCATCAGGGCCGGGATCAGGATGATCCTCTCCTCCGCCGACGACATCGACGTGGTCGCCGAGGCCGCCGACGGGCGCGAGGCGCTGGAGCTGGCCCGCTCGCACCGGGTGGACGTGGTGCTGCTGGACATCCAGATGCCCGTGATGGACGGCCTCACCGCGCTCACCGAGCTGCCCCGGGCCGCACCCGGAGCACGGGCGCTGATCCTCACCACCTTCGGCGAGCGCGAGAACGTGCTGCGCGCCGTCACCGCGGGCGGCGCCGGCTTCCTGCTCAAGGACACCGCGCCGGGCGAGCTGATCCAGGCCGTCCGCGCGGCCGCCGGCGGCAACGCCTTCCTGTCGCCCGCCGCGACCCGGCACATCGTCGACAGCCTGGCCTCCGGCCCGGCGGGCTCCGCCACGGCGCGCGGCGAGGCGGCGCGCCGGCGGCTGGAGGTGCTGACGGCGCGCGAACGCGAGGTGCTCGCGCTGTTGGGGGAGGGCCTGTCCAACGCGGACGCGGGCACGCGCATCCACATGAGCGAGGCGACGGTGAAGACGTACGTCAGCCGCATCCTGGCCAAGCTGGGCTGCGACAACCGGGTGCAGGCCGCCCTGCTCGCACGCGACGCCGGGTTGGACGCGACGGGCTGACGGCGGCGTCGGGGTGGTCCGGGACGTGTTCGTCGGGGCGCGCTGTGGCGGGGCCACGTCCGCGCCGAGCGGGGCATCGGGGTGTCCGGCGGGAGACGCGGACGGCGGTACGGGTGACTGACCCGTCCGGGTTCGGCCGGGCGCGACGGGGCCGGGAGGCTTTGCCGAGCCCCGGGTGTTGGGTAGCGTCGGCCGGGCCCGCGCCCCGCCCGTCCCCGTCCTTCCTGGTCCGTCCCGGTCCGTCCCCGAGAGGTGCCGATGTCCGTGCCCGAGCCCGAGTCCGCACCCGCGTCCGCCGACCCGGTCGACCTGCTCGCCCGTTCCCTCGCCCAGACCGGCGCGCTCATCGCGGGTGTCAGGGGCGACCAGGGCGCGCTCCCCACGCCGTGCCCGTCCTGGAGCGTGTCCGAGCTGCTCGGCCATCTCGTCCATGACCTGCGGCAGTTCACCATCCGGGCGGGCGGCGGGCAGCCCGAGTGGTCCGACCCGGTCGAGCGGATCGAGGGCAGTGCGCGGCAGGCGTTCGAGCACGGCGCCGCCGCGCTGCTCACCGCCTGGCGGCGGGCCGGCGATCTGACGGGCGTGCTGGAGGTGCCGGGGATGGGGGAGCTGCCCGCCCGCTTCCCGGTGGACCAGCAGGTGGCCGAGTTCGCGGTCCACGCCTGGGACCTGGCCCGCGCCACCGGGCAGTCCACCGAGCTGGACGAGGAGGTCGGCCGGTCCTCCCTGGAGTGGGCGAGGCGTGCGCTGCGCCCGGAGCACCGGGGCACCGAGGCCGAGGGCCATGTGTTCGGGCCGGAGGTGCCGGTGCCCTCGGACGCCCCGCTGTACGACCGGCTCGCCGCCTGGTTCGGCCGCGACCCCGGTCGCCACTGACGTCGCGGCGGGCCTCAGCGAATCAGTGGCCGGCCGCCTTCCTGATCGCCTCGCGGATGCGCGGGTACGTCCCGCAGCGGCAGATGTTCGAGTGTCACCGGCGGGTCAACATGGCCATGGCGAGTCAGCCGGGCGGGTGCCGGCCGATGCTTCGGGGGCCACCGATCCGGGGAGTGTGGGTCGGTGGTCCACCATCACCGAGGTCGAAGGGGCGGGCAGATGACGTGGGACAGTGGCGAGGGCGGGCAGGCCGGCCGGCCGCTCCGGTGGGCGCGGGCCGAGGGCGGGTCGTCGCGCGGGCGCGAGGTCCTCGTCGTCGGGGCGTACTTCGCGGACCTGGTCTTCCGGGACCTCTCCCGGCCCGTCCGGCCGGGCACCGAGGTCTTCGCCGGGGCCCTGGACCTGCTGCCCGGCGGGGCGTTCACGCCGGCGATGGCCATGCACCGGCTGGGGCATGACGTGCTCTGGGCCACCGACTTCGGCACCGACCTGTTCAGCGCGCAGGTCCTGGCCGCCGCCCGGGCGGAGGGTCTGGACGAGAGCGGGTTCCGGCACCACCCCGTGCCGCTGCGCAGCGTCACGGTGGCGTTGTCACTGCCCGCGGACCGGGCCATGGTCAGCTATCAGGACCCGGTCGTCGCGCCGTCGGCCGCACCGCCGTCGCTCGCCACCCTGCTGCGCGAGCACCGCCCGGCGCTGCTGATGCTGCCTCAACTCCACCACGGCGCCGATGTCAGGGACGCCTTACGGGTCGCCCGTCAGCTCGGGACGCAGGTGTTCATGGACTGCCAGGACGTGCCGGCCACGCTCGACACCCCCACGGTGCGGGAGGTTCTCGCCGAGGTGGACGTCTTCGCGCCCAACGCCGACGAGGCGCTGCGGCTCACCGGCGCCGGCACGGTCGACGAGGCGCTGGACCTGCTGGCCGGGCTCGCGGGCACGGTCCTCGTCAAGCGCGGCGGCGACGGGGCCAGCGCCGTCCGGGGCGGGAAGCGGTACGACATCGCGGCTGTCCCGGTCGACGTCGTGGACACCACGGGCGCGGGCGACTGCTTCAACGCGGGCTTCCTGCACGCCCACCTGGCGGGCAGGCAGCTTCCCGACTGCCTGGCGGCCGCGGTCGCCTGCGGTGCGGCGGCCGCCACCGGCCCGGGCTCCGGGCAGGCGCCCGACCTCGCCGGGCTGCGGCGCTGGCTCGACCGGGTGCCCCACCGCTGAGCGGCCGGCCGGGTCGCGGGGTGCCGCAGGCGCCCCCGCATCGCTCAAAGTGGCATGTCCAATTCACGCCGTGATCGGTTCGTGTTAGCGTTCCGGTGATCCTGATCCGAGCCGCACCTCGGCCCAACGGCCCGGGTCCGGCGCTGTGTTGACGATGGACCGAGGGCGGCGTCGTGGCGGAGTCGATAGCGGTGTCGGAGCCGGATTCGGTATCGGAGTGGGAGTCGGGAGCGAAGGGGCGGGCGGCCGGCCCGCAGCCCCCGAGGAGGCCCTCGAAGGTCCTCGTCACCGATCTGGACGGCACGCTGCTCGGCGGCGACCGCACCGACCGCCGCCGGCTACGGGACGCGCTGGCCCGCCACCCCGAGGTGACGGTGGTCTTCGCCACCGGTCGCGCTCTGTCCTCGGTGCGTGAGCTGCTGCGGGATCCACTGGTGCCCAGGCCGCGCTGGATCATCGCGGACGTGGGTGCCAGCGTCATCGACGGCGCCACCCTGACCCCGGTCGAGCCCCTGCAGAGCAGGCTGAGGGCCGGCTGGCCCGGCGCGGAGCGGGTGCGCGCCGCGTTGCGTCACATCCCGGGCCCGGCGTACCAGCGCGGGGTGGCCCAGGACGGCCGCTGCTCGTTCCACCTGCGGCCCGAGCAGCTGACCCGGCAGCTCACCGATGCCGTCCGGGCGCTGGGATGCGGCTGGCTGTACTCCGCGGACCGCTACTTCGACGTGCTGCCGGCCGGTGCCGACAAGGGCGCCGCGACGGCGGCCCTGGCCGCTGAGCAGGGGTGGCCGATGTCCTCCGTCCTGGTCGCCGGCGACTCGCTCAACGACCTGTCGCTGTTCGGGCTCGGCGCGCACGGCGTGATCGTCGCGGGCGCGGAGCCGGCCCTGCTCGATGCCGTACCCGAGGCCGACACCGTCCACCGCCCCGACCGGCCCGGAGCGGCCGGCATCCTGTCGGCCCTTCAGGAACTGGGCTGGACGGAACGCACCCACCCGCTCGTGGTCGGCTACCACCGGCCACCGGTGCACTGGACCCCCGACGGATGGCGGCCGCCCGCGAGCCCCAACGGCATCCTGCCCACCCTGCGCAGCCTCTTCGCCGCGAACCCGCAGGCCCTCTGGGCCACCTCCGCCGTCCTCGAACCCGCCGCGCGGCCGGCTCCGCCGCAGGAGCACGACACCGGACTGCCGCTGTCCTTCGTCGCGTTGAGCCCCGCCGAGTGGGCCGGCTACTTCCACCGGGCCTGCAAGGAGACCCTCTGGCCGGTACTGATGTCCCAGCCCGAGCGGATGAGCTTCGACCCCGCCGCCTGGGCCCACTACCGCGAGGTGAACGCCCGCTTCGCCCGGCACATCAGCGCCCACGCGGCGCCCGGCGCCACCGTCTGGCTGCACGACTACAACCTGTGGCTGGTGCCCGGACTGCTCCGCCCCGCCCGCCCCGACCTGCGGGTCGGCCTGTTCCACCACACCCCCTTCCCGCCGCCCGAGGTCTTCGCCGCCCTGCCCACCGCGCCGGAGGTGCTCGCCTCCCTGGGCTGCCTGGACTGGGCCGGCTTCCACACGGACGCCTTCGCCGAGCACTTCCGCCGGGTCCTGGCCGAGACCTCCGGCGCGCCCCGCGCGCGCCTGCCCCGGGTGGGCGTGCACCCGCTGGGCATCGACCGCGACGCCGTCGCGGCGCTGGCCCGCGCCCGCCGCTCCCGGGCCGGGCGGGCAGCGGGGCCGCTGGTGCTCTCCGTCGAACGCCTCGACTACGCCAAGGCCCCGGTGGAGAAGGTCGACGCCGTCGCCGCTCTGCTCACCCGCCGCCCCGAACTGCGCGGGCGGCTGCGGTTCCGCCTGGTGTGCCCGCCACCGGAGGCCGGCATCACCTCCTACGACACGACCCGCCGGCTGCTGGAGCGCCGGATCGCCGAGGTCAACCGGGCCTGGGGGGACGGCGGCTGGCAGCCCGTCGAGTACCTGCCGCACAGCCTGCTGCTCGCCGAGGTCGTCGACCACTACCTCGCCGCCGACGTCTTCTGGGTGACATCCCTCCAGGACGGCATGAACCTGGCCGCGAAGGAGTTCATCGCCGCCCAGCACGCCGCCGGCCGCTGTGGCGCGCTGGTGCTCTCCCGGCACGCCGGCGCCGCCGCACAGCTGGGCGCCGCGGCCCTGCTCACCGATCCCCACTCACCCGAGGACCTGGTCGACACCCTGCACCGGGCCCTGACCCTGGCCCCCGAGGACCGCCGGATCCGGCTGGACCACCTCGCCGAGCTGCTCGGGCACCGGCACCCCGCGGACTGGGCCGCCGACATCACCGCCGCCATCCGCGGCCATGACGCCCCCCGGCCACGCGACCGTCGCCGCGGTCGGAGCCACCCGACGGACGTCAACACGCTGGTCACCGGCCCTCGGTGACCTCGCCCCGCACCTGCCGCCGCCCGGCGCCCGCAGCCCGTCCGTACCCGCCCGCACCCCGTCCGTGCCCGTCCGCGCCGGCAAGTGGCCCACTCCGACGGGACGTCACTGGTCCTTTCGAGTGGCACACTCCGTCCCTAGGGTGGAGGAGTCGATGCGAACGAAGGCCCCCGGGCCGCCGCAGCCGGGAGTGCCGTGCCGATCCGTCCCGTCCCGCCCGCCGGAGCCCGGCGGACGCTCGCCGCCGCCCAGTTGACCAGCGCCATCGGTGACGGCGCGTACTACACCTGCTCGGCGCTCTACTTCACCCACGTCATCGGCATGTCCGCCACCCGGCTCGCCCTCGGCCTCGCCGTGGCCTGGGGCCTGGGCTCGCTGGCCGGGGTCCCGCTCGGTCACCTCGCCGACCGGCGCGGGCCGCGCGGCACGGCGGTGCTGCTCGCGCTCGCCACCGCGGCGGTGGTCGCCTCCTTCCTCGCCGTCCGCTCCTTCGCGTCGTTCCTGGCCGCCGTCTGCCTGTACGCCACCGCCCAGTCGGGGCTCACGGCGGCCCGCCAGGCGCTGCTCGGCGGCCTCATCGCGTCGTCGGAGCGCACCGGGGCGCTCGCCCAGCTCCAGTCGACGCTCAACGCGGGCCTGGCTCTCGGCGCGGCACTGGGCGGTGTCGCGCTGAGCAGCGGGAGCCGTACGGGATTCCTGGTCGTCTTCGCCGTCGACGCGCTCGGCTTCGTGGCCTGCGGGCTGATCCTGCTCCGGCTGCCGGCGGTCGCCCCCGCCCGTGGCCGCCCCGGCGCCGGGCCCAGGCTCGCGGTGCTGTCCGACCGGCGGTACGCCGTCGTGACACTGCTCAACACGGTGCTGCTGCTGCGCATGCCGCTGCTCAGCCTGGTGATCCCGCTGTGGATCGCGGCCCGTTCGCCGGGGCTCGGCTGGCTGGGGTCGGTGCTGTTCGTCCTCAACACCGCCATGGTGATGGCGTTCCAGGTCCGCGCGGCCCGCGTCGTCACCGGACTGCGCTCCGCCTCGCGGGCCGTGCGCGAGGCCGGTGTGATCCTGCTCCTCTCGTGCGTGGTCTTCGCCCTGTCTGCCGCCGACCTTCCGCGGTGGGGCACGGCAGCGCTCCTCGTCGGGGCCGCCACGCTCCAGGTCGTCGGCGAGATGAAGCAGTCCGCCGGCTCCTGGCAGATCAGCTTCGACCTGGCCCCCTCCCACCAGACCGGTCAGTACCAGGGCTTCTTCGGCACGGGGGTGGCGGTGGCGCGCACCGTCGGACCGCTGCTGCTGACGGCGCTGCTGCTGACCTGGGGTGTACCCGGCTGGCTGCTGCTGGGCGGCCTGTTCCTGGCGGCCGGTTGCGCGATGGGGCCGGCCGTCCGGTGGGCGGAGCAGAACCGCCGCCACATGCCGCCGGAGACCGCCGCCCCGGGAGAGGTCCCGGCCCGGATCTGAGCCGCGGTGCGGTGCGTGGGCCGAGGGTGCCTCGGGCAGCAGCCCGGCCCGCCGGTGCCCGGTGCGGCCTCGGCGGCCCGGCGCGGCCTCGGCGGCTCGGGGCCGCTGCGCGAGCGGCTGACCGAACCGCTCCCTGGGCCCTGACCGGCATCGGCCTAAGTGGTCGGCTCTCGAACTCCTTCGGGGGTTGACGTAAGAGTCCGAATCGTGCCGCGTCAGGAACATCCGTTTCTCAGCCGGATGGCGCGTGCCTGACGGTCACGCCGACATCGCCTGCTCGTCGCCTTCGGCGTCTTCCGCGCAGGCGGCGGCGAGGTCGTCCAGGGACAGGTTCAGCGCGTGGGCCAGGGCTGCCACGGTGAAGAAGGCCGGGGTCGGGGCCCGACCGGTCTCGATCTTGCGAAGTGTTTCAGCGGACACCCCGGCTGCTGCTGCCACGTCGACCATGCTGCGGTCACCGCGGGCCTGGCGGAGCAGCATCCCGAAGCGCTCTCCGCGTTGCCGCTCTTGCGGACTCAAAGGAACTCTCACCATACCCGTGATACTAATACCGGTATAAGTATTGGATGGCGTCGCATCGCAGGGAGTCACAACACATGGTGGAGATCAAGACCGACACGGCACTGGAGACGATGCGAGAAGCCGGACGCGTCGTGGCCCACGCACTCGCAGCCGCCCGGGCGGCGGCAGCTGTGGGAGTTCGCCTGCGCGAGCTCGACGAAGCCGCCCGCGCCGTTCTCACCGAGGCCGGAGCACGTTCTCCGTTCCTGGGCTACCAGCCCTCCTTCGCCCCGATCCCCTTCCCCGCCGTGATCTGCGCGTCCGTCAACGACGCCGTCGCGCACGGCATCCCCGACGACTACCGCCTGCGCGACGGCGACCTGGTCAGCATCGACTGCGGAGCCGAACTCGACGGCTGGACCGGCGACGCCGCGATCAGCTTCACCGTCGGCACCCCCCGCCCCGCCGACCTCGAACTCATCGCCGCCACCCAGCAGGCCCTGGACGCCGGCATCGCCGCCGCCACCACCGGCCACCGCATCGGCGACATCTCCCATGCCATCAGCACGGTCGCCCGCAAGGCCGACTGCGGCATGCCCGCCGACTTCGGCGGCCACGGCATCGGCCGCCAGATGCACGAAGACCCCCACGTCCCCAACCACGGACGACCCGGCCGCGGCTTGCCCCTGCGCCACGGCCTCACCCTCGCCCTCGAACCCATGCTCATGGCCGGAGGACGCAACGACTACTACACCGCCCCCGACGGCTGGACCCTGCGCACGATCGACGGCAGCCGCGCCGCCCACATCGAACACACCATCGCCATCACCGAGGACGGCCCCCGCATCCTTACCCTGCCCTGACCCCGAATCCGCTCACACCCGGCAGCCGGACCCGTCGGCCACTCGCGGATAGCACCGACCAGCGCCACGGCCCCTGCTGGCACAGAGCCCTGGTCGGCAGTACGAGCAACCTTTGAACGCGGAGCGGACGGCGCGTCGGCGCAGGGTGGTTGACCGTCCCGAACCATTCCCCCCGAGATTGGCCGTTCCCCGTCCATGCCTGTGGCCCGAGCCGTGTCGCTCACCTTACTGATCGTTTCAGAATGAGTTGAGCCGCTGGTCGTGTCCTGGTTGATCTTGTTCGGCATGGTGTCCGGGTGCGTGCTGATCTTGTTCCGGACGACCTGTGGGAGCGTGTGGCTCCGTTGTTGCCGCCCGCTCCTGAGCGGCGCCACCGTCACCCCGGACGGCTGCGCGTTCCCGACCGGGCCGCTCTCGCCGGCGTCCTGTACTTGCTGCGGACCGGTGTTGCCTGGCGCGATGTCCCGGCCGAGACAGTGGGCTGCTCCGGGGTGACGGCCTGGCGCCGACTGCGGGACTGGACCGAGGCCGGCGTCTGGCCCCGCCTGCACGCCGCCCTGCTGGCCGAGCTGCGCCGCGCCGACCTGCTGGGTCTGGACGACTGCGCCGTGGACGGCTCGCACATCCGAGCTCTCAAAGGGGGGCCCACGTCGGCCCCTCGCCGGTCGACCGCGCCCGCCCCGGCTCCAAGCACCACCTGATAGTCGACCGCCACGGAACGCCGCTCGCCGTCACGCTCACCGGCGGCAACCGCCACGACGTCACCCAGCTCCTGCCGCTGCTGGACGCGGTTCCGCCGATCCGGGGACTGCGCGGACGCCCCCGCCGCAAGCCGCGGCGCCTGTACGCCGACCGGGGCTACGACTTCGACAAGTACCGCCGCCTGCTGCGCAAGCGCGGCATCACGCCGTTGATCGCCCGCCGAGGCGTCGCCCACGGCTCTGGGCTCGGCAAGGTGCGTTGGGTCGTCGAGCGCGCCTTCGCCTGGCTGCACCAGTTCAAACGGCTCCGCATCCGGTACGAGCGACGCGCCGACCTCCACCAGGGGCTACTTGAACTCGCGTGCTCGATCATCTGCCTGCGGCGTCTTCGAACGGCTGCCCCAAGCCGGCAGTAGACGCCAGGTGCCGCCCTCGGTGTCCGCGCCTACAGCAGCAGCGAATTGAAGGACTTGCCCGGATGGTCCAGGCTGTGGCCCCAATGCCGACCTGCCCTCTCAAGGATCTTGAGAACTGTCTCGCGATCCTCGGCGCACTCCTGCAGCATGAGGGCCGACCGCTCGATGACGATCAGGTAATGGTCAGCGGGCGCCCACCCCATGTCGCGAAGGCAGTCCGAGAGGGCGTTCCAGTTCCAACCGAAGTAGACCGGAAACCGCAGACGGGCACTCATCTGTTCGAAGAGTCCCTGCTCGTCGCCCATCTCGGCACCATCCAGCCAAGCCACGTAGCTGGTCCCTGACGGCGGCAAGAGGAACGAAGAGCGCCGGGCGCCCTCCTCCAGGATGTGCACCCAAGGCGCCTCGCCGGTCCAGTAGTGGTCCACTTTCCCCCGTCCAAGGCATCCAGATTGCATTTGCCACGATAGCTGGACCGCGACGATCAACCGCATCGCCGAGGCGAGCGTTCCGAGCCCGCCAACGAGAATGAGGGCTAACCGCACCGCTGCCCCATGAGTCCCGCACCCCGCCGTCCCTTCCAGCCGGCCACCACGTCATTCTGAAACGATCAGTTAACCGCCTCCGAGCGCCACCGGCTCAAAAACTGGCTGCTCTGCGGAGGGAGAACGCCCAGCTGATCGTCCCTCGGTGGGAGGAGCCGTTGTTGATGATCCCGGCTCGACCGACACACACTCGGCTGGCAGGAGAATCCTCCTCCCGTCCCGCCGCATGATCAACCCCCGAAGGACTTCGAGCGTCGACCGCTAAGTGTAAGTGGTCGGTTCCGGAAGTCCTTCTGGGGTTGACTCCGGATGGCTGCGCGACGTCGCGCAGCCGGCGTCTTGACCGGCGGCGGGGGAGATGGTGTCTGTTGCCGCGCTGGCGTACGGCGATGCAACGTTGTCGATGTTCGAGCTGGACTTCGTCGAGGTTGGTCAGCGTCGCGGGCTGGGTGCAGCCGCCGGCTTGGTCGACCTGCGCTCCGTTGATGCGCGACGTTTCGGTGACCGGGCCGACTCCGGTGTCACCCGAAGATGCAGTGCGGCGAGCAGTAGGCAGAACGCGGCCATTGCCGACCACAGTGCGGTGGTCCCCGCGTGGGCGAGCAGCTGGGTGCCGAGGACGGGTGCGAGCGTCGCGGCGATCCCCCAGCTGGTACCGAAGACGGCCAGGTAGCGGCCGCTTGCGCCGGGTGGCGCGAGGTCGGTGACGAGCGCGTAGACGCGGCCCATGACCAGGAGATCGCCGAGGCTCTTCACGGCGGCTGAGGCGAGCAGTGCCGGCAGGGTGCGGGTGAGGGCGAGGCCGGTCAGTCCCGCGGCCAGGAGGAGATGGGCGAGGGCGAGGGCGACGGGCGTGGTGAGCCGGGTCGCGCAGGGCAGGCGGATCAGCGGCTGGGCGAGCACGGTGGTGGCCGCGGCGGCGGTGAACAACAGCCCGGCGTCGGCGGCGGGCAGGCCCTGCCGCGCGAGTGCGAGCGGCAGGATGATCACGGTCTGTTGGTTGATCAGGGCGTAGGCGGTTCCGGTGGCCAGGACGCTCAGCAGGGCTCGGTCGCGCAGCGGTCGTACGGCGGTGTCGTCCTGGTCCGCTGCGGGTGGTTCGGCGCGGTCGCGGGGCAGGGCCAGGTGGATCAGCAGCGCGCAGGCCAGGCAGGTGGCGGCGTCGGTGACGAAGAGCCAGCGCAGGTCCCAGCGTCCGAGGAGGGCGGCGAGCAGTCCGGCGCCCATGGCGCCCGCCGCGAGCGCGGCGCTGAACAGACTGAATGCGCGCACCCGTTGCTGCTCCGGCACGGAGTCGCCGATGATCGCCTGGCTCGGGGGCTCGTAGAGCTCGAAGGCCAGCCCGAGCAGCACCGCTCCCGCGACTGCGCAGGTGAGCGACGTGGAGGCCGCGATCGCCAGCTGTGCGACGGCGCATCCGCATAGCCCGAGGACGATGGTCGTGCGCCGGCCGATTCGGTCGGCCAGGTGTCCTCCGGCCAGTCGCGAGGGGATCGTCGCGAGCCCGAAGGCGGCGCTGACCAGCCCGGCGGTGGTCAGGCTCGCGCCGTGGTCGGTGCTGATCAGCGCGGTGAGAAAGGGCAGTGAGAAGGCCCCGAGTCGGTTGACGACCCGGGCGAGTAACAGCAGGCGGACGGTGCGGGGCAGTGGTTCGGAGCGCGGCACGGCGCCTCCCATGGCTCGTGGATCGTGAATGTCGGTGATCAGCGGGCGGTACGTGAGCGGAGGTCCGTCTCGTCGTCGTGTGACCTCCGAGCCCTGCTCGGCGCCGTCGGCGCCGCCCGCCGTATCGGTCTGCGCTACCGGGGTCGGCGATCTGCCGTCAGGTCGGACCGGTGCCGTCGGTGAAGTGCGGCAGCACCATCGCGACCAGGGCGTCGACGTCGGCGTCGACCATCGGTTCGCCGGTCATGCCCATCCGGTGGAGCAGGGTGCCGACGACGACGTCGATGAAGAACAGGACCCTGTGCTCGGGTTCGTCGAGCGCGTCCTGGAGCGCGAGGCGGTAGGGGTCCTGCAACCGTGCGGAGAGGATCTCGCGCAGGACCGGGTCGCTGACGGCGTCGCTGAACACGCCGGCGAACGCGTCGCCCACCCCGCGCTCGCCGATCGTCGCTGCGATCCAGCGGATGGTCGAGGCCATGAGCTCGGCCCGGTCGGCGCCCTCCTTCAGCGGCACCGGGCCGAACGCGTCGAGGAGGCAGTCCACGATGAGTGCGCCCTTCGACGGCCAGCGGCGGTAGATCGTCGTCTTCGCGATGCCGGCCGCGGCGGCGATGCGCTCGACCGTGGCGCGCGCGTAGCCGAGTTCGTGGACCGTGTTCAGGGTGGCGGTGAAGACCTCGGCGTCGAGGCCGGCGCGCGGGCGTCCGGGCGGTCGGGCGGGAGGAGGTGTTCGAGTCATTCCCTCACCATAGCTAGTTCCGCTACCTTAGGTATCGATACCTAAGGTAGCGGAACCATTCGGGGAGGAGAAGGCATGAGCGGGGACAGCGGTGCGCGGCAGCCGTCGGCGAGTAGCAGCGGGTTGCGACAGCAGGCGTTGGGGGGCGAGCCGGACTGGGCGGCGATGACCGCCGAGGAACTGGCCGCCTACCGCGAGGCGGAGAACCGCCGGCGGGCGTCGCCTGCGATGCGGGCGATCACCGGGATGCCGGACCCCGGTGCCGCGATCGACTGGCAGTCGCTGGCGCTGCCCGGCCGCCGCCTGCCGGTCCGGGTCCACCGGCCGGTGCGCGAATGCGGCGCCGGCTCCGCCGACCGGGCGGCGGCCCTGCCCCTCGTACTCCACGTCCACGGCGGCGGGTTCGTGGGCACGGCGGTTCAGAGCGACTGGATCAACAGCCATCTCGCCGCCCAGTTGCCGGCCCTCGTCGTCTCGGTCGAGCACCGCCTCCTCGCCCCGGACACTCCGCTGTCGGCCGCCGCCGACGACGGCTGGGACGCACTCGACCACCTGGTGCGGCACGCCGCCGACTGGGGCATCGACCCGGCGCGCATAGCTGTGTTCGGCGAGAGCTGCGGCGCACTGATAACCGCCCTGGCCGCCATCCGCGCCAGGCAGGCCGACCTGCAACTGCGGGCGCAGGTGCTGGTCAACCCCGTCGCGGACGTGACCGGGACGATGTTCGACCACCCCTCGGTCACCGAGCACGCCCACAGCCCGACCCTGACCGTTCCCCAACTGCGGCTGTTGCACCGGCTCGCCGTCCCCTCGGGAACCGATCCCCGTGCGCTGTCTCCGCTGCACGCCGGCAGTCTCACCGGGCTCGCCCCGGCGCTGGTGGTGGTGCCGAGCCATGACCCGCTGGCCGACCACGGCCGCCGCTACGCCGAGCGCCTGCGCGCGGCCGGGACGCCCGCGCGGCTGACCGAGTTCCCCGAGGCCACACACGCTTTCGTCAGCATGCCGGCCGTAGTGCCGCAGGCCGAGGCGGCACGGGCGGAGATCACCGAGTTCCTCCGCGACGCCCTCGGCCGCCCCGGCGGCCGCTGACCAAGCGAGTCCGACGGACGGGTCGCGGCGTCCGCAGGCGACCCGCGCCCCGAGCCGAGCGGTCAACGTCACCTGTCAAACGGTCAAGATCACCTGTCAGAGGACAATCGGTATCCCAGACGGACACAACCTGTGGGCCCTCGCGGCATGCAGGAATCGAGTGCAGGTACTCGCCTGCGGCCAAGCGGTGCGGGCGTGCCCACATCCTGTCGGACGGGCCGGAAGGAGGACGCGGCAGGCTGTGGCCTGTCGTGATCCACTTCTTCCGACCGGCCCTTGCCCATGCCCGTTGCCCCGGTCCGATAGCCCCAACTGCCGCCGAGCGCGAGCGGCTGAAGAAGTCGGCCTACGGCCAAGACCGAGTACCGGCTGCGGGTCCGGGCGCAGGTCGTGCTGCACGCGTCGCGCGGGCGCTCCAACGCGCGCATCGCCCGCGAGACGGGGCTGCATCTGGACACGGTGCGCAAGTGGCGGGGGCGGTTCGCCGAACTGGGTCTTGCGGGCCTGGCCGATCGAAAACGCACCGGCCGCCCGGCTTCCTTCACCGCACTGCGGGCCGCCTGGGTCAAGGCGCTGGCCTGCCGACTGCCCGCCGAGACCGGGGCGCCGCTGTCGCGCTGGTCGTGCCCGGAGCTGGCCCGCGAAGCCATGGTCCAGGGCATCGCCACGTCCGTGTCGGCCTCCACCGTGCGCCGATGGCTGGCCGAGGACGCGCTCAAGCCCTGGCAGCACCATTCCTGGATCTTCATCACCGACCCGGGTTTCCAACCCAAGGCCGCGCGTGTTCTGGACCTGTACGCCCGCGCCTGGGGCGGCGTCCCGCTCGGGGAGGATGAGTATGTCGTCAGCGCCGACGAGAAGACCTCCATACAGGCCCGCTGCCGCCGCCACCCCACCCTCGCCCCGGGCCGGGCGAGAGCGATGCGCGTGAACCACACCTACGGACGTGGCGGAGCACTGGCCTACCTGGCCGCCTACGACGTCCACGCCGCGAAGGTGTTCGGCCGCACCGAACCGCGCACCGGCATCGACCCGTTCATGAACCTGGTCACCCAGGTCATGAGCACCGAACCCTACGCCAGCGCCAAGCGGGTGTTCCGGATCGTCGACAACGGCTCCTCACACCGAGGCAAGAAGGCCGCCGCCGATCGGCTGACCACCGCCTTCCCGAACGCCGTCATGGTCCACACCCCTATCCACGCCTCCTGGTTGAACCAGGTGGAGATCTACTTCTCCGTCGTCCAGCGCAAGGTCGTCTCACCCAACGACTTCACCGACCTCGTCCAGGTCGGGGACCGGCTCCGAGCCTTCGAAGACCGATACAACGCCACGTCACAGCTGTTCCAGTGGAAGTTCACCACCTCCGACCTGGACGATCTGCTGGCCAGGCTCAACCGGCAGACCGCCGATCATCAGGAAGAATCCTCGTTCCGCCTCGTCGCATGATCAACCCCCGAAGGACTTCCGGAGTCGACCACTAAGCCTGGTGCAGCTGGGCCAACGGGACGGCCGGGTCGGCCAGCTTCACCGGGTCGACGGGCCGGCGGGAGCGGACCAGGGCCCGGATCGCGTCGGTGACGTCCCAGACGTTGACGTTCATCCCGGCGAGCACCCGGCCGTCGGCGTCCAGCCAGAAGGCGAGGAACTCACGGGCGGCGACATCACCCCGGAAGACCACCCGGTCGTACCCGCCCGGCTCCACGTACCCGGTGTACTCCATGCCCAGGTCGTACTGGTCGGTGAAGAAGTACGGCAGCCGGTCGTACACGGCGTCCTCGCCGAGCATCGCCCGGGCGGCCGCCTTGGGCTGGTGAAGCGCGTTCGCCCAGTGCTCGACCCTGATGTGGCGGCCCAGCAGCGGGTGGAAGGCGTTGGCGACGTCCCCGGCGGCGTAGATGTCGGAGTCGGAGGTGCGCAGGCGCTCGTCCGTCCGTACGCCGTTGTCGATCATCAGGCCGGCGGCCTCGGCGAGCTTGGTGTTGGGGGTGATGCCGATGCCGACGATGACGGCGTCCGCCGCGACGATGCCTCCGCCGTCGCCCAGCCGTACGCCCGTGACGCCGTCGGTGCCGCCGGTCAGCGACTCGATCGTGACCCCGAACCGCAGGTCGACGCCGTGCGCGCGGTGCAGGTCGGCGAAGACCTGAGCCGTCTCCCGGCCGAGCACCCGCAGCAGCGGCAGCTCGGCGGCCTCCAGGACGGTCACCGAAGCGCCGGCCGTGCGCGCGGCGGCCGCCGTCTCCAGGCCGATCCAGCCGGCGCCGATCACCACGACCCTGGCGCCGGGCCGAAGGACGTTCCTGATCCGCTCGCTGTCCTCGACCCGGCGAAGGTAGAACACGCCCGCGCGGTCCGACCCGGGCACGGGCAGCCGGCGCGGGGAGGCGCCGGTGGCCAGCAGCAGCCTGGCGTAGTCCAGCCGGCCGTCGTCGGCCAGGGTCACGGTGTGCGCGGCCGGGTCGATCGCGGTGACGGCGGTGCCCAGCCGCAGCGTGACGTCGTGGTCGGCGTACCACTGCGGCGGGTGGACGTAGATCTTCTCCCGGGCGGAGGTGCCGAGCAGGTAGCTCTTGGACAGCGGCGGCCGCTCGTACGGCCGCTCGTGCTCGTCGCCGAGCAGCACCAGCGGCCCCTCGTAGCCGGCCTCGCGCAGCGCCTCGGCGGCCTTGGCCCCGGCCAGGCTCGCCCCGACGATGATGTACGGCCTGTCCGTCGTGCTCATGGCTCAGTTCTCCTCGTCGTCCGTCGGCGGCACCCGCCAGCCTGCCCCGGTGCGGCGGGGGAGTCGAGGCCCGAGGGCGCGCGGCGGGGCGGACTCCCCCGAACGGGTGAACGAGGGTCAGGTGCCCGTCGCCGGCCGGACCGGCGGGGTGTCCGTCCGGCGCGGGTTGCCCGGGTGGGTCCGGCAGTGCTCAACCCCAGACCAGTTCGCCCTTGGCCACCTTGGTGCCGAGGTCGACGGCGATCTTCAGGCCCGCGTCCGGGTAGAGGCGTTCCAGTGCGGCCCTGGCGGTGGCCGCGTCGGGGGCCTTCTCCACCTGGGTCTCGAAAGAGCGCAGGTAGTCCCGGGTGTGGCGGATCGCGGTGGTGTCGGTGGGCGCGCCGGCCGTCCGGTGGCCGGCCACCACGAACTGCGGCTCCAGCGCCTCCATGCCGTCCAGCAGGTCGATCCATCCGGTGCGCTGCTCGATGGTCGGCGTGTCGGCCGTCCACACGTGCAGGCCCTCGAAGAGCAGCACACCGCCGAGGACGGTGCGGTGGTGGTGCTGCCAGAGGTAGTGGCGGTCCGGGAGGCGGAAGTCGGCCCCGCGCAGCTCGAAGCGGTGGCCCTCGAAGACCACCTCGTCACCGGGCAGCACCTGCGGCTCCACCAGCCGGGTGGGCAGTTCCTCGCCGAGCTGCGCCCACGCCTGGAGCTTGGCCGGGTAGGTCTCCCGGATGTGCTCCACGACCGGGTGCGGGGCGAGGAACCGCGCGTCGGGGAAGGCCTGCTGGATCTCCTCGGCGCCGAAGTAGAAGTCCGGGTCCCCGTGGCTGATGAAGACGGTGGTCAGCGGCTTGCCCGTGGCCCGCACCGCCTCCGCCAGCCGGCGGCCGTCGGAGCGGGTGAACCCGGCGTCCACCAGCATGGCGTGACGCGGCCCGGTCACCAGGACGGAGGTCTTGTTGAGCGAGCTGTCGGGGCTGTCGATGACCTGGAAGTCGAGGGAGCTCATGGCGGGGTCCTTACCTCGGGGAGTGGAGTGCGGCGAGCCCGGCTTCGAGCCGTCGAGCCGTCGCGTGCCCGGTGGCCAGTACGGTGGTGCGCCCGCCGCCGTCGACGGCGAGGAGCGTGGGGTAGCCGTCGACGCCGAGCTCGCGGGCACGGCGGAAGTCCGCGCGGGCGGCGGCCGCGGAGTCCATCACGCACGAGCCGTCGGCGATCAGCCGCTCGTACGCCTCGCCGAACGGGACACCGGTCAGCTCGGTGATCCGCGCGTCGGCGCCCTGGACCTGGCCGAACTCCCTGACCGGCACCCGTCGCGCGCCGGTGAACGGCCCGCCGGAGACCACCTCCACGGGCAGCCGCGGGTGCCGGGCCGAGAGGGCGGCCAGGGTCCGGGCGGAGCCGTACGACCGGCCGCAGTAGGCGTCGTAGACGTAGGTGAGCTGCATCGGGCGGGACCTCCGGGAACGCGGCGCCCGCACGGGGCGGGCGACCGGACCGGCCGGACTGTTGGCTGATTCACCAGTAACTGACCAGTCAGGCATTCCCGCCGTCGTGCACTTTCCGCCCAGCCTCTGCGGCCGGGCCCGCGCCCGCACCCGAGACTGGGCCGATCAGGGCAGCCCGCCGGGCCGGTGTGGCGGAGCGCGGGTGCGCGGGTGGCGGGCGTGCGGGTGGCGAGGTGACGGCGCAGCCGGTGGCGGCCGGTCGGTCGGTCGGGCCGGCTCAGCGCAGCCGCGGCAGCGACCGCCCGGCGCTCAGGCTGAGCATCCGCAGGTTCGCCACGAACCGCTCGCGCTCGCCGGCCGGCAGCGGATCGAGGAAGTACCGCTGCACGTTGTCCGCATGCACCCGCGCGGCCCGCACACAGGTCTGCCCGCCCAGCTCGGTCAGCGTCACCAGCTGCACCCGGCGGTCCTGCGGGTGCTGGGTCCGCCGGACCAGGCCGGCCGCCTCCATCCGGTCCACCAGCCTGGTCACCCCACCCGTGGTGAGCACCCGCTCCCGGCCGATCTCGCGCATCGGCAGGCCCGGCTCCCCGGCCCGGCCGAGCACCAGCAGCACCTCGAACATCGAGTGGCTGATCCCGCACTCCTCCTCGATCGCCCGCCCGAGGATCAGCTCCAGCCGCCCGGCCGCACCCAGCAGCTGCCCGAAGGCCAGCACCCGCCCGTCACCCGCCGCCTGCGCCGCGGTCGTGATCTCCCTGCCGTCCGCCGCCGCGTCTGCCAGCTCTGCCACCGGACACCGCCCGCCTCTCCACCTGCTCCGATACGCCCGAGCCGTTCCCGATACGCCCGAGTGCCCAGCATCGCCCATCCCGGCCCGGTGATACTCGGGGCATGAGCATTCGGAGAGCAGTCCCCAACCTCCCGGCCGAGGACCCGGCCGGCTGCCGCGAGTTCTACGAGCAGGTGCTGGGCTTCGAGGTCGCGATGGACCAGGGCTGGATCGTCACGTTCGTCTCGCCGTCCAACCCGACGGCCCAGATCAGCGTGCTGCGCCAGGACGCCACCGCGGCCGTGCCCGCCGACGTCTCGGTCGAGGTGGACGATGTGGACGCCGTCCACGCGGCCGCGGTGGCCCGCGGCCTGGAGATCGTCCACCCGCTCACCGACGAGAGCTGGGGCGTGCGCCGATTCTTCGTCAGAGGCCCGGGCGGAGTCGTCGTCAACGTCGTGAGCCATCACGGTGGGGAGGGCCCCGCGGGCGGCTGAGCGGGCGGCCGGGCGGACGGCGGAACATCGCGCCTGGGTAGGGCGTTAGACGCGGCATGACGAGCCCTTCCACAGTCCTCCCGCCCGCCGCCGTCCTGCGCTACGCCGCCTTCGCCACCGACCCGGCCGGCGGCAACCCCGCCGGCGTCGTCCTGGACGCCACCGGGCTCTCCGCCGGGCAGATGCTCGCCGTGGCGGCCGAGGTCGGCTACTCCGAGACGGCGTTCCTCACTCCCGTCGCCGCCGACACCGCCCCCGCCGAGGGCGTCTACACCGTCCGGTACTACAGCCCGCTGATGGAGGTGCCGTTCTGCGGACACGCCACGGTCGCGGCGGCCGTGGCCGTGGCCGAGCAGCACGGCCCCGGGCAGTACGTCTTCAGCACCGCCGTGGGTGAGGTGCCGATCGAGGTCGGCCGGGACGAGGACGGCGCGCTGCGCGCCACCCTCACCAGCGTGCCGCCGCACACCGAGGAGGCCACGGCCGCCGACGTGGCGCAGGCGCTGGCCCTGCTCGGGTGGGCCGCCGAGGACCTCGACCCGGCCCTGCCGCCGCGCTTCGCCTACGCGGGCTCCCGCCACCTGGTGCTGGCCGCCGCCACCCGGGCCCGCCTCGCCGACCTGGCGTACGACTTCGACGGCCTCGCCGCGTTCATGACGGAACGGAACCTGATCACCCTTCAGCTGGTCTGGCGCGAGGACGCCCACACCTTCCACGTCCGCGACCCGTTCCCGGTCGGCGGCGTGGTCGAGGACCCGGCGACCGGTGCGGCCGCCGCCGCCCTCGGCGCCTACCTGCGCGAGCTCGGCGCCGTCGCCCCGCCCGCCGTACTCACCCTCCACCAGGGCGTCGACCTCGGGCGCCCCGGCGTGCTGCTGGTCGAGCTGCGCGAGGGCGACCCGCGGGTACGCGTCAGCGGCGCGGCGGTGGCCATCCCGTAGGCCCGCTGAAATGGACGGGAGCCCGCCGTGGTTGCACGAGGTATGGACACCACCGGAAGCAAGCCCCGCATCGAGCCGTGCGCCAAGCGGGTACGGGCCTTCCTCGGTGGCCGGCCCGTCGCGGACACGGTGCGCCCCGTCCTGGTCTGGGAGCACCCGGGATTCCCGGCGTACTACCTGCCCGCCGCCGACGTCCGCACCGAGCTCCTGACCGCCACCGGCCGTACCGAGCACTGGCCCGGCCTCGGGGAGGCCAGGCTGTTCACCCTCACCTGCGGCGACCGGACGGCGGTGGACGCCGTCCGGTCGTTCGAGGGCTCACCGGTCGCGGAGCTGCGCGGGCTGATCCGGCTCAGCTGGCGCGCGATGGACGCCTGGTTCGAGGAGGACGAGGAGGTCTTCACCCACCCCCGCAGCCCGTACACCCGCATCGACGTCCTGGCCTCCTCGCGCCACGTCCGGGTGGAGGTCGCCGGGGTCACCCTGGCCGAGTCGCGCAGCCCCCGGCTGCTCTTCGAGACCGGCCTGCCCGTGCGCTTCTACCTGCCCAGGACGGACCTGCGACTGGACCTCCTCACGGCCAGCCCGCTGATCACCCACTGCCCGTACAAGGGGGACGCGGAGCACCTCTCGGCCGACCTCGACGGGCGCCGGTACCCCGAGATCGCCTGGTCGTACCGGACCCCGCTGCCGGAGAGTCAGAAGATCACCGGTCTGGTGGCGTTCTACAACGAGAAGGTGGACCTCTACGTCGACGGGGAGCTCCAGGAGCGCCCGCACACCGTCTTCGGCTGACATGCCCCGTCCGCCCGCCCGCGCGGCGTGGAGGGGCGTGGCGCCAAAACCGGTGGCGGACCAACCGGCGGGCGGTGCACGCTGCCCCGATGGAGCAACCGAACGGCCGCGTCGTCAGTGTCCACCTCACCCACCTCGGCGACTACCTGGGCCTGATCGGGCCGTTCGACGTGGACGTCGAGTGGTGGTCGGTCGTCGCCCCCGTCACCGCCCGCCTCGAAGCCGAGCTCGGCGTGCCGGTCGGGGTGCTGCGCCTGGTCTCGGTGAGCGGTGGTGAGGGCGGCAGCGGGGGCCACACCGTCTACCACGCCGAGGCGCTGGCGAGGCCCGAGGCTCCCCCGCCGGGCCGCGCCCCGGCGGGGGCCGGGCCGGACGGGGCGGTCGCGGCACTGCTCGCCCCGCACGCCCGGCGCTCGCCCTGGGCCACCGCGCCCGGCCTGCGCTCGGCGCTCGACTGGGCCGCGCTCTCGCTGCACGCCGCCGGACGCGCCTGCGAGGGCCCCGCCGAGCAGGTGCGCGCGTGGAACCTCTCCGGGATCCTCAAGTTCCCCACCCCTCACGGCCCGGTCTGGCTGAAGGCCACCGACCCGGCGTTCAACACCCCCGAGGGTGACGTGATCGCGCTGTTGCGCGACCAGGACGCCACGCTCGTCCCGGCGGTGATCGCGGCGGACCGCGCACGCGGCCGGGTGCTGCTCGACCATGTGCCGGGTGAGGACTGCTGGGGCCCGTCGGCGGAGATCGTCGACGATGTGGTCCCCCGGCTGGTGGCCGCCCAGGCCGCGCTCGCCGCCGCCGACGCCGCGGCCGTCACCGGGGCGGGCCTGGCCGACCGCACACCGCGCGCCCTGATCGGCCGGGTCCCCGCGCTGCTGGACGGCGAGGCCGGGCGCGAGCTGACCCCGGACGAACTCGCCCAAGCCGGGGACCTGGCCGCCCGGCTGCCCGCACTGGTCGCCGAGCTGGAGTCCTGCGGCCTGCCGAACACCCTGGTGCACGGTGACTTCCACCCGGGCAACTGGCGCTTCGACGGGCAGCGGACGGTCCTCGTCGACTTCGCCGACAGCTGCTACGGCCACCCCGCCCTGGACGGCCTGCGCCCGCGCGGCTTCGTCTCCGGGGAGCGCTGGAAGCAGATCGCCGACACCTGGACCAGGGCGTGGTCCGCCCACGCCCCGGGCTCCGACCCGGCCCGCGCGCTCGCCCTGGCCGAGCCGCTGGCCCACCTCTCCTACGCCGTCCGCTACCAGGAGTTCCTGGCCCACATCGAGCCCAGCGAGCGCGTCTACCACGAGGGCGACCCGGCCGCCGAACTCCGCGCCGCCCTGGCCGCGGTGCAGGAGCCGGCATGCGACTGAGTACGCCGGCCGGTGTCCCGGTGCGACGCTTCGGTGCGGGGGACTCGGTGGAGGAGCTGACCCGGCTGCTCCACCGCGCCTACGCGGACCACGCGGCGGCCGGGCGGGTCTTCTTCGCCTCGTACCAGTCCGTGCGGGACACGGAGTACCGGCTGAGCAGGGGCGAGTGCTGGGTGGCCGTCAGCGGGGGCGAACTGCTCGGCACGGTGACCGTGTCGGCCCCGCACGCCCTGCCGGACGGGTACCCGGGTCCCGCGCCGGCGGGCTCGTTCTGGCAGCTGGCCGTGGAGCCCTCGCAGCGAGGAGCGGGCCTGGGCCACTCGTTGCTCGCTCTCGCGGAGTCCCGGAGCGCGGCGCTCGGCTCCACCCGGGTCGTCATCGACACCTCCGAGCAGGCGACCGACCTCGTCGGCTGGTACCGCAGGCGCGGCTACACACCGATCGGGACCTGGCGATGGGACGTCACCAACTACGACAGCACGGTCCTGCTGAAGGAGCTGACCGGGGCACGCGCCGCCGACGGCCGCGGCGGGGATGCCGCTGCCGGCGGCTGACCGGTCGGTGAGCGCTGCCCGCCCCGCCGGGCCGGGCCGGGGCGGGGGCGGACAGCGCCGGGGTCAGGGGGCGAGCCGGCGGCCGTCGGCGGCGGAGAACAGCGTGATCGCCTCGACGGGGCAGAGCTCGGCGGCCTCGGTGAGATCGTCCCCCGCGCTGCTGGTCGCGCGGCGGGCCTCGGCCCGGCCGTCCGCGCCGAGGGCGAGGTCCCCGGGCGCGGTGGCGGCGCACAGGCCGGTGCCCACGCAGCGCCCCCGGTCGACCCGGACGACGACGTCCCCGGCGCTCACCAGGCGACCCGCAGGCTGAGCGGACTGCGGGTCAGCAGCCCCTGGCGCCAGTCGATCTCCTCGACGGGATCGGCCAGCCGCAGGCCGGGCAGCCGCCTCGCCAGCCGGTGCAGCGCGAGTTCCAGCTCCATCCGGGCCAGCCAGGCGCCCAGACAGTGGTGCGGCCCGGCGCCGAAGGTCAGGCCGGGCGCGGCGAGCGGAGCGAAGAGGTCCGCGGGGAGCGAGTGCGGGTACACCTGCGGGTCGTGGTTGGCCGCGCCGACGTCGGCGGCGACCACACCGCCGGCCGGGATCAGGACGCCACCGATCTCGACGTCCTCGGCGGCCCTGCGCAGCAGGCCCGGCAGGGCGGCGGTGTCGCCGAGCGGGATGGCGCGCAGCAGCTGCTCGGTCGCGGCGCAGGCGTTCTCCTCGTCGGTGGCCAGTCTCAGCCAGGCCTCGCGGCCGTCGGCGAGTAGGTAGACCAGGGCGTTGCCGAGGGTGGTCATGGTGGTCTCGTGGCCGGCCACCACCAGTCCGACGACCAGCGAGACGAGCTGCGTCTGCGCGATGGCGCCCTCGCCGTCGCGGGCCTCGTCGGCGGCCAGGAGCAGGCCGCTGACCAGGTCGTCGCCCGGGTCGGCGCGGCGTTCGGCGATCAGCTCGGCGGCGAACCGGCCGAACTCCGCCATCGCCTCGCGGATCGCCTCGGCAGAGTACGCGGTGGCGGACAGGGCGTGGTCGCTCCAGTGGCCGAGCCGCTTGAGGTCGAGCCCGTCCAGGCCCATCAGCCGGCTGATCACCGCGACGGGCAGCGGCCGGGTGTACCCGGAGACCACGTCGGCCGGGGAGCCGCGGTCGATCAGCTCGTCCAGCAGCCCGTCGACGACCGAGGCGACCCAGGGCCGCCACCGGGCGATCGCCCGCGGCGTGAACGCCCGCTGGACGGTGCGGCGCAGACGCTGGTGCTCCGTGCCGTCCAGGTTCAGCATGCTGCCCGGGTCGTCCAGCAGATTGGGGATCTCCGAGATGGGCGGGGCGTCGGCGGCGTACAGCAGGGAACGGTTCAGCCGGGGGTCGGTGAGCACCTGGCGGACGTCGGCGTGCCGGGTGACCAGCCAGACCGGGGTACCGGTGGGCAGGGCCGCCGGCCGGGGCGGCCCCGGCTCGGCGTGCCGCAGACAGTGCAGGGGGACGAGCGGTGATTCGGACGCTCGGTGGCTGTGCTCGACGGACATTCCGTCCTCCTGGCGGGTCGGCCTCGGAAGAGGTCTGCGGGGGCGGCAGAGCTCCTATCGACCGTATGTGTGCGATGTGGTGCAGGGCAGGGCAGATCCAGCCATCGACTCCACCCGTCGACTCCACCCGTGGGCGCCGGCCATCGGCGGGGGCCGGCCCGGGCGGGCGAGGGCGGGGCGAGGGGCCGGCTCACCGGCGTGCGCAGCCCCGGGCGCTACCCTTCGTGGGCAGGCGAATCACGGCAGGCCCCCGGCGCAGAGTCGCACCGGGGCGACGGAGGTGGAGTTCTGATGGCCCAGCAGGTCAAGGCAGTCATCGCGCGCGGCAAGGGCGCGCCGGTGGAGCTGACGACGATCGTGGTACCCGACCCGGGGCCCGGCGAGGCGGTGGTCCGGGTGCAGGCCTGCGGGGTCTGCCACACGGACCTGCACTACCGCGAGGGCGGGATCAACGACGAGTTCCCGTTCCTGCTCGGGCACGAGGCGGCCGGCGTGGTGGAGGCCGTCGGGGAGGGGGTGAGCGAGGTCGCGCCGGGTGACTTCGTCATCCTCAACTGGCGTGCGGTGTGCGGCCAGTGCCGGTCCTGTCGGCGTGGACGCCCGCAGTACTGCTTCGACACCCACAACGCCCGGCAGAAGATGACCCTGCTGGACGGCACCGAGCTGTCGCCCGCACTGGGCATCGGCGCGTTCGCCGAGAAGACCCTGGTCGCTGCGGGGCAGTGCACCAAGGTCGATCCGGCGGTCGACCCCGCGGTGGCCGGGCTGCTGGGCTGCGGTGTGATGGCGGGCCTCGGTGCGGCGATCAACACCGGCGGGGTCGGCCGGGGCGACTCGGTCGCGGTGATCGGCTGTGGCGGCGTCGGTGGCGCGGCCGTGATGGGCTCCCGGCTGGCCGGTGCGGCGCGGATCATCGCCGTCGACATCGACGACCGCAAGCTGGAGACCGCCAAGCGGCTCGGCGCCACCCACACCGTCAACTCCCGTACCACCGACCCCGTCGAGGCGATCCGGGAGCTGACCGGTGGCAACGGTGCGGACGTGGTGGTGGAGGCGGTGGGCCGCCCCGAGACGTACAAGCAGGCGTTCTACGCCCGCGACCTGGCCGGCACGGTGGTGCTGGTCGGCGTCCCGACGCCGGAGATGACCCTCGAACTGCCGTTGCTGGACGTGTTCGGCCGCGGTGGCGCGCTGAAGTCCTCCTGGTACGGCGACTGCCTGCCCTCGCGGGACTTCCCGCTGCTGGTCGACCTCCACCTCCAGGGCCGGCTGGACCTCGGTGCGTTCGTCACCGAGACCATCGGCCTGGAAGCCGTGGAGCAGGCCTTCGAGCGCATGCACCACGGTGACGTGCTCCGCTCGGTGGTGGTCCTGTGATCGCCGCGCGCATCGAACACCTCGTCACCTCCGGCACCTTCGAGCTGGACGGCGGCAGCTGGGACGTCGACAACAACGTCTGGATCGTCGGCGACGACAGCGAGGCGGTGGTGATCGACGCGGCGCACGACGCCGACGCAATCGCCGAGGCGCTCGGCGGGCGCCGGCTGGTCGCGATCGTCTGCACGCACGCCCACAACGACCACGTCGACGCCGCCCCCGCCCTGGCGGACCGCACCGGCGCGCCGATCCTGCTGCACCCCGACGATCTGCCGCTGTGGAAGCTCACCCACCCCGAGCGCCGCCCCGACGGCGAGCTCGCGGACGGTCAGGTGATCCGGGTCGCGGGGACGGAGCTGACGGTGCTGCACACCCCCGGCCACGCCCCGGGCGCGGTCTGCCTGTACGCGCCCGGGCTGGACACCGTCTTCACCGGTGACACGCTCTTCCACGGCGGCCCGGGCGCCACCGGCCGCTCCTTCTCGCACTTCCCGACCATCATCGACTCGATCCGTGACCGCCTGCTCACCCTGCCCCCGGCGACGGTGGTCCGTACCGGCCACGGCGACGCCACCACGGTCGGCGCGGAGGCGCCGGCGCTGGCGGACTGGATCGCCCGGGGGCACTGAGGTTCCGGGGCCCTGAGGCGCCGGGTGCGGTCCTCGGGCCGCCGTACGACCCCGGCCGGAACCGGCTGCCACCGGCTCCGGCCGGGGTCGTACGATCGCCTGCATGGCCCATGACCCGCGCAAGCTCGACGAAGCCCTGCTCGCCTTCTGGCGCGAGCGGCACCTGTCCACCCTGACCACCCGGCGCCCGGACGGCTCGCCGCACGTGGTGCCGGTCGGTGTCACCTACGAGCCCGAGGCCGCCCTCGCCCGGGTGATCACCAACCGCACCAGCCGCAAGGCCCGCAACGTGCTGGCCGCCGGCCCGGACGGCCTGCGGGTGGCGCTCTGCCAGGTGGACTGGGCGCGCTGGTCGACGCTGGAGGGCATCGCTGTGGTCAAGGACGAGCCGGAGGCCGTCGCGGAGGCCGTGCGCCGCTACGCCGGGCGCTACCGCGAGCCGCGCGTCAACCCGGACCGGGTGGTCATCGAGATCTCGGTCGACCGGGTGCTCGGGCGGGTCTGACCCCGGCGCGGGCCCGTCCGTCCGCTGTTTATCGGACGTTGATCGCCGGCGCCTACCGTCGCGGCATATCCTCCCCCGCACGGGTCGCCCGTGCGCGCCGCAGAGACGAGACGCCCGGCATGAGCCACCCGACCGCACCCGTGATCACCCACCCGTCGGCCGACCCGCCGGCCGGGCCGCCGCCGGCGCCCGCCGGTCGACACGGCGGGCCGGGCGGGCCGGGCCGGCTCACGGCGCAGGACACCGACAACTTCCGCACCCTGCTGGCCCGGCTGGAGAGCTCGCTGGAGGCCGACCGGCGGGCCGCCGCGCAGCAGGGCGGGCCGCGATGACCGACCGTGGCCCGCTCCTGCGGCCGGGTGCGGTGCTGGTCCTGCCGCTGTGGCAGCGCGAGAGCCGGCCGGGCGGCAGACCCGCCGGCGCCGCCGCCCTCGTGTCGCCCGGGCCAGTTCGGCCGGCCGGGGCGAGCCCGTGGACCGCCTCCGGTCCGCCCGGTGGCGAGCCGATGGCGAAGCCGCCCCTCGGGGAGCCGATTTGACGCAAGGTTGACCTCCTCCTGGGAGAGTCCTGGCCGAGGCCGCCGATATGGTCTGCGCATGCCAGCCCCCCTGCAGAGAACCCCGGCGCTGCCCGTCCTGCCGTACCGCAAGCCCACCCCCGGCCGGGACTACTGGGTCCTGGACGACGTGCTGCCCGACCCCGATGCCGTCCGGGCCCGCTGTCTCGCCGGCGACGACTGGATCGAGGGCTACCCCCACAAGCCCGAGAGCTGGCCGGGCCTGCGCACCATGCCCGGTCTCGCACCGGACGAGCTGGCCCGGGTCGAGGCCCTGGTCAGGAAGGCGACCGGCGCGCGGAGGATCTGGCCGGAAACCACCGCGGGCGGCGCCACCCTCAACCACAACTGCATCCAGGTGGTCGGCGAGGGCGAGTGCGAACCGCGCCCCCACACCGACTCCCGGGCCCTGTGCCGCTACGCCGCGGTGCTCTACCTCAGCCCGTACGCGCCCAAGGACTGCGGGACCAGCTTCTACCGGCAGAGCCTGCCCGGCGGCGTCCTCGGCGGGAACCTGGTCACGGCGCCCCACAACAACCTGGTCGACGCGCTCGGCACCCGCTACGTGCCGGCCGACGCCTTCACCGAGGACGTCCGGGTGCCGTACCGCTACAACCGGCTGCTGCTCTACTCCGCCAGCCTGATCCACACCGCCACCGGCTACTCGGGCAGCACGCTGGAGGACAAGCGCATGACGGCGGTCTTCTTCTGGATGGCCTGAGCCCGGCGTGAGTCCCGGCCGAACGGGGCCCGGCCGGCCTCCCCGCGCGGCAGCGCCCCGGGCGGCGTTGACTGGAGGAGGAAGCAGGGCCCGGCCCCGCCCCGCAGCGGGCGGCGGTGCTCGGGCCGCCCTCCTCACCCAGCCCAGGGGGCGCCGTGTCCGACGCGAACACGCGAAGAACCGGCTTCGACGGCGGTGGTGGTGGCGGCGACGGCCTGGCCATCAGGGTCCGGGGCCTGCGCAAGCGGTACGGGGAGTACGAGGCCGTGCGTGGCATCGACCTCGACGTGCGGGCCGGGGAGGTCTTCGGCTTCCTCGGCGCCAACGGGGCCGGCAAGACGACCACGATCGAGATCCTGGAGGGCTACCGCGGGCGCAACGCGGGTGAGGTCCGGGTGCTCGGGATCGACCCCGCGACCCCCACCTCCGCCTGGCGCGACCGGATCGGCCTGGTGCTCCAGGACTGCCGCCTCAACCCCGCGCTGACCGTCCGGGAGACCCTGGACCTGTTCGCCTCGTTCTACGCACACCCCCGGCGGATCGGGGAGGTGATCGAGCTGGTGGGACTCGCCGACAAGGCCGAGGCCCGGCTCGGCACCCTGTCCGGTGGCCAGCAGCGGCGCGCCGACGTAGCCCTCGCGCTGATCGGCGACCCGGACCTCGTCTTCCTGGACGAGCCGACGACCGGGTTCGACCCCAGCGCGCGGCGCGAGGCCTGGCGGATGATCGAGGGCCTGCGCGATCTGGGCAAGACGGTGCTGCTGACCACCCACTACATGGACGAGGCCCAGTACCTCTCCGACCGGGTGTCGATCATGCGGGAGGGCCGGATCGTGGCCACCGGCACACCCAAGGAGCTGGCCGGCGGCCAGGCCCGCGCCACCCGCGTCACCTTCCGGCTCCCGGAGGGCGCCGACCCGGGCGCGCTGCCGCTGGACCCGGACACCGGCGTCCGGCACGACGGCGGGCACGTCACCCTGGAGACCGCCGACGCCCAGCGGCTGCTGTACCGGTTACTGGACTGGGCCGAGCGGGAACGGCTGGACCTCGGCGGGCTGGAGGTCCGCCGGCCCTCACTGGAGGACATCTTCCTCGACCTGACCGGAGGCGGTGACGGTGGTGAATGACCTCAGGGTCCTGCTCACCCAGACGCGCTACTCGCTGACCAGCACCCTGCGCACCTCGCGGGCGGTCGTTTTCGGCATCGTCTTCCCGGTGTTCCTGCTGGTGCTCTTCAATTCGGCGTTCACCTCGGGCGCCGACAGCACCATCGAGTTCGCCGGCGGCACCATGTCCACCAAGGCCTACTTCACCGCGGGAATGGCCGCCTACGCGATCACCATGCAGTCCTTCTCCTTCCTGATGATCTCGATCACCGACCAGCGCGAGAGCGGCCAGCTCAAACGCCTGCGCGGCACCCCGATGCGCACCTGGACGTTCATCGGCGCACTGCTGCTGCGCGCGCTGATCCTGAGCGTCGTGATGGTGGTGATCATGTTCGCCGTCGGGGTGCTGGCGTACGGGCTGGACCTGACGCCGGGCGGGGTGGTCGGCATCGCGGTGTACACCGTGCTGGGCACCGCCGCGCTCAGCATCCTCGGCATCGCCGCCACCACCCTGGCCAGGACGCCGGAGGCGGCCGCGACCATCGGCCCGTTCTCCGCGGTGATCCTGTCCTTCATCTCCGGGATCTTCATCCCGATCAACACACTGCCGGAGTGGCTGCGCGCGGTCGGCCGGGTCTTCCCGCTGTACCACCTGGCGGAGGGGCTCCAGCGTTCGACCGCGGCCACCAGCGGCACGGGACTGAACGGTGCGGACGTCCTGGTCCTGCTGGTGTGGACGGCGGTGGGCCTGCAGGTCGCCGTCCGCCGGATGCGGTGGGAGCCGCAGGCCGCCCGCGCCTGAGCGGCCGACGGGTGACCGGGCGGGGGTGACCGCGAGGCAGTCCGGCCGGGCGGTCACCCACCGGGTGTGAGGTCCGGTCAGCAGTCGCACCCGCAGTCACAGCAGTCGCAGCCGTCACAGCATCCGCAGTCGTTACAGCAGTCACACCCGTCGCAGCTGCAGTCGCAGCAGTCGTCGCAGTGCCGCTCGCACCAGCTCTTGCGCTTCTCCCGGCTCCACGGGTCGTCGTGCTCGCAGCACAGCAGCTGGCACGTACAGGCCATCAGCGCCCAGACCGCGCAGCCCGCCAGCAGGTTGCGGCGCGGGGGCCGCTTCTCGCCCGGCGGCTCCCAGAGCGGGGGAGCGTCGTGGCCGGGCGGCTGCTGGTACGGGTTGTTCAGCGCCGGCGGGGTCGACGGGGAGGAACGCCGGCTGGTGTCGGCGTTCGCGCAGGTCGCGGCGTGCGGACGGCCGAAGACCCGCTCGACCGCCCGTCCGCTCTCGTGCGCCAGCAGGACGTGGACCAGCGCCCGGTCGGCGAACTCCACCTCCTTGAGTGCCAGCCGGATGCCGTGGACGGCGTCGCGGCAGAGCCGCTCGGCCTCGGCCCGGTCGGTGCCGGTCGCGGTGAGCGGGTTCCAGGCGCCGCTCGCGGCGTCCGCGCGCTGGTCCTCGGCAGCGTCCAGCAGGTGGGCGAGGCGCCCGAAGAGCCGGCCCGCCTCGGCGAGCGGCGTCGCGTTGGCGGGGCGTCCGGCCAGGACGGCGGTGTGGGCGAACGCGGCGGCGGTGGCGGTCTCGGTCGGCTCGGTCACCAGCAGCACCGAGCCGCCGGGCAGCGCGGCGCGCTCCAGCCCGCCCTGCCGGGCGGCGGCGGTGAGCAGCACGGCGGTGTCGAAGCCCACCAGCGTGCCACTGCCGGCGCTCTGCCGGTCCCAGCGCCGGCTCACCGCGCGGGCCCCGGCGGCGACCGGCCGGCGGGCGAACACGCCGTCCCGGTCCTCGACGTGGTCCCGGACCTTCACGGAGGCGAGCGCCAGCGACACCGCGGCGGCCAGCCGGGCGCCCTCACCCTTGGCCACCTCGGCCGTCCGCATGCCGCGCAGCGGGCAGGGGCCGGCCGTCCGGCGCCAGGAGGCGTCCGTGCGCGCGCTCTGCGCCTCCACCAGGACGGAGATGATCAGACCGTCGTAGTTCGTCGCCGTCCGGGCCAGCTGCCCGTGGTCGTCGCGCAGCGCGAGGCAGAGCCCGCACAGGTGTGCCATCCAGGACGACTGCAGCCGCTCCGAGAGGCCGTGCCGACATGGCCTGATGATCCCGAACATGATCCCCCTTGTGCCCGGCGGCCCGGCCGGCCGCGCTGGTCGCGGGCAATTGTACGATCAGCGGCCCGAGGGCCTCTGACGTGCTGTCGAAGGGATTGCCGCCGCTGCGGCCGCCCCGCGGCCGGCCCGGCGTGGGGCGGCTTCCGGCGGCTCGCGTGGGCTGCCGGCGGCTTCGCGCGGGCTCGGGCGGGCTCGCTTCGGCCGAGCGCGAACGGGTGGCCGCGCGCCGGTGCCGCGACGGTAGCGTGACGGCCATGGCTGACCATCAGATCATCGAGCTCGGTGCGGTACGGCTGGCCTACCGCAGCTACGGCGACCCGGCCGCCCCGCCCCTGGTGCTGCTGCACGCCCTGGGGGAGAGCGGCGCGGACTGGGCCGAGGTGGCGCCCGCGCTGGCCCGCCACCGGCGGGTCCTCGCGCCGGACCTGCGCGGTCACGGGCGCAGCGACTGGCCCGGCGCGTACTCGCTCGAACTGATGCGGGACGACGTGCTCGCCTTCCTGGACGCGCTCGGCCTGGCCGGGGTGGAGCTGGTCGGTCACTCGATGGGCGGGGTGGTGGCGTACCTGCTGGCCCAGGCGCAGCCGGAGCGGGTCGTCCGGCTGGTGCTGGAGGACGTCCCGCCGCCGTTCCCGCGCGAGCGGAGCGTGACGGGCGAGCCGGCGGAGCCGGTGGCGTTCGACTGGGCGGTGGTGGCGGCACTCAAGGCGCAGCTGGACGAGCCGGACCCGTCCTGGCGGGCCCGGCTCGGCGGGATCACCGCGCCCACCCTGATGGTCGCGGGCGGGCCCGCCAGCCATGTGCCGCAGGACCGGATCGCCGAGATGGCCCGGCGGATCCCGGACTGCCGCTCCGTCACCATCCCGGCCGGGCATCTGGTGCACGCCGCCCGGCCCGCCGAGTTCATCCGGGCGGTGGAGCACTTCCTGCTGGTGGAGACACCGACGCCGCCGCACGCGCCGCACGCGCCGGACACCCGCTGACCGCCGCGCCCGCGCCGGGGCCGGGTTCCGGTCCGGGTTCCGGTCCGGGGCCGGGTGACGGATCGCGCCGCCGGGGGTCCACGGACGGGCCGAGGACCCCCGGGGCGTCCGTCAGATCCCGCTCTCGGCCGCCAGGCGCCCGGCCCGGATGGCCGCCGTCACCTCGGCGTGGTCCGCCTCGGTACGGTCGGCGTACGCGACGGCGAAGGCCGAGACCGCCTCGTCCAGTGCCTCGCTCTTGCCGCAGTACCCCGTGACCAGCTCCGGGTCGGCGGTGTGCGCGTGCGCCCTGGCGAGCAGCGCGCCCGTCATCCGGGCGTAGTCGTCCAGCTGCGAGGGCAGCAGCGCGGCCGGGTCGACGCTGCCCTTGCGGTTGCGGAACTGGCGTACCTGGTACGGCAGTCCGTCCACGGTGGTCCACCCGAGCAGGGTGTCGCTGACGACCTGCATCCGCTTCTGTCCGAGGACCACCCGGCGTCCCTCGTGCTGTCCGGCCGCCTGCGCGACGGGGTGGCCCGCGCGGGCCAGGTGCGGCAGCAGCACGGACGGCCGGGCCTCCTTCACCTGGAGCACCAGCGGCCGGTCCCGGTGGTCCGTCAGCAGGACGACGTACGAGCGGGTGCCGACACTGCCGGTGCCGACCACGCGGAACGCCACATCCTGCACGTGGTAGCGGGAGAGCAGCGGGTGCAGGTCCGCCGGCACCGTCCGCACGTACGTCGCGAGCGCCCCGGCGACCGCCGCCGCCAGCGGGCGCGGCACCTCGCTGAGGACCGGCGGAGCCGCCGTGAACCGCCGGTGCCCGTCCGCCTCCCGCACGGTGGACTTGGCGGCGAACTTCGCGCTGGTGTTGCCCAGTGCCTTCGCCTCGACCCGCTGGAGCACCTCGGTCAGGTCGTGCGCCTGTGCGAAGGCGACCAGCTGCTCGTCCGCGACGGCGTTCCAGGCGTCCAGGGTGGGCAGCTTGGCGAGCACCCGCATCGTGCGGCGGTACGAGCCCGCGGCGTCGAAGGCGGCCTGCCGGGCGGTGTGCTCGTCGGCACCGGCCTCCCGGGCGGCGAGCACCAGGCTGGCGGCCAGCCGCTTGAGGTCCCACTCCCACGGGCCGGGCACGGTCTCGTCGAAGTCGTTGATGTCCATCACCAGCCGGCCCCTGGCGTCCCCGTACAGGCCGAAGTTGGCGGCGTGCGCGTCACCGCAGAGCTGCGCCAGGATGCCGCAGTCCGGGGTCGCCGCCAGGTCGGCGGCCATCAGACCGGCCGAGCCGCGCAGGAACGCGAACGGCGAGGCGGCCATCCGGCCCACCCGCAGCGGCACCAGGTGGCCGAGCCGGCCCGCGTTCGAACTCTCTATGGCCTCAACGGCGGTGGGCCGCCCGCCGGCCGGGGCGAACTCGGCGTGCCGCTCCCGCGCCCTCCGCTCACGCAGCGCCTTGCCCCGGCGTCTCGCCGAGCCGTCGGGCCCCGGCGCGAAGCCGTCCACCACGAAGCCGCCACCGGGCGCCTGAGCCGCCGGCTCGGCCTGCTCCGCGCCCCCGTCGCCCGCCTCGCTGCGGCTCGCCTCGATCCAGCTCGCCTCGGTCAGTTCCACCACGTCGCCCCGTTCCCTCCGTCGTACCGCCGCCCTGTGCGGCCCGCCCCTGGCGGTCGCGTTGCAGGCTATCGAGCCACGACCGGCCGCGGACAACCGGAGGTGGCGGGTGTGGCGCGACGCCTAGGGTGTTCGGCATGGGGGATCTTGACACGACGGACCGGCGGGCCGGCCGACACACGGCTCGTACGGCTCGTACGGCTCGTACGGCTCGTACGGCTCGTACGGCGGTCCGGAGGGGCCGGGGGGATCCGGTGGCCGGGACGGTCCGCGCGGCCGCGCTGGCCGGGGCGGTACTGACGGTGGCGGCCGGCCTCGCCGTGCGTGCCGCCGCGGACGGCGAGCTCGCCAAGTACGCCGGGGACGCGCTCTACACCGTGCTCGTCCAGGCCCTCGTGCTGCTGGCGCTGCCCCGCGCCAGGCCCGCGAGGGCCGCCGCGGCCGCCCTCGCGTTCAGCTGCGCGGTCGAGTTCGCCCAGCTCGGGGACCTGCCCGCAGAGCTCTCCCGGCGCAGCACGCTCGCCCGCCTGGTGCTCGGCTCGACCTTCAATCCGCCCGACCTGCTCTGCTACGCGGTGGGCGCCGCGTTCGGGCTGCTGATCCACACGGCGCTGCTGCGCGCTGCCAGGCGGGCCAGGCGGGCCCGCCTGGCCTGACGGCTCCGGGCTTGACGGCTCCGGGCCCGGCCGCTCCGGGCCGCCCAGTCGTTGCGGCCTCCCCACCCCTGCCCGCCCGCCTGGCTGGCGGCGCCGCAGCCCGGGCCGCCCGCCGAGTCCGCGCAGGTCACCCGTACATTGGTCGCCTGACCGAGTCGGGACGAGCCCACCCGACACGACCCGCCCGGAGGACCGGTATGCGCCGCGCCAAGCCCAGGATCCTCTACGTCACCGACCTGACCTACCAGGCCCGGGGCCGCCGCTACTGCGACGAGGACATCCGGCTCTCGGCGGACCTGGCCGAGGAGTTCGACGTCGCCCTGTGCCACCCGGCGCACGCGGCCGTCCTGCTGGAGTCGTTCGACGCCACCGTGGTCCGCAACAGCGGCCCGGTACTGTACCACCGCGAGCAGTACGACGCCTTCCGCGCCGAGGCACTGGTGCGCGGCGCCCGGGTCTTCAACCCGCTGACCGGCCGGGCCGACATGGCCGGCAAGCAGTACCTGGTCGACCTGAGCGTCGCCGGTTACCCGGTCATCCCCACCGTGGACCGCCGCGAGGACCTCGGCCGGCTGCCCGCCGCCGCCCGGTACGTGGTCAAGCCCAAGCTCGGCGCGGACTCGATAGGCCTGGAGGTCCTCGATGCCGGGCAACTGGAGACGGCGGCCCTCGGCGACGTCCTGGTCCAGCCGCTGATCCCGTTCCGGTACGAGGTGTCGTTCTACTTCGTCGGCCGCAGCTTCCAGTACGCGTTGTACGCGCCGCGCCCGCACGAGCGCTGGGCTTTGGAGCCGTACACCCCGACCGCCGAGGACCTGGCCTTCGCCCAGCTCTTCGTGGACTGGAACAGCCTGGCGCACGGCATCCAGCGGGTGGACGCCTGCCGGGCCCCGGACGGGGAGCTGCTCCTCGTCGAGCTGGAGGACCTCAACCCGTACCTGTCCCTGGACCTGATCGACCCCGCCACCCGGGAGGCCTTCGTCGCCGCGATGAAGGCGTCGATCCGCGGCCTGCTGGCCGAGGGCCCGGGCTCGGACCCGGCCACGACGGGCTGAGACCCCGCCGGGCTACGGACCGGGACCGCGTCGCGCCCCCTGCCCCTGCCCCTGCGCGTGCCGCGAGCGGCGTCCGCTACACCGGCCGGCCCCAGCGGACGTTCCAGCGGCCGGCGCGTCCGCTCAGCTCGGTGACGGTCAGCGGCGGTACGTCCAGGCGCCAGAACGCCGGGCCGGCCGCGCCCAGCGCGTGCAGGGCGGCGGCGCGCACCACGTCCGGCTCGGCCACCACGACCACCGGTCCGCGCTCGCCGGGCGGCTCCGCCGGCAGCGCGTCCAGCCAGCCGCCGACCCGGGCGAACAGCTCCAGCAGGCTCTCCCCGCCGTGCGGCGCGGCGGCCGGGTCCGTCAGCCAGCGTGTCAGCGCCTCGCCCTCGGCGGCGGCGACCTGGTCCAGGGTCAGGCCCGTCCAGCGGCCCATCGCGCAGCCGGCCAGCGCGGGCTCCGGCCGGGCCTTCAACCCGAGCGCCTCGGCCGTCCCACCGCAGCGCGGCGACGGGGAGGCGAACGCCCGCCCCGCGGGCGGGAAGCCCTCGGCGGCCTCCCGTGCCCGCCGAAGCCCGGCTTCCTCCAGCGGGCCGCCGTCGTCGAAGCGCGCGGCCCGCAGGGCCGTACTCATCGCCGCTGAGACCAAGGTCACGCGTACCGTCAAAGCCCTCGCCGTCCTGTCCCAACTCCACTGGCACGATCCGTAATCGCTCCGTCCACCGGGCGTTCGCGGCGGGCTGCCGGCGGACCTGGCGCGAAGTGCGCCCCATCCACGCCCTTGGCTAGCCTGCCGGTTGACGATACCTTCAACCCCGATACGACGACGGTATGACGGAAGTCCGGTGAGAATCCGGCACGGTCGCGCCACTGTAAGCCCGGCAGCACAGCCCCACGGGGAGGTCGCTGGCGGGGAGTCAGACCCGATGCTGTCGTCAGTGCACCATCTAGCGGGACGCGAGTTCCCGAGGAGGTCCTGTCATGGCACAGTCCGCTGCTCCCGCAGCCATTCCCGCCGGCCCCGTGACCCTGCCCGTCAAGGCGATCATGCCGTGGGCGGTCTTCTTCGGCATCCTGATGCTGGCCCTGATCTACTTCGTCGGCGCCGAGCAGGGCGCCACCTCCCTCATCTCCGGCGAGGACGTGCACGAGTGGGTGCACGACGGTCGCCACCTGCTCGGCTTCCCCTGCCACTGACCAGGGGGAACCCGCCAAATGAACTCCACAACCGTCAGATCCCTGCTCGTGCGCGGCATGCTCGCGGGCCTCGGCGCGGGCCTCATCGCGCTGGTCGTCGCCTACCTCCTGGGTGAACCCCGGATCGACGCGGCGATCGCCTTCGAGGAGGCCCACGCGCCCGCGCACGAGCATGAGATGGAGCTCGTCAGCCGTGCCCTGCAGTCCACTGCGGGGCTGGCCACGGGTGTGCTCGTCTACGGCGTGTCGCTGGGTGGCATCGCCGCCCTCGGGTTCTGCTTCGCGCTCGGCCGGATCGGCCGCTTCAGCCCGCGCGCCACGGCGGCCCTGCTGTCGGGCGCCGCGCTGGTCGCGGTCTACGTCGTGCCGTTCCTCAAGTACCCGGCCAATCCGCCGTCGATCGGCGACCCCGAGACGATCGGCGAGCGCACCACGCTGTACTTCCTCATGATGGCGCTCAGCGTGCTGCTGGCGGTCGCCGCGGTGATCCTCGGCAGGCGGCTGGCCCCGCGCCTGGGCAACTGGTACGCGGCGGTGGCCGGGGTGCTCGGCTTCGCCGTGGTGGTCGGCCTCGCCTACGCCTTCCTCCCGGCCGTCAACGAGGTCCCCGAGGACTTCTCGGCGACGCTGCTCTGGCAGTTCCGCCTGGCGGCCCTGGCGATCCAGGTCACCCTCTGGCTCTCCTTCGGCCTCCTGTTCGGTCACCTCGCCGAACGTGTGCTCACCCCCCGCAGTGCTGCGGTCCCC
This sequence comes from Kitasatospora sp. NPDC050543, assembly GCF_044457565.1. NCBI lineage: Bacteria > Bacillati > Actinomycetota > Actinomycetes > Kitasatosporales > Streptomycetaceae > Kitasatospora > Kitasatospora sp. NPDC050543. The sequence continues at coordinate 210 of NZ_JBITGZ010000005.1, read as the reverse complement.
GCCGGGGACACGGCGGCGGAGACGCCGGTGCCCGCGCTCTGACGGGCGCGGCGAAGAACGGCCGAAGGCCGGTGGGGGCGACGTCGAGTCGCCCGCACCGGCCTTTGCCGTACGCGGTGGTGCTGTGGTGCTGCTCGGGTGTTACTTGGTGAGGCCGGCCTTGGCGGAGCAGACGGGCCAGGCGCCGGGGCCCTGGGCGGCGAGGACCTT